>NZ_JBLKBZ010000011.1:0-135526 GCF_047530935.1 Enterobacter sp. 03-F-07-AD-ECC | reverse complement strand
ACGGAATGACCTCTACAGCCATATGTTCCCCCTCACCCCAACCCTCTCCCTCAAGGGAGAGGGGGTCCTCCGTGCAGGCATTATTTTGTGGGTAACCCTCTCCCGGTGGGAGAGGGTTAGAGTGAGGGCATCAACACGCACGATGCCCCATCAATCACGCCTCGATCACTTCATACGAATGGGTAATTTTTACCGCTTTCTCCAGCATTAACGCCACAGAGCAGTATTTCTCCGCAGACAGATCCACCGCGCGTGAGACGGCAGCATCTTTCAGCGCTTTCCCGGTGACAACAAAATGCAGGTTAATGTGCGTGAACAGGCGTGGCGCCTCTTCGCGACGTTCTGACGTGAGCTTGACTTCACAGTCGGTCACATCATGACGGCCCTTTTGCAGAATCGACACCACGTCAATCGCGCTGCATCCCCCTGCCGCCATCAGCACCATCTCCATTGGGCTGGGTGCTTTATCGCCGGAGTTACCGTCCATCAAAATCTGGTGTCCCGACGAGGACTCGCCCAGGAACGTTAAACCTTCTACCCATTTCACGCGCGCTTGCATATTCATTAGCTCCAACGTTGCATTTTTGGTGACAGATTACGCGTGCGTTACATTTCTCGCAATGGAAGGCGACCTGCGTCATGCTGAAGCGAGACACCAGGAGACACGCGGCGAAAGCTATGCTAAAACACTCTGGATGCTACAGTAATACATTGACGTTACACATGTATGCAGAGGACATCAAACTTTACTGGCTGCGAAACGTTACGACAGCCGACTTCCCAGGTATGGGTAAGAATTCGATTGCAACCCCAGAGTCCGGATGCATCTTATGACTCTGGTGACAGCTTATAACAGAGGATAACAGCGCATGGTGCTTGGCAAACCGCAAACAGACCCGACTCTCGAATGGTTCTTGTCTCATTGCCACATTCATAAGTACCCATCGAAGAGCACGCTGATTCACCAGGGTGAAAAAGCGGAAACGTTGTATTACATCGTCAAAGGCTCGGTGGCAGTGCTGATCAAAGATGAAGAAGGGAAAGAGATGATCCTTTCTTATCTGAACCAGGGCGATTTTATCGGTGAACTGGGCCTGTTTGAAGAAGGCCAGGAACGTAGCGCCTGGGTTCGTGCAAAGACAGCATGTGAAGTGGCTGAAATTTCCTACAAGAAATTCCGTCAGTTGATTCAGGTTAACCCTGACATCCTGATGCGTCTTTCTTCGCAGATGGCTCGCCGTCTGCAGGTGACATCAGAGAAAGTGGGTAACCTCGCCTTCCTGGACGTGACCGGCCGTATCGCGCAGACCCTGCTGAACCTGGCGAAACAGCCAGACGCTATGACCCACCCTGACGGCATGCAAATTAAAATTACCCGCCAGGAAATTGGTCAGATCGTCGGTTGCTCCCGTGAAACAGTGGGCCGTATCCTGAAAATGCTGGAAGATCAGAACCTGATCTCCGCCCACGGTAAAACCATCGTGGTTTACGGAACCCGTTAATCCCGATAAAACGGCGTGCCATCGCAAGGTGTCACGCCGTTTTTGTCTCTACTCCCCATGTGGCGCAGGCTAATTTATCACCCGGAAGTTAACTACGCACTGCGACAAACGCTGGTGTTGTGCCTTCCTGTGGCCGTGGGCCTGATCCTTGGGCATCTTCAGCAGGGGCTGCTGTTTTCACTGGTTCCCGCCTGCTGCAACATTGCCGGTCTCGACACCCCGCATAAGCGTTTTTTCAAACGTCTGATTATCGGCGGTTCGCTGTTTGCCGGGTGTAGCCTGGCCGTGCAGCTTTTGCTGGCCCGCGATATTCCGCTGCCGCTGATCCTGAGCGTGCTGGCGATGACGCTGGGGGTGACCGCCGAAATCAGTTCGCTGCACGCGCGGTTACTGCCCGCCTCACTCATCGCGGCCATCTTTACCTTGAGTCTCGCAGGTAATATGCCGGTGTGGGAGCCGCTGCTGATCTACGCCCTCGGTACGCTATGGTATGGCCTGTTTAACTGGTTCTGGTTCTGGCTGTGGCGGGAACAGCCGCTGCGTGAATCCCTGAGCCTGCTCTATGTCCAGCTTGCGAAGTACTGCGAAGCCAAATACACACTGCTGACCCAGCATACCGACCCGGAAAAATCGCTGCCGCCGCTGCTGACGCGCCAGCAGAAGGTGGTGGATCTGATAAGCCAGTGCTACCAGCAACTGCATATGCTGGCCGCCAACAAGAACCACGAATATAAACGGCTGCTGCGCACCTTCCAGGTGGGGCTGGATCTGCAGGAGCATATCTCCGTGAGCCTGCACCACCCGAAGGAGGTGCAAAAGCTGGTGGAGCGCAGCCATGCCGAAGCGGTGATCCGCTGGAACGCGCAGACCGTGTCCGCACGCCTGCGGGTACTGGCCGACGACATTCTTTATCACCGTTACCCCACCCGCTTTAACATGGACAAGCAGCTCGGCGCACTGGAGAAAATCGCCCGCCAGCATGAGGATAACCCGGTAGGCCAGTTTGCCGCCTGGCACTTCAGCCGTATTGCCCGCGTCCTGCGTACCCAGCGCCCGCTCTATCCCCGCGATCTGATGGCGGATAAGCAAAAGCGCCTGCCGCTGCTGCCTGCGCTTAAAAGCTATCTCTCGTTTAAATCTTCCGCCCTGCGCAACGCCGCCCGGATTAGCGTGATGCTGAGCATCGCCAGCCTGATGGGCATGGCGCTGCATCTGCCCAAACCCTACTGGATATTAATGACGGTACTGTTTGTTACCCAGAACGGCTACGGCGCCACGCGAGTGCGTATTCTGCACCGGGCGGGCGGAACCATGGCGGGGTTGATTATCGCGGGCGTAACGCTGCACTTCCACGTGCCGGAAGGCTATACGCTGGCAGGCATGCTATTGATTACCCTGGTGAGCTACCTGATCATCCGCAAAAACTACGGCTGGGCGATGGTGGGCTTTACGGTCACGGCGGTATACACCCTGCAATTGCTTACGCTCAATGGCGAACAGTTTATTGTCGCCAGGCTTATCGATACCCTGATTGGCTGTCTGATTGCCTTTGGTGGTATGGTCTGGCTGTGGCCACAATGGCAAAGCGGCCTGCTCAGGCAGAACGCCCACGACGCGCTGGAGGCCGACCAGCAGGCTATCCGCCTGATCCTGAGCGACGATCCGCAGCCCTCCCCGCTGGCGTATCAGCGGATGAAGGTCAACCAGGCGCATAACGCCCTGTTCAACTCGCTGAATCAGGCGATGCAGGAGCCCGGCTTTAACTCGCACTATCTGGCGGATATGAAGCTCTGGGTAACGCACAGTCAGTTCATCGTCGAACATATCAACGCGATGACCACGCTGGCGCGTGAACATACCATGCTGACGCCGGACCTGGCGCAGCGCTATTTGCAGTCGTGTGAGATTGCCCTGCAGCGGTGTCAGCAGCGTCTGGAGTATGACGCGCCGGGTGAATCGGGGGATTCGAACATTCTGGAAGCGCCGGAAACGCTCACCCACGGGCCAATGAGCACCCTGGAGCAGCATCTACAGCGCATTCTGGGGCATCTGAACACCATGCACACCATTTCGTCGGTGGCATGGCGTCAGCGTCCGCATCATGGCATCTGGTTAACGCGGCGGTTAAAACGAACCGAGTATTAGCCTTTAACGATCTTCGCGACCGCCGCAGCAAAGCGGGTTAATCCATCTTCAATATCGTTCTCTTCGACCACCAGCGACGGCGCAAAGCGCATCACGTCCGGGCCGGCGTTGAGCACCATCACTCCTTCGTGAGCAGCGGCGTGCAGGAAATCGCGTGCGCGGCCTTTGTACTGCGGCTTCAGCTCAGCGCCAATCAGTAGTCCCATGCCACGGATCTCGCTGAAGACGTCGTACGTTTCGTCGATCTGCTGCAGATGTTTCACGAACAGCTCGCGCTTCGCCTGAACGCCGCTTAATACCTCCGGCGTATTGATGATATCAAACGCCGCACCGGCGATGGCGCAGGCCAGCGGGTTTCCGCCGTAGGTGGAGCCGTGAGAGCCAACGTGGAACGCGGAAGCGATCTCCTGGGTAGTGAGCACCGCGCTGACCGGGAAGCCGCCGCCGAGCGCTTTGGCGCTGGTCAGAATATCCGGCGTCACGCCGTAGTGCATATAGGCGAACAGGGAGCCGGTACGCCCCATCCCGCTCTGGACTTCATCAAACACCAGCAGCGCCTGATGCTGATCGCACAGCGCGCGCAGCCCTTTGAGGAATTCCGGCGTTGCCGCCGTCACGCCGCCTTCACCCTGAATCGGCTCAACCACGACCGCGCAGGTATGATCATCCATCACCGCTTTCACCGCATGCAGATCGTTAAACGGCACATGAATGATATCGGCGGGTTTCGGACCAAAGCCGTCGGAATACTTCGGCTGGCCGCCAACGGAAACGGTAAACAGTGAACGACCGTGGAAAGCGTTATGGAAAGCGATGATTTTGGTTTTGTATGGGCTGTGGCGTGTGGAAGCGTAGTAGCGCGCCAGCTTGAAGGCGGTTTCGTTGGCTTCGGTCCCGGAGTTCATAAACAGCACGCGCTCGGCGAAAGTCGCGTCAATGATCTTGCGCCCCAGGCGCAATGCCGGTTCGTTGGTAAAGACGTTGCTGGTGTGCCACAGGGTTTCGCCCTGGGTTTTCAGTGCCTCGACCAGTGCAGGATGGCAATGCCCCAGCGCCGTCACCGCAATCCCCCCGGCGAAATCCACGTACTCTTTCCCCTGCTGATCCCAGACGCGGCTGCCTTTTCCCTTTACCGGGATAAACTCGGCCGGTGCATAAATCGGCAGAATGACTTCATCGAATGTCGCGCGGGTAATTGCAGATTGTTCAGTTGCCATGTCATGACCATCCATTTTATGTCACATTGATTGTGAAAATATAATCACAAAATATGCATAAAAAATCACAGCAAGGCAACAGATATTCAGCGATTGAGGAAATTAGCCAGCAGCTGGTGCCCCTGTTCGCTGAGAATACTCTCCGGGTGGAACTGCACCCCTTCGAGATCCCATTCACGATGACGAATGCCCATGATCTCCTGCGTCTCGCTCCAGGCGGTCACCTCAAAGCAGTCGGGCAGCGTCGGCGGGTCAATCACCAGAGAATGGTAGCGCGTGACGGTTAACGGGTTATTTAACCCGCTAAACACGCCCGTGCCGGTGTGGGTAACCGGTGAGGTTTTACCGTGCATCACCCTGGCAGCACGGACGATGGTGGCGCCAAACACCTGCCCGATGGCCTGATGGCCAAGGCAGACGCCAAGAATCGGCAGCCTGCCGGCGTAATGGCGGATCACATCCAGAGAAATACCCGATTCCGATGGGGTACACGGCCCCGGCGAGATAACAATTTTCTTTGGGGACAGCGCGTCAATCTCGGTCAGGCTGATGTCGTCGTTACGGCGGACAACCACCTCTGCACCCAGTTCACAAAAATACTGGTAAAGGTTCCAGGTGAAGGAATCGTAGTTATCAATCAGCAGAATCATGGCGGCTCCCGAAAAAAATGCCGCCCTATTCTACTCAGATTCCCGCGCTTCGCTCACTACTTTGGCAAAGATAGCGTTCAGGGCGGACAAATCTCCCGTTGCGCCGCTCTGGTTAGCCGCGACCCACTGCTCAGGATCGATATCGCGCCAGTCCAGCAGGTAACCCGCATGGATCGCCAGCTGTTCAAAGAAAACACGCTGCGCAATGCCATTACCGCTGGCAAAAGGATGCAGCATATTGATTTCACAATAGTAATGGCTTATCCGCTCGATAAACTCCTCTTTCTGAAGACCCACCAGGTACCGGTCGCTTTCCAGTGCCGACATCAATTCATTGCCCATCTTCTCAATGTATTCGAAATGGCAAAAAGGAATGTCCCCTTTGAAAATATCGTCCGTACGGTATTCACCTGCCCGTTTCATCTCTCTACGATACAGATGGCGGTGAATAAGGCACAGATGGGGCAACCCAGGCGCTGAAGGCCCAAGTTCCAGCGTCTCAATCTGGGGATCTGAAGGACCATGACCCTTTTCAAGGAGACAACTGGCCTGAAAATTGACGTTACGCTGCTGCTCCCAGAGACGGGATTTTTGCTTATCGGTGAGTTTTTTCACTTAACGCCTCCCTGAATATGTCCGTTTGCCAAAGTATAAGCAGCAAAACGCGCTTTCGCAGGGAGGGCTAACAACACGGGCGAGACGCGCCCGTGTCAAAGAAGATTACGGCAGTACTTTTGCAGAGAGGATCACGACCGGTTTGGATGGTACATTCTGGTATGGCCCAACGTCGTGGGTCTGTACCTGAGAAATCTTGTCCGCCACGTCCATCCCTTTTACCACTTTACCAAACACCGCATAGCCGAAGTCACGCTGGCCGTGGTCGAGGAAGGCGTTATCCGCCACGTTGATAAAGAACTGGCTGGTAGCGCTGTCTTTATCCGCCGTACGCGCCATGGCGATGGTGCCACGGGTGTTCAGCAGGCCGTTGTCCGCTTCGTTTTTGATCGGTGGATTCGGCTGTTTCTGCTGCATCTGCTCGTTGAAACCGCCGCCCTGCACCATAAAGCCTGGGATCACGCGGTGGAAGGTGGTGTTGTTGTAAAAGCCGCTGTTTACGTAGTCGAGGAAGTTTTTCACAGAAACCGGGGCTTTCTGGCTATTCAGTTCCAGCTCAATATTCCCTGCGGAGGTGGTCAGCAGAACATGAGGGTCCCCTTTTGCTGCCAGCGCAGCCGGGGAAACGGCAGAAAGAGCAAACACAGCTGCGACAGCCGCCAGTGTTGATTTGAGCATGAGAATTCCTTAACAAAGCGCAGTATAAAAAGCGAATGGCTTGATTCTAAAGAGCAGTATGAACGGAGACCAGCCTTTTACCTAATTTTACGAAATTGAAACAGTTGTTACCGCGCAAACGATTGGTTATGACGCAATTTTATGTGATCACGATCACATAAAAACCTGCAATGAAGCTCATATTTTCTTTAAAAGATATGAATGGATCACTTTCGCGACTAAAATCTGCCCGCTCTCAGCGCCTATCCGGCGCTTTTCTTTTCCTGAACAGGCCAGACATGACTAACAGCAATCGTATCAAGCTCACATGGATCAGCTTCTTCTCCTACGCCCTGACCGGCGCGTTGGTGATCGTCACCGGGATGGTGATGGGAAATATCGCAGACTACTTCCAGCTGCCCGTTTCCAGCATGAGTAACACCTTCACCTTCCTCAACGCGGGGATCCTGATCTCCATTTTCCTGAATGCCTGGCTGATGGAAATTGTTCCGCTGAAAACGCAGCTGCGTTTTGGTTTTGTGCTGATGGTCGCCGCCGTGGCGGGTCTGATGCTGAGCCACAGCATCGCCCTGTTCTCCGCCGCCATGTTCGTGCTCGGTCTGGTCAGCGGGATCACCATGTCGATTGGTACCTTCCTGATTACCCATATGTATGAAGGCCGTCAGCGCGGCGCGCGCCTGCTGTTTACCGACTCCTTCTTCAGCATGGCCGGGATGATTTTCCCGATGGTCGCGGCCGTTCTGCTGGCGCGCAGCATTGAGTGGTACTGGGTCTACGCCTGTATCGGCCTGGTTTACGTGGCCATCTTCATCCTGACCTTCGGCTGCGAATTCCCGGTTCTGGGTAAAAAAGCACAGACCACGGCAGAGCCTGTGGCGAAAGAGAAATGGGGTATCGGCGTACTGTTCCTCTCCATTGCCGCACTGTGCTACATCCTGGGTCAGCTGGGCTTTATCTCCTGGGTGCCGGAATACGCCAAAGGTCTGGGCATGAGCCTGAACGACGCGGGTAAACTGGTGAGCGATTTCTGGATGTCTTACATGTTTGGCATGTGGGCGTTTAGCTTCATCCTGCGCTTCTTCGATCTGCAGCGCATCCTGACCGTGCTGGCAGGCCTGGCTACCGTGCTGATGTATCTGTTCATCAACGGTTCGCCGGAGCATATGCCGTGGTTCATTCTGACCCTGGGCTTCTTCTCAAGCGCCATTTACACGTCGATCATCACTCTGGGCTCCCTGCAGACCAAAGTGGCCTCGCCGAAGCTAGTGAACTTCGTACTGACCTGCGGCACCATCGGCACCATGCTGACCTTTGTGGTGACGGGCCCGATCGTCGCCCACAGCGGTCCGCTGGCGGCGCTGCACACCGCTAACGGCCTGTACGCCGTGGTGTTCATCATGTGCTTCATCCTGGGCTTTGTAACCCGCCACCGCCAGCATAACGCTGCAGCGGCGTCGCACTAATCCCTGCGCCCCTCTGCGCTACGCAGAGGGGCTGTTTCTGGCAAAACTTATCTCTTCTCCCCCGCTATCCATCTTGATCCAGGTCTGCGCCAGCTGCGTGGTGGCAATAATCCGCCCCTGCCGAATGGACCAGCGCACCGGCACCTGACAGCGTACCGCCTCAAACCCACTCTCTGCAGGCAAAATCACCAGGTTCGCCGGGTTCCCCGTCTCAATACCGTAATCGCTCAGGCCAAAGGTGCGGGCGCTGTTATGGGTGATCAGGTTCAGGCCGCTGTCAATTTGCGGGTAGCCCATCATCTGACAGACGTGCAGCCCCATATGCAGCACCTGCAGCATATTGCCGGTACCGAGCGGATACCATGGATCAAACACATCATCATGACCAAAGCAGACGTTAATGCCCGCCGCCTGTAGCTCCTTCACGCGGGTAATGCCCCGACGCTTCGGATAGTCGTCAAAGCGCCCCTGCAGGTGGATATTCACCAGCGGATTCGCCACAAAGTTAATACCCGACATCTTCAGCAGGCGGAACAGCCGCGAGGTGTACGCGCCGTTGTAAGAGTGCATGGCGGTGGTGTGGCTGGCCGTGACCCGCGCGCCAATGCCAGCTTCATAGGCCAGCGTGGCGACCGTCTCCACAAAGCGGGACTGCTCATCGTCGATTTCATCGCAATGAATATCCAGCGGACGGTCGTATTTCTTCGCCAGGTCAAAGGCGATATGCAGGGACTGCACGCCGTATTCCCGGGTGAATTCGAAGTGCGGGATGGCACCCACCACATCCGCGCCCAGCGTTAATGCCTCTTCCA
This sequence comes from Enterobacter sp. 03-F-07-AD-ECC, assembly GCF_047530935.1. Classification (NCBI taxonomy): domain Bacteria; kingdom Pseudomonadati; phylum Pseudomonadota; class Gammaproteobacteria; order Enterobacterales; family Enterobacteriaceae; genus Enterobacter; species Enterobacter sp. 03-F-07-AD-ECC. The sequence continues at coordinate 126,444 of NZ_JBLKBZ010000011.1, read as the reverse complement.
GCAGCGCCGCGCCGTTCGGGTAAGAGAGAATGCCTTCCTGAGGGAATGCCACGATTTGCAGCGTCACCCACGGGGCGACCTCCTGTTTAACCTCCAGCATCGCCTTCAGGGCGGTAAGCGTCGGGTCGGAGACATCCACGTGGGTGCGGACAAACTGGATCCCGTTGGCAATTTGCCACTTCAGCGTTTTCCATGCGCGCGCTTTGACATCTTCATGACTGAGCAGCGCCTTACGCTCCGCCCAGCGTTCAATCCCTTCAAACAGCGTGCCGGATTGGTTCCAGTGTGGCTCGCCCGCCGTCTGCGTGGTATCCAGGTGAATATGCGGCTCAATAAACGGTGGAATGGCAAGTCCGCCGCGGGCATTTAAGACCTCATAGCTTTCGCTGTGGGTCTTGTCCATGGGCGTGATATCACCAAACCGACCGTTCTCGATGGCGATCTGCCACAGCCCTTCGCGATCCGGTAAACGAACATTGTGCACAAGCCAAAGCGGTGTTGTAGACATACCTTTCCCCTGAAAAACGCGGCTGAAATTAAGGAGTACCTGTTTTTCCAAAAATAGCCACTCTTTTTGTACATAAAATCGACGACAACGAAAAGCCAGCGATTTCCATAACTTATAAAAATCCTGACAAATCATACATCTACCACCTAGGGAGTAGGCGAAGGCGTATTTGATTTGCATCAATAAGTGCCCCTGCTGAATCGTTAAGGTAGGCAGTAATAGAAAAGAAATCGAGGCAAAAATGAGCAAAGTCAGACTCGCTATCATCGGTAACGGCATGGTCGGCCACCGCTTTATTGAGGATCTTCTCGATAAAGCCAGCGCTGAGCAGTTCGATATTACCGTGTTCTGTGAAGAACCCCGCAAGGCGTACGACCGTGTGCACTTGTCTTCCTACTTCTCCCATCATACCGCCGAAGAGCTCTCTCTGGTGCGTGAAGGTTTCTATGAGAAGCATGGCGTAAAAGTGCTGGTGGGCGAACGCGCTATCACCATCAACCGTCAGGAGAAAGTGATCCACTCCAGCGCTGGCCGTACGGTTTTTTACGACAAGCTGATCATGGCGACTGGCTCATATCCGTGGATCCCGCCTATCAAAGGTTCGGAAACGCAGGATTGCTTCGTTTACCGTACCATTGAAGATCTCAACGCCATCGAATCCTGCGCACGTCGCAGTAAACGCGGCGCGGTGGTCGGGGGCGGCCTGCTGGGTCTAGAAGCAGCCGGAGCGTTGAAAAACCTCGGCGTTGAAACGCACGTCATCGAATTTGCCCCGATGCTGATGGCCGAACAGCTGGACCACATGGGTGGCGATCAGCTGCGCCGTAAGATTGAAAGCATGGGCGTGAAAGTCCACACCAGCAAAAACACCAAAGAGATTGTGCAGGAAGGCACCGAAGCGCGTAAAACCATGCGCTTTGCCGACGGCAGCGAGCTCGAAGTTGACTTTATCGTCTTCTCCACCGGTATTCGCCCACGCGACAAGCTGGCCACCCAGTGCGGTCTGGCGGTTGCCCAGCGCGGCGGGATCATGGTGAACGATACCTGCCAGACCTCGGACCCGGATATCTATGCTATCGGCGAATGTGCCAGCTGGAATAACCGCGTGTACGGTCTGGTGGCGCCGGGCTACAAAATGGCGCAGGTCGCCGTTGACCATATCCTCGGAAACGAAAACGCCTTCGAAGGCGCGGACTTGAGCGCCAAGCTGAAGCTGCTGGGCGTGGACGTGGGCGGCATCGGCGATGCGCATGGCCGCACGCCGGGCGCGCGCAGCTACGTTTATCTCGACGAGAGCAAAGAGATCTATAAACGCCTGATCGTCAGCCAGGACAACAAAACCCTGCTCGGTGCGGTGCTGGTGGGCGACACCAGCGACTACGGCAACCTGCTGCAACTGGTGCTGAACGCCATCGAACTGCCGGAGAATCCGGACGCGCTGATCCTCCCGGCGCACGCTTCCAGCGGCAAGCCGTCTATCGGCGTCGATAAACTGCCGGACAGCGCGCAGATCTGCTCCTGCTTCGACGTCACCAAAGGCATGTTGATCTCCGCCATCAACAAAGGCTGTCACACCGTTGCGGCGTTGAAAGCGGAAACCAAAGCCGGGACCGGCTGCGGCGGCTGTATCCCTCTGGTCACTCAGGTGCTTAACGCCGAACTGGCGAAACAGGGCATCGAAGTGAACAACAACCTGTGCGAGCACTTCGCGTACTCTCGCCAGGAGCTGTATCACCTGATCCGCGTGGAAGGCATTAAATCCTTCGACGAACTGCTGGCCAAGCACGGCCAGGGCTATGGCTGCGAAGTGTGTAAACCGACCGTCGGCTCCCTGCTGGCCTCCTGCTGGAATGAGTACATCCTCAAACCAGAACATACGCCGCTGCAGGACACCAACGACAACTTCCTGGCAAATATCCAGAAAGACGGGACTTACTCCGTTATCCCACGCTCTGCGGGCGGTGAAATCACCCCGGAAGGGCTGGTGGCCGTGGGCCGTATCGCGCGTGAATTTAACCTCTACACCAAAATCACCGGTTCCCAGCGTATCGGCCTGTTTGGTGCACAGAAAGATGACCTGCCGGAGATCTGGCGTCAGCTGATTGAGGCGGGCTTCGAAACCGGTCACGCGTATGCCAAAGCGCTGCGCATGGCAAAAACCTGCGTGGGCAGCACCTGGTGCCGCTACGGCGTGGGCGACAGCGTGGGCTTCGGCGTCGAGCTGGAAAACCGCTACAAAGGCATTCGTACCCCGCACAAAATGAAGTTCGGCGTCTCCGGCTGTACCCGTGAATGTGCCGAAGCGCAGGGGAAAGACGTGGGGATCATCGCCACCGAGAAAGGCTGGAACCTGTACGTCTGCGGTAACGGCGGGATGAAACCACGCCACGCTGACCTGCTGGCGGCCGATCTTGACCACGACACGCTGATTCAGTATCTCGACCGCTTCATGATGTTCTACATCCGTACCGCCGACAAACTGACCCGTACCGCTTCCTGGCTGGATAATCTGGAGGGTGGCATCGACTACCTGAAGTCGGTCATCATCGACGATAAGCTGGGCCTGAACGAACATCTGGAAGCGGAGATGGCGCGCCTGCGCGCGGCGGTGATTTGCGAGTGGACGGAAACCGTCAACACGCCAGCGGCACAGACACGCTTCAAACACTTCATCAACAGCACCCAGCGCGACCCGAACGTGCAGGTAGTAGCAGAGCGCGAACAGCATCGTCCGGCGACACCTTATGAACGTATTCCGGTGACGCTGGTGGAGGAAAACGCATGAGCCAGTGGGTAAACATCTGCAACATTAACGACATTCTGCCGGCAACCGGCGTCTGTGCGCTGCTGGGAAACGAGCAGGTCGCGATTTTCCGCCCTCGCCACGACGAACAGGTTTTTGCCATCAGCAATATCGACCCGTTTTTTGAGGCCAGCGTCCTCTCCCGCGGGCTGATTGCCGAGCATCAGGGTGAACTGTGGGTCGCCAGTCCGCTGAAAAAACAGCGTTTCCGTTTAAGCGACGGATTGTGCATGGAAGATGAAAGCTACTCGGTGAAGCACTACGACGTTCGCGTGAAGGACGGCCAGGTGCAGTTAAAAGCCTAACCCCCCGCCTTTCCTATAGGAAAGGCTTATGACCCCTTATGGGTAACGGCAGGAAAAACCGTATGTTTCCGGCGATTCCTGCTGTTATTCTGACGTCAATTCTTACCCCCTCCATGAATGCTGTGAGGTAATGTCGTGGACCACCTGCCGATTTTCTGTCAATTACGCCATCGCGACTGCCTGCTTGTGGGTGGCGGCGATGTGGCTGAACGCAAAGCCCGCTTGCTGTTAGAGGCAGGTGCCCGTCTTACGGTTAACGCCCTCGCCTTCGCACCACAGTTTGAAGCCTGGGCGAAGGAAGGGATGCTCACGCTGAATCAGGGGGAGTTTAACGAGTCCCTGCTGGATACCTGCTGGCTGACTATTGCCGCGACGGATGACGATGAAGTGAATCAGCGCGTCAGCGATGCCTGCGAAGCGCGCCGTATCTTCTGCAACGTGGTGGATGCGCCGAAAGAAGCCAGCTTTATCATGCCGTCGATAATCGACCGTTCACCGCTGATGATTGCGGTGTCGTCAGGTGGCCGCTCGCCGGTTCTCGCCCGCCTGCTGCGGGAAAAACTGGAAGCACTGCTGCCGCAACATCTTGGGCAAATTGCCCATTATGCAGGGCAACTGCGTTCCCGGGTGAAGCAAACCTTCGCGACCGTGGGCGAGCGCCGTCGCTTCTGGGAAAAATTCTTCGTCAATGACCGGCTGGCCCAGTCGCTGGCCAATCAGGACGTGAAGGCGGTTGAAGAGACGACCGAGCAGTTACTCTCTGAACCGCTGGATCATCGTGGCGAGGTGGTTCTGGTAGGCGCAGGCCCCGGTGATGCGGGATTACTGACGCTGAAAGGACTCCAGCAGATCCAGCAGGCCGATACCGTTGTGTATGACCGTCTGGTCTCCGATGAGATCATGAATCTGGTACGTCGCGATGCGGACCGGGTGTTTGTGGGTAAACGTGCGGGTTATCACTGCGTGCCGCAGGAAGAGATTAATCAGATCCTGCTGAGAGAAGCGCAAAAAGGAAAACGTGTGGTGCGCCTGAAGGGCGGGGATCCGTTTATCTTTGGTCGCGGCGGCGAGGAACTGGAAACCCTGTGCAACGCAGGTATTCCGTTCTCTGTGGTGCCTGGCATTACGGCAGCATCTGGCTGTTCGGCATACTCCGGTATTCCATTGACCCATCGTGATTACGCGCAGAGCGTGCGTCTGGTGACGGGGCACCTGAAAACCGGCAGCGAACTGGACTGGCATAACCTGGCCGCCGAAAAGCAGACGCTGGTCTTCTATATGGGGCTGAATCAGGCCACTACGATCCAGGCGAAATTACTGGAACACGGCATGGAAGCGGATATGCCCGTCGCGCTGGTGGAAAACGGCACCTCCATTAAGCAGCGAGTGGTAAATGGCGTGCTGACACAGCTGGGTGAGCTGGCGCAGCAGGTTGAAAGCCCGGCGCTGATTATTGTCGGCCGCGTGGTTGAACTGCGCGATAAACTCAACTGGTTCTCAAATCACTAGCGCATATTCTCCCCTCTTCGAGTAGTCCTTAACCGGACTACTCCCCTGTTACTGCTGTCGATAACATACCTCCCGCGAAATGGAACTTTTCCATTTATTCCCTCGTGTTACATCCAATTTAGTTTTTTTAAGACAAGGAATGCGTATGTTCAAACTGGCTAAAGCTGCCGTTCTGGTAGGCCTGTTATCGACTCTGACGGCCTGCACCGGCCACGTGCAAAACACCAAAAACAACTGCAGCTACGATTATCTGCTGCACCCGGCGATCTCCATTTCGAAGATCATCGGGGGTTGTGGCCCGGCGGCACAGCAGTAAGCTGTTTTACAGGTGTAAAAAAACCGGGGATTCCCCGGTTTTTTTGTTTAGAAAAGTGCGGCGTGATGCCCTCACCCTGGCCCTCTCCCACAGGGAGAGGGTACAAACCCTAAAACGGTAACGCCGTTACCGTTTTGCTTTTACCTACGGCTTACCCACAAACCCAATCGCTTCGTACACCGCTTTCAGGGTTTCTGACGCGCGCGCGCTGGCTTTTTCAGCGCCCTCTTTCATCACCTTCTGCAGGAAGGCTTCATCGTTACGGTAGCGATGATAACGCTCCTGCAGCTCGGTCAGCATACCGGAAACGGCATCCGCCACTTCGCCTTTCAGGTGGCCGTACATCTTGCCTTCAAAGTGCTGTTCCAGCTCAGGAATGCTCTGGCCGGTCACACCGGAGAGGATATCCAGCAGGTTGGAAACCCCCGCTTTGTTCTGCACATCGTAGCGCACAACAGGCGGCTCGTCGGAGTCGGTCACGGCACGCTTGAGCTTTTTAACCACCGATTTCGGATCTTCCAGCAGGCCAATAACGTTGTTGCGGTTATCGTCAGACTTGGACATCTTTTTGGTCGGCTCCAGCAGCGACATCACGCGTGCACCGGATTTTGGAATAAATGGCTCTGGCACTTTGAACACTTCGCCATACAGGGCGTTAAAGCGCTGGGCGATATCACGGCTCAGCTCCAGGTGTTGCTTCTGGTCTTCACCCACCGGCACCTGGTTAGTCTGATACAGCAGAATGTCAGCCGCCATCAGCACCGGATAGTCAAACAGACCGGCGTTAATGTTCTCGGAATAGCGCGCGGATTTATCCTTGAACTGCGTCATACGGCTCAGTTCACCAAAGTAGGTGTAGCAGTTCAGCGCCCAGCCAAGCTGTGCATGCTCCGGCACGTGAGACTGAACGAAGATGGTGCTCTTTTCAGGATCGATCCCGCAGGCCAGATAGAGCGCCAGGGTGTCCAGCGTGGCTTTACGCAGCTTCTCAGGATCCTGACGGGCGGTAATAGCATGCAGATCCACAATGCAGTAAATGCAATGGTAGTCATCCTGCATGCTAACCCACTGACGTAACGCACCCATGTAGTTACCAATGGTCAATTCACCTGACGGCTGGGCGCCACTAAAAACGATGGGCTTAGTCATTTTTCAATTCCTGATGTTCACTGTATGAAAGCCCGAGTGCGGGCAACAAATCTTTGAAGCGATCGAACACGACGTCCGGCTCACTCAGGGTAATGGCCTCACCGTAGTTGTAGCCATAAGTTAACCCCACGGAGGGACAACCCGCCGCTCTGGCAGCCAGAATATCATTGCGTGAATCACCGACAAAGAGCAGCTCAGCAGGTGTTAAGGATAATTTTCCTGCCACCAGCAACAGCGGTTCCGGGTGCGGCTTTTTATTCTGTACGTCATCACCGCCCACAATCACGGTGAAGTATTTCGCGATATCCAGTGCGTCCAGCAATGGCGCAACAAACGGCGTCGGCTTGTTGGTAACCAGCCCCAGCGGAATGCCTTTCGCATTCAGCGCGCTCAGCGTTTCCTTCACGTCCGGGAACAGGAAGCTGCCTTCTTCAACGGTTTCTTCGTAGAAACGGTCAAACAGTTTGCGCAGAATCCGTAGCTGTTCTTCCTGCGGGATATCCGCGTGATCAACGCTCGGTTTGCCCTGTGCGGAACGTTGTGACGCACGCTCCTGGCGAGCCCACGTCAGGGCGCGCTCCATCAGGACATCTGCGCCATTACCAATCCACGTCACGACGCGATCTTCGCCCGCGACGGGCAGTTCAAGGGCGTACAGCGCCTGGTCGACGGCGCTCGTTAAGCCCGGCGCGCTGTCGACCAGCGTGCCATCGAGGTCAAATGCAATACCCCGGGTTGCCTGCAATTTATCCATGACTTACCTTCGCCAGCTCGCGGCGCATTTCATCTATAACTTTTTTGTAATCCGGTTGGTCGAAAATTGCCGAACCTGCAACGAACATATCCGCGCCCGCAGCCGCAATTTCACCAATGTTATTCACCTTCACGCCACCATCCACTTCCAGACGGATGTCATAACCTGACTCATCAATACGACGGCGCACTTCACGCAGTTTATCGAGCGTGTGAGGAATGAATGACTGCCCGCCAAAGCCCGGGTTAACGGACATCAGCAAGATAACGTCCAGCTTATCCATCACATAGTCGAGATAGCTCAGCGGCGTTGCCGGGTTAAAGACCAGACCCGCTTTACAGCCGTTTTCTTTAATCAGCTGCAGCGTGCGGTCAACGTGTTCAGACGCTTCCGGGTGGAAAGTAATGATGCTGGCGCCCGCCGCGGCAAAATCAGGCACGATGCGGTCAACCGGTTTCACCATCAGATGGACGTCAATGGGCGCGGTAATACCGTAGTTACGCAGCGCCTTGAGCACCATGGGGCCAATGGTCAGGTTAGGAACGTAGTGGTTATCCATAACGTCGAAATGGACGACATCCGCACCCGCGGCGAGCGCGTTAGCAGTGTCCTCACCCAGGCGGGCAAAATCGGCCGACAGAATTGAGGGAGCAATCAAAAACTGTTTCATCCGCATCTCCTTGAAATGTGTTTACCGGCGGGCAAAACGGCTCAGGGGCGATAAAGAGCCAGGAGTTCATCCACCTTTTTACGTGTGCCGCCGTTGCTGCTAATGCTACGCCGCACTTTGACCTGAAAATGCTTCGCGGCTTTGTACCATTCGCGCGTATCAGGGGTATCGTGATTCGAAATTAACACCGGAATTCTTTTGCTGACCAGCTTTTCCGCCATCTCCGCCAGACGAGCCTGCTCGGCCGGACTGAAGCTGTTGGTGTGATAGGCGGTAAAATTCGCCGTCGCAGACAGCGGGGCGTACGGCGGATCGCAGTAAACCACCGAGTCTACGCCCGCCAGTTCCATACACTCTTCATATGAGAGGCAGTGGAATTCTGCATTCTGCGCTTTTTCAGCAAAGTGATACAGCTCGTCCTGCGGGAAGTAAGGGCGCTTATAGCGGCCAAACGGCACGTTGAATTCCCCACGCAGATTATACCGGCACAGGCCGTTGTAACCATGGCGGTTGAGATAGAGGAACAACAGTGCCCGACGGAACGGATCCTGGCTCTGGTTAAACTCAGTGCGCAGCTGGTAGTAAACATCCGGATGATTGTTCTCGGGCGTAAACAGCTTGCGCGCCTCTTCCACATACTCATCGGTACGCAGTTTGACGATGTTATAGAGGCTGATGAGATCGCTGTTGATATCCGCCAGGATATAACGAGAAAAATCGGTGTTCAGGAACACCGATCCTGCGCCCACAAAGGGCTCGATAAGACACTCGCCTTTAGGCAGGTGCTTTTTAATATCATCAAGCAAGGGGTATTTCCCCCCTGCCCATTTCAGAAAAGCGCGATTTTTTTTCATGCTGACTAACTGATTACACCTTCTCCGGCTGTGGAGAAAGCTCCGACAGCATCCTGCGCTTTAAACATTACTTAAGATCGGCCTGAACCTGATGAATGGGCTTCGCCCACGGGTTTTTCGCCTGAACGTCTGCTGGCAGTGTCGCCACGGCACGTTTCGCTTCATCTTTAGAAGCATACACACCGCTCACCAGCACATACCACGGCTGCCCGTTACGGGTCGTCTGATAAACCACGTAGTTTTTCAGATTCGATTTCTTCGCCCAACCGTTGAGGTTGTCATAGTTGGACGAACTGCTCAGCTGCAGCGTGTAGTTACTGGATGGCGCAGATTTCAGTGAACCGACGTTACCCGTCGTTTTACCGGCTGTGCCAGCCGATGCTGTGGCGGTTGCAGCTGGAGCCGTTGTCGCCGCAGGTGCAGTGGTGGTGGCCGTGGCTTTCGGTGCAGTCTGCGTCACTGGCGCTTTTGCGGGCTCGCTTGCCGCAGCGGTTTCAGTCCGTTTCGGCTGCGCCGGGGTTGCTTTGACTTCTGGTGCTTTTACCACAGCCTGAGGTTTGCTTTCACGCTTAGGTTCAATGACCGCCTGCTTACGTTCCTGACGTGGTGCAGTCTGAGTCTGACGCGGCTTGCTTTCGGTTGCTGCGGTTTGTGGCTGAGCGTTGCCACCGCGAACAGGCGCAACGGTTGCAGGTTCAGTTGGCAGCGTAGAGTTCACCACGACGTTATCCACCTGCTGCTGGTTTTGCGGCTGCATCAGCGCATTGTTCAGATCGCCCTGAACTTCTACACGCTGCTGGCCTTCTGGCGTGGCAGGTGCCTGATTCTGAGCGGGGGTAGAAGAGACTGGCGGCAGGGAAACATCCTGCGGCGTCGTTGTGTTACTGGCGGTCTGCTCTGCGGAGGTGGTCCCCGGCGCTGGCTGTGCACCATTTGCCTGATCTGCCGCATCGTTACCGGAGAGGTTGATGCTCTTCTCAGTGGAAGCCGTTTGCTCGCCAGAATTCGTGGAAGGCGCTTTCAGCGCGGAGCCAATGCCGACAATCAGCAGCACAAGCACCAGAACGCCCAGTCCCATCATGATGTACTGGCGGGAGGCCGGTTTCTGCGCGGCCGCTTTTTTACGTTTACGCGGGCGACGCTCTACTGGCTCTTCGTCCATTGAATCTTCTTCGGACTCATAATCCTCTTCTTCTCGCTCATCACGCGCATTGCGGCTACGTGAAGGGCGACGATCGTCTGCATCCAGATCAACATCGTCAAAGTTGATCTGCGGCTCGTTATCACGTTCTGAAGATTGACGAGAACGACCAGTACGACGATCGCTGGGATCGGGTTTCAGCTCGTCTTCTGGTTTGAATTCATCCATTTAACACCCCACTCAAAGGCTTATGCCTACGACTTTGCATTTCGCCTGAAGCTAAACGACCACCGGTAACAGTGGCCTGACCTTTCTAGTTGTTACGCCTGCTGACAATCAGCGATAGCGCCAAGAACGACATCGTGCGGCACTCCGCCGCGCACTTCACTCTTCCCTATTGCAAGCGGGAGTACAAGACGCATCTCACCTGCCAATACTTTTTTATCGCGCATCATGTGGGGTAAATACGCTTGCGCCGACATCTCCTGCGGCCCGGTTACCGGCAAGCCAGCACGTTCCAGCAGTGCGATGATACGTGCCGTCTCTTCCGGTTTGAACTGACCCAGACGTTCGGAGGTACGGGCAGCCATCACCATGCCAGCAGCGACAGCTTCACCGTGGAGCCAGTTTCCGTAACCCATTTCGGCTTCAATCGCGTGGCCAAACGTATGCCCAAGATTCAGTAAAGCACGTAAGCCCGTTTCACGCTCGTCTGCTGCAACAACTTCTGCTTTCAGCTCACAACAACGGCGAATGCAGTATGCCAGTTTAGCCTCATCCAGGCGCAGCAGCGCATCCATATTCTCTTCCAGCCAGTTAAAGAACTCACCGTCGAGAATAATGCCGTATTTGATCACTTCAGCCAGGCCAGAGGCCAGTTCGCGTGCTGGCAGGGTTTTCAGACAGTCGAGATCCACCACCACCGAAGCAGGCTGGTAGAACGCGCCAATCATGTTTTTGCCGAGCGGATGGTTGACCGCGGTTTTGCCGCCAACGGAAGAGTCGACCTGAGACAGTAAGGTGGTCGGAATCTGAATAAAACGGACACCACGTTGATAGCTTGCTGCCGCAAAGCCCGTCAGATCGCCCACAACACCGCCGCCGAGAGCAAGCAGTGTCGTATCGCGACCATGGGGTTTTTGCAGCAATGCGGTAAAGACGGTATCCAGTACCGTCAGGCTTTTATACTGCTCGCCATCGGGCAGAATTACACTGTCGACTTTCACGCCCGCCTGCTCAAGCAGGTGGCGAACGCGGTCAAGATAAAGCGGAGCCAGCGTCTCATTGGTGACCAGCATCGCCTGATCACCCGCTTTCAGTGGTAAAAAGGAAGCTGGGTCGTTAAACAAACCAGCCGCGATGGTGATAGGGTAACTACGTTCCCCGAGAGTAACTGTAATCCTCTCCATGACGCGACATCCACCTTTAATGCTTTTACCCGCAGGCGAGTGTATATAAAGCCAGAATCAGTTGCTTTCCAGCATATGAATAATCTGGTTTGCAACCACTTTAGCGCTCTGATCATCAGTACGAATGGTCACATCAGCAATCTCTTCGTACAGAGGATTGCGTTCATCGGCCAACGCTTCCAGAACTTCGCGTGGTGGCGTTTCAACCTGCAGCAGCGGGCGCTTTTTATCGCGCTGCGTACGTGCCAGCTGTTTTTCAATGGTCGTCTCAAGATAGACCACTACGCCACGGGCGGAGAGACGGTTGCGGGTTTCGCGAGATTTTACAGAACCGCCGCCGGTCGCCAGCACGATGCCCTGTTTTTCCGTGAGTTCGTTGATCACTTTTTCTTCTCGGTCACGGAAACCTTCTTCGCCTTCTACATCGAAGACCCAGCCCACATCAGCTCCGGTTCGTTTCTCAATCTCTTGATCAGAATCGTAAAATTCCATATTGAGTTGTTGAGCTAACTGACGCCCAATAGTGCTTTTGCCGGCACCCATAGGCCCAACCAGAAAGATATTGCGTTTCTCTGCCATTTTTTCGGTACTACTAAGACTATTCGTTAATGGTAATCCCCGCTTCGCAGACACCCGGCGTAGCAGGACATGAACTGAAACCTCATATGCAATAGAGCGAGAGTCAGACTAAAAATTATCTCAATACTCCGGCTTGTTTGGCAACTGATTAAATCACCGCACCAGACGCATAAGACAACAAGACGTCAGTCCAACTCAAATCGGTACTCCTTGTATGCTAATTCATGCCCCACGTCAAACATCTGCAACAAACTGAATGCAAAATCAATGCGGGGATCGTTACCCGTCAGTGAATAGCCACCAGACGTGGTGTTATAAACACCACTAACTCACGCCGTTCGTTGTCTTTACCGTCATGACGAAAAAGCTGCCCAAGCCAGGGGATTTTACCGAGCCCGGGTACGCTATCACTTCCGGTTTTATTCTTTTGCGAGAAAATACCGCCCAGCGCCAGCGTTTCTCCACTTTTTACCTCCACCTGAGTCTCTATTTCTTGTTTGTCGATAGCCAGCGTTTCGCCATCGGCCTGTTGCAACACCTGCCCCGGCATATTTTCACTGATATGTAATTTCAGGCGCACGCGCCCGCCCGGTAGCACCACTGGGGTGACCTCCATACCTAATACCGCCTCTTTGAACTCCACAGAGGTGGCCCCACTCTCCCCGCTGGAGACCTGATATGGGATCTCACTGCCCTGTTTGATACTGGCTGGCTGCATGTGTGAGGCCAGCAGTCGTGGGCTGGCAATGATATCGACCTGCTGTTTTTGCTCCAGTGCTGACAGCTCCAGATCCAGATCCAGCAGCCTGCCGTTAATACGCCCGATGTTAAACCCCACATGGCTGGTGGCGCTGGCCACGGACAAATCACTGCCAAGGGTTGTCATTTGCCCAACCTTGCCCACTTCGCTGGCCTCGGCAAGATTCCATTTCACCCCCAGCTCCCGCAGACTTTTTTCGTTGATGGTGACGATATGCGCCGCCAGTTCGACCTGCTCGACGGGAATATCCATCTGTGTTGCCCAGCGCTGTAGCGTCTCCAGTACGGCTTTATTATCCCTGACCAGCAGCCGATTGGTGCGTTTATCAAGAGACAGACTGCCCTTCGGACTGAGCAGTTTCTCCGCTGCGTTTTGCAGCTCCCCGGCATCAGCGTATGAAAACGAAATGCTTTGCGAGAGCAGCGGAGCCTCAAGCTGCCTGCGGGCCCGGTCCTGTGCTTTACGCTCCTGCTGTTCGCGCTGCCAGGCCGCCGTATTGACATAGAAAATGCCGCCCTCCTCGCGCAGAACCAGCCCTGCGCTGGCGATCACCGTCTGTAATGCCTGTCGCCACGGAACATGCGTCAGACTGAGCGATAATGTGCCGCTTACGTCGGGTGACACCACCAGATTACGATTCTCCTGCGCCACCAGCGCCTGCAGGACCTGAACCACAGGAACGTCATCCACCACCAGCGTGACCGGCTTCGGTGCGGCGGCCAGCGGAGTGACGATCGTCAGTAACAGCAGCGTTATCCTTAAATTCATTTTTCTTCGTTCCTTCTCGTTGCCACGTCCATTGCGCTGGCTCACAGGTTTCACCCACGTTTGTGACGAGTTGCGTCTCATTCATTGCGCTGACCCGCCAGCCCGCCGGTAAACGTTCCTCTAAGTGCAGGCGATACCAGCGCTGTTTCCCGTCCTGCAACAGGCCAACCCCGCCGACCATGCCGCGATAGTGCCACTGCGTCAGCTCGCCAACGGCACAGGGATCGTCGGGCGGATGAAACGGATCGCGCATCCCGGTGAGTAACAGCACTGAGCAGAGCAGCAGGTAGCGCAGGCTATTTCGCATGGTCTTGCTCCAGCTGCACTCGCAGACGTAACGCCGCGCCCTGAGGCGCAAGCGTAAAGGCGGCAATCCGGACATCTTGCTGCGCCAGCCGGGCGAAAACCATCAGGATTGCTGGCCACTCGGCATCCAGCGCCAGCTCTCCACCGCCCGGAAAGGAGTTCCAGTGCACCAGCGTTGCGCCATCAGTCTGAAAATCCAGCGGGGAAAAGCGCACCACCGGGCGTGCGTCAGGCTCAGGTGTCCGGCGCGGCGCGTTGCTGGCGACAGGCCAGAGCGTCGCATGGCGCTGTACGGCGTCGGCCATTTGCTTCTGAAGCGCAGCAAGCTGTGAATTAAGCGGCCTCAGGAACAGGCCCCATGCGGTTCCCCACAACAAGGCAACGCCCAGCCCACCGCACAGGAGCCGGTACCGGCGACGGCTCTCACACCAGCGTTCAAATATTCTGTTCACACGTTACCCCTGGCCTGTGAGCTGAAAAGTGAACATCCAGCGCCCGTGATTATCCTGCCGTATCTCCCCTGCTGACCCTGGGGTAAAACCCGCTATTTGTCGCAGAGCATCACCCATTACCGACAGGGCGGGCAGTGCTGAGGCATAGCCGTTAATCATCAAAGAGGGCGGTTGGTAACGAAGCTCAGTGAACCAGGCCTGCGCCGGAATGGCATCGGAGAGTGACGCCAGCACCGGGTGCCACGCCATTCGCTGTGGCTGGCGCGTGGGAGCGGGTGTGGCAAGAGGTAGACGAGAAGACAGCGCGCGCTGCACGGTCTGCATGCCCGCCAGTTCAGCCTGTAGGGCGTGCAGTTTCAGGTGGGCGTGCATGCTCAGACTGAAGACCGTTGCCAGCGTCAGAATACAGGTGGCCGCAGACAGCCCTCCCCAGAATCGCACGCGGCGCGCGCGTCGTTGCTGTCGCCACGGAAGAAGATTGGTCATGCTCATTCAGGCACCTCGCTCATGGCCAGCGCCAGCGCGACGGCATAATCGGCACCGCACTCCGGCAGCGGGGGCTGACAGCGAGAGACGATCTCCCACGGGTCGCGCTGGCTATCAAACAGCGCGATATCGTCCGGCGCGAGAGCCAGCAGTGCCGCCAGTTCAGCCACGCTTTTGGCCTCGGTAGCGAAGCGGCGCCCCCACTGGTGGCGCATTGCCCACAACCACTGATGTTCGTCTCGCCACGCGACACACTGCGCCGGTGCCACCGCAGGAAGAAAATTTGCCAGCGCGCTGGCATCCGGGGTAATCGTCACCAGCCGTAAATGCAGCGTTTTCGCGAGCGTCAGTAGTGTTTCAACCTCTTTGTTTTGCGCAGCGGTGACATGAAATGTGTTGCTGAACGTGTCCTGTGCGTAATCGAAGCACAGCGCATCAGGGGACATCTCCAGCTCACGCGAGAGCGCAGCCCCTAGCCAGGAGAGCTGTTCGCTGTCGCGCAGGGCGATAGCCGGGCGGGGCAACGATCTTTGCAGGGTACGCGCCGCCGGAAATGAGAGAAACACCCGGTGCTGATGCGGCAACGTACGCCGCCAGCCGCGTAATGCGTCAAGCAATTGTTCTGGCTGACAAATTTTCCCGTCGAGGATGATGCCTTCCGTCAGCGGTATCGCCCACCAGCGGCGCAGACACCAGCTGAGACGCTCACGAACCAGCGCGACAATCAGCACCCTATCTTGTTGAATATGAACGCCCGTTTGCCATGTTTTGAAAGCCATGCTTCACGATCTCCTTATCGCCCGTCGCCGTGACGGCTATATCAATGAATCAGGCTTGCCTTTATACTACCGCGCGATTGTTTAGAAACTGCCCAAGTGAAACCAGATGGGAAATCTCCGGTGAAGTTCGTAAAGTATTTATTAATCCTTGCAGTGTGTTGCATTCTGCTGGGAGCAGGCTCGATTTATGGTTTGTACAAATATATTGAGCCGCAGCTACCTGATGTCGCTACGCTTCGTGATGTGCGGCTCCAGATCCCAATGCAGGTCTACAGCGCCGACGGCGAGCTGATGGCGCAGTACGGCGAAAAACGCCGTATCCCGCTGACCTTAAACCAAATTCCCCCTGTGATGGTGAAGGCCTTCATCGCCACAGAGGACAGCCGTTTTTACGAGCACCACGGCGTTGACCCGGTGGGGATTTTCCGTGCCGCAAGCGTTGCGCTGTTCTCCGGGCATGCCTCTCAGGGGGCAAGTACTATTACGCAGCAGCTGGCGCGTAACTTCTTCCTCAGCCCTGAAAAGACGCTGATCCGTAAGATAAAAGAGGTGTTCCTCGCGATCCGTATTGAGCAGTTGCTGAGTAAAGACGAAATCCTTGAGCTTTACCTCAACAAGATCTATCTCGGTTATCGCGCCTATGGCGTGGGTGCTGCGGCACAGGTGTACTTCGGCAAGCCCGTGGAGCAACTGACCTTAAGCGAAATGGCGACCATTGCCGGCCTGCCTAAAGCCCCGTCCACGTTTAACCCGCTCTACTCGCTCGATCGCGCCACCGCACGTCGCAATGTCGTTCTGTCACGTATGCTGAGCGAAGGCTACATCAGCCAGAGTGAATATGAGCAGGCACGCAACGATGTCATCGACGCCAACTACCATGCGCCGGAGATCGCCTTCTCTGCCCCGTATCTGACCGAAATGGTTCGCCAGGAAATGGTCAGCCGTTATGGGGATAAGGCCTATGAAGATGGTTATCGCGTATACACCACGGTTACCCGTAAAGGGCAGCAGGCAGCACAGGATGCGGTGAGAAATAACGTGATGGACTACGATATGCGTCACGGCTATCGCGGCCCGTCCAACGTGCTGTGGAAGGTGGGCGAAAGCGCCTGGGACAGTAAAAAAATCACCAGTACGCTGAAAGCGCTGCCTACCTACGGCCCGCTGCTGCCTGCGGTGGTGACACAGGCCACGCCTCAGGAAGCCGTTGCAACGCTTGCGGATGGCACCTCAGTCTCCTTACGCATGGACGGGATCCGCTGGGCGCGTCCGTACCGCTCTGACACCTTACAGGGACCAACACCACGCAAAGTGACCGATGTCGTACAAACCGGACAACAAATCTGGGTGCGTCAGGTGGGCGATGCCTGGTGGCTGGCGCAGGTGCCAGACGTCAACTCCGCGCTGGTCTCCATTAACCCGCAAAACGGTGCCGTGCTGGCGCTGGTGGGTGGGTTTGATTTCAACCAGAGCAAATTCAACCGCGCGACGCAGGCGCTGCGTCAGGTCGGTTCGAATATCAAACCGTTCCTCTACACGGCGGCGATGGATAAAGGCTTAACGCTTGCCAGTATCCTCAATGACGTGCCGATCT
Organism: Enterobacter sp. 03-F-07-AD-ECC; assembly: GCF_047530935.1. NCBI lineage: Bacteria > Pseudomonadati > Pseudomonadota > Gammaproteobacteria > Enterobacterales > Enterobacteriaceae > Enterobacter > Enterobacter sp. 03-F-07-AD-ECC. Next base: position 109,302 of record NZ_JBLKBZ010000011.1, on the reverse strand, counting down.
CTCGCTGGGATGCCGGTGCCGGTTCCGACTGGCAGCCGAAGAACTCGCCGGCGGAATACGCAGGTCCTATTCGCCTTCGTCAGGGGCTGGGTCAGTCGAAAAACGTGGTGATGGTGCGTGCAATGCGTGCGATGGGCGTCGATTACGCGGCAGAGTATCTGCAACGTTTTGGCTTCCCGGCACAGAACATCGTGCGCACCGAATCGCTGGCGTTAGGCTCGGCATCGTTCACGCCGCTGCAAGTGGCGCGGGGGTATTCGGTCATGGCCAACGGCGGCTTCCTGATCGACCCGTACTTCATCAGTAAAATCGAAAACGACCAGGGCGGTGTGCTGTTCGAAGCGAAACCGAAAATTGCCTGTGCGGAGTGCGATATCCCGGTGATTTACGGCAATACGCCGAAGTCTGACGTGCTTGAAAACAAGGACATGGAAGATGTCGCCGTGTCGCAGGAGCAGCCGAACGGCGTGGTGCCGCAGCCACAGCTGGAACAGGCAAACCAGGCGCTGGTGGCGCAGAGCGGTGCGCAGGAGTATGCCCCGCATGTGATCAACACCCCGCTGTCATTCCTGATCAAGAGCGCGTTGAATACCAACATCTTCGGTGAACCGGGCTGGCAGGGTACCGGCTGGCGTGCCGGGCGTGATTTACAGCGCCACGATATCGGCGGTAAAACCGGGACCACCAACAGCTCGAAAGATGCCTGGTTCTCCGGCTACGGCCCGGGCGTGGTGACCTCGGTCTGGATCGGCTTTGACGATCACCGCCGCGATTTAGGCCGCACCACGGCGTCTGGCGCGATCAAAGATCAGATTTCCGGCTACGAAGGCGGGGCCAAAAGTGCGCAACCGGCCTGGGATGCCTATATGAAATCCGTTCTTGAGGGCGTGCCGGAGCAGCCGCTGACGCCACCGCCGGGCGTGGTCACGGTCAATATCGACCGCAGCACCGGGCAGTTAGCCAACGGTGGCAATAGCCGTGAGGAGTATTTCATCGAAGGTACGCAGCCAACCACGCAGGCGGTACATGAGGTGGGTACAGAGATTATTGATAACGGCGAGACGCACGAGCTGTTCTGACAACAAAGCAAAACGGCAACCTCGGGTTGCCGTTTTTGTGTTTGCTCCCTCTCCCGTGGAAGAGGGTTGGGGCATCAGGCCACTACAGCCGCCCCTGCCCCTTCAGCCATTCCCGCACCAGGAACAGCGCGCTCACGTTACGCGCCTCATTGAAGTCAGGATCTTCCAGCAAATCCATCAGGTGCGCCAGTGGCCAGCGAACCTGGGGCAGCGGCTCCGGCTCGTCACCTTCCAGCGATTCAGGGTAAAGATCTTCAGCAACCACAATGTTCATTTTGCTGGAAAAATAGGAGGGAGCCATGCTCAGCTTTTTCAGGAACGATAGCTCTTTCGCGCCAAACCCAACCTCTTCTTTCAACTCGCGGTTTGCTGCTTCAAAGACCGTTTCACCGGGGTCAATAAGCCCTTTCGAGAAACCCAGTTCATAAGATTCCGTGCCCACTGCATACTCGCGGATCAAAATCAGATGGTCATCAACAATGGGGATGATCATCACCGCTTCACGCGATGAGGGGCGCATACGTTCATAAACGCGACGCACGCCGTTGCTGAACTCCAGGTCCACACTTTCGACATTAAACAGCCGGGATTTCGCGACAGTTTCAACACTCAGAATGGTGGGTTTTTGTAGTGGTTTGCTCATCTTGACGGGTCTTTGAAGTGTGAACTGACTTTATTGTGCGATACGCCGCACGGTTTCGGCAATGTCAATTGTTCTTTATTTACATTTGTGCAACCTGACAGGAATCAATCCTCAAATCAAAACAAATGTCAAGAGGTTGAAATGTTTCCAGGAATTTGCTGATATCGCGCCATGACAGGCTTTGCTATCATCATCGGTCACTGGGATGCGCTGCAGAATGCTCAAGTTCGACTCCATGCTTGCCGATAGCCAACCACAGACTCTCATTCATTGTTAAAGGTGCACTGACTACACCTGTAAGAAGATAAAGTAAGATGGGGAAAGCATGAGCACCATTTTGATCGTTCTCGCTGCTATGCTGGCCGGCGCTTTAGTTGCAGGGTGGGTATACAGGCGTCGCGTACAGCGTCGTTTCAGGCTGCCCTTTTTAACGGCCTTTGCCGGTGCCACAACGCGTAAACTCACGCAAGAAGAGCGCGATGCTGTTGAGAACTATCTCGAAACCCTCAACCGTTCCCAGTTAACGCCCGGGCCAACGGGGGCTACGGCTGCGCCTGTCACCCTCAATCTGAACGCACAAAGCGACACCGTGCTCTGCGTGACGCGCTCCATCACCCGTTATGGCATCACGACTGACGATCCCAATAAATGGCGTTACTACCTCGACTCCGTTGAAGTGCATCTGCCTCCCTCCTGGGAGCAGTACATTAATGACGAAAACAGCGTTGAGCTTATCCATACCGATTCGCTGCCGCTGGTCATCTCCCTGAACGGCCATACGCTGAATGAATATATTCATGAAGCACCGCGCTTTGCGCTGGAACGCGCGAGTTCAAAGCAGGCCTCCATTCGCGGTGAAGAGACCGAGCAAATTGAACTGCTGAACATTCGTCAGGAGACTCATGAAGAGCACGCCCTGAGTCGTCCGGATGGCATTCGCGAGGCGGTCCTGATTGTGGCCGCCTTCCTGCTCTTTTTCTTCTGTCTGTTGACGCCGGATGTGTTTGTCCCGTGGCTCGCGGGCGGTGCGCTGCTGCTGTTAGCCGCCGGGCTGTGGGGGCTGTTTGCGCCTCCGGCCAAAACCTCTTTGCGTGAAATTCACTGCCTGCGCGGCACCCCTAAGCGCTGGGGCCTGTTCGGTGAGAACGATCAGGAACATATCAACAATATCTCCCTCGGGATTATTGACCTTATCTATCCGCGCCACTGGCAGCCATGGATTGCACAGGATTTGGGGCATAAAACCGATATTGATATCTACCTTGACCGCCATGTTGTGCGTCAGGGGCGCTTCCTCTCCCTGCACGATGAAGTGAAAAACTTCCCGCTTCAGCACTGGCTACGCAGTACGGTTATCGCCGGGGGCGCAGCGCTGGTCTTTGCTCTGTTGCTGCTGTTCGTGCCGCTGGATATGCCCATCAAATTCACCCTGTCGTGGATCAAAGGGGCACAAACCGTAGAAGCCACCAGCGTTAAGCAGCTGGATGACGCTGGCGTGCGGGTGGGTGATACGCTCCGTCTGAAGGGTACCGGGATGTGTAACATCCACACCCCAGGGGCCTGGAATACCCGTCAGAACTCGCCGTTCATGCCGTTCGACTGCTCGCAAATCGTCTGGAACGATGCGCCGCCGTTGCCGCTGCCGGAATCAGATGTCGTCAATAAAGCCACTGCGCTCACCCAGACGCTCAACCGCCAGCTGCACCCGAAAACCGATGATGATTCACGCGTCAGCCCTGCCCTGCGTTCTGCCATTCAGAAATCCGGAATGGTACTGCTGGATGACTTTGGCGAAATCGTATTGAAAACGCAGGATTTATGTTCAGCACAGGATGAGTGCGTTCGCCTTAAAAATGCGCTCGTGAACCTGGGTAACAGCAAAGACTGGGACTCGCTGGTGAAGCGCGCCGAAGCGGGTCGTCTGGACGGGGTGAACGTGCTACTGCGCCCAGTGAGTGCCGAATCGCTGGATAACCTGGTGGCGACCTCTACCGCGCCGTTTGTGATGCGTGAAACCACCCGTGCGGCCCAGGCGCTGAATAGCCCGGCGCCTGGCGGTTTTGTGATTGTCAGCGATGAAGGCAGCGATCTGGTCGATCAGCCTTATCCGCAGATTGCCCTGTACGACTACCCGGCTCAGGAACAATGGGGGCAGTTCCAGCGTCTGGCGCAGATGCTGATGCAAACGCCATTCAGTGCCGAAGGGATTGTGACCAGTATCTTTACCGATGCCAACGGTACGCGCCATATCGGCCTGCACCGGATGCCTGACAGCGCGGGTTTATGGCGTTATATCGGTACATCACTGCTGATGATCGCCATGCTGGTGTCTATTTTCTGGAACGGCATTATGGCCCTGCGCCGTTACCAGCGTTCGCGCACCCGGCTTGCTGAGATCCAGCAATACTACGAAAATTGCCTTAATCCTAAGCTGGTCCCCTCCTCTGAGAGCCTGATCGGATAACATCGCTGCGCGACAAGTTGTGCTACCCTGTCGCGCACGTTTCTTCTGGCTGGAGTTCCCCTATGCATCTTGATATCGCCTGGCAGGAGGTAGATACCGTCCTGCTGGATATGGACGGCACGCTGCTCGATCTCGCCTTTGATAATTACTTCTGGCAAAAGCTGGTCCCGGAGACCTATGGCGAACAGCAGGGTATCTCCCCGGCAGAAGCGCAGGAATTCATTCGTTCGCAATATAGCGCGGTGCAACATACGCTAAACTGGTACTGTCTGGACTACTGGAGCGAACGCCTCGGTTTGGATATTTGTGCCATGACCACCGCCCAGGGCCCGCGCGCCGTACTGCGTGAGGACACCGTGCCCTTCCTGGATGCGCTGAAAGCAAGCGGCAAGCGCCGTATTTTGCTGACCAACGCCCATCCGCATAATCTGGCCGTGAAGCTGGAACATACGGGTCTTGCGTCACACCTTGATTTATTACTTTCCACCCACACATTTGGTTATCCGAAAGAGGATCAGCGGTTGTGGCATGCGGTGAAGGAAGAGACCGGTTTACAGCCGGAACGCACGCTGTTCATTGATGACAGCGAGCCCATTCTGGATTCCGCCGCGGCGTTTGGCATTCGCTACTGCCTGGGCGTGACCAATCCTGACTCCGGTCTGGCGGACAAAAGCTATCTGCGGCATCCGGGGCTGGGTGACTATCGTCAGATGATCCCCTCACTGACCGTGAAGGAGACGCCATGAAAGAAAAACCCTCAGATGGGGTAAGACTGGATAAATGGCTGTGGGCAGCCCGTTTTTATAAAACGCGCGCCCTTGCCCGCGAGATGATTGACGGCGGAAAGGTGCATTACAACGGCCAGCGTAGCAAGCCGAGTAAGCTGGTTGAACTGAATGCCACCTTAACGCTGCGTCAGGGCAACGATGAACGAACGGTGGTGATTAAAGCCATTACCGAACAACGACGGCCCGCATCTGAAGCCGTACAGCTTTATGAAGAGACGGCTGAGAGCATTGAAAAGCGCGAAAAGACCGCGCTGGCGCGCAAAATGAATGCGCTGACCATGCCCCACCCGGACCGGCGACCGGATAAAAAAGAGCGCCGCGATCTGATGAAATTTAAACACGGTGAGACCGAGTAACCCTCACCTGCACGAGAGACTATTATGGCCCAACACGACCAATTACACCGCTATCTGTTTGAACAATTCGCCGTGCGTGGCGAGCTGGTCACCGTATCCGAAACCTGGAAACAGATTCTGGAAAACCACAACTACCCGCTGCCGGTGAAAACCCTGTTGGGCGAACTGCTGGTTGCCACCAGCCTGCTGACCGCCACGCTGAAGTTTGCCGGTGATATCACCGTGCAGCTGCAGGGTGATGGCCCGATGTCGCTGGCCGTGATCAACGGTAACAATCAGCAGCAGATGCGCGGCGTCGCGCGCGTTCAGGGCGACGTTCCTGAAAATGCCGACCTGAAAACGCTGGTGGGGAATGGCTACCTGGTGATCACCATCTCCCCGGAAGAAGGTGAACGCTATCAGGGCGTGGTCGGTCTGGAAGGCGATACCCTGGCCGCCTGTCTGGAAGATTACTTCATGCGTTCAGAACAGCTGCCAACTCGCCTGTTCATCCGTACCGGTGAAGTAGACGGGCAACCCGCTGCAGGCGGTATGCTGCTGCAGGTTCTGCCCGCACAGGATGCGCAGACCAATGATTTTGAGCACCTGGCGACGCTGACCGAAACCATCAAGGCGGAAGAGCTGTTCAACCTGTCGGCGACCGATGTGCTGTGGCGTCTGTATCATGAAGAAGAGGTGACGGTTTACGATCCACAAGCCGTGGAGTTTAAGTGCACCTGTTCACGTGAACGCTGCGCTGGCGCACTGAAAACCCTGCCGGATGAAGAGATCGACAGCATTATGGCTGAAGACGGTGAAATCGATATGCACTGTGACTACTGCGGTACGCACTATGTGTTCAACTCGATGGATATCGCTGAGATCCGCAACAACGCCTCTCCGGCGGATCCGCAGGTTCACTGATTCATAAAGCAACGGCTCCACAAGGAGCCGTTTTGTTAACGCACCAGTGCATTATCGTAGTTTATCTCTACGCGTTCACCGAAGATCTCAATATCCGCCCACGGCTTCACAACGGGTTTTACCTTCCCCTGCTGCACTGCGCGTTCCAGCTCTTCCCGTGATAAACCATCAGGCATTTTCCAGGTATCGCCTGCCAGCTTCCAGCCGGTACCGGTTTGCGTGTACACCACAATCGTGCGGTCGCTAAACTGATAAATCACCGCTTCAGGCTTGCCGTCGCCATTCAGATCCAGCGACATCAGTAAGCAGGTTTTCCGCTCGCGACTGCAGGAATCAAATCGGTACAGGTTATTCAGCATCGCCTGCCATAACCCCTTGTCGGGGGGAGACGTACCCGGTGCGAGTGTGAACTGCTTCTCAAGCATCCCGGCTGTCATCTTCCCTGCTCCGTCCCGGTTTCCGCTGAGAAGGCCGTACAGCTCACGCTGGCGCTTTGGCTCAGCCATAAACTGCCGATCGTATTGCAGCGTCTGCATGGCTTCGCGTCCCTTACGCCCGCTGTTGCTGAGCATATACAGGCTGACCTGATCCGCGTTGATGCGCCCGTCATGATAACGGGACATGTGGCTTTCAACGCTGATACGCCACGGATCAAGCACCGGCGTATGAATCAGGATCAGGAGAATAAGCGCAAGTAACCCCGTTAGCGGGATAACGGACGCCTGCAGCTTTTGTGCCTGGCGGCGACAGAAGACAACGCTTATGCAAAATCCTACCGCCCAGACCAGCGCTACCAGCGTAATGAGCACGCCATACAGACGCTCCGGCGACCAGCCATATTGCGAAATGCGCAGCCATAACGCCCACCCTGCTAACACCGGATAGGCGGGAACGATAGCGATGGCGAGACGAACCATCCCGTTGAGAAGCGCATAGTAAGGTAGCGTCTGACGCTGCGGATGCCAGACAATCGTCACCAGAAAAAGGAGCAGTAGCGCTAAGGCGGTCAGCAGGCCCGCCGCGGATATCCGTGCTGAAATGGCCTCAAAGCCCATCACGGGCAATGCGCCAATAAACAGCAGGGCTAAGGCCGCCATCAGAGGCAACAGGCCAGTGGCGATCAGGGTAAGCAGATTTTGTAATGCGCGCATCAAGCGCACCTGCATACGCGCCAGCACGGCGACACTGGCAGAAACCACGCCAATCGCCACTGAAATAAACCAGTCAGACTGGAAGAAAAGGCGATCAAAAAACTGAATGCCAATGAGTTTGAAGAGTTCAGCCCAGAGGAAAAGCACCAGCCAGAAGAGGCCGTTGGAGATAAAAATAGTGAGTATAGTCAGCGCGTTGTGCCAGTGCTTATCGTAAAAATCACTGTAGAACGAGGCCGTCGTCGCAGGCGACAGACGCCTTTGCAGCCATGGCAACATCAATAGCATCATCAACAGAAGATGAAAGCCCCAGACAAGCACGGCCTCTTTAATTTCCCAGTGTTCAAGCCCGGACACGCTCCACTTAAGCCAGGCCCCCATACCGGCGACAACAGCGCCAACGATCGCGAGCGCCAGCCAGAGTAACGGTTTTCTGAATGACGTCACGGAAAGCGCGACAGTGGCGGTCATCGCCACCGTTGCAGGCATCACGCACAAAGACCACACCGTATCGGATGGCAATTTCGCATACGCGATGTACTCGCTAATCCCGTAGCAAATCAGCCCCTGTAAAGCGCCCACCAGCACGATGGCCAGGCGCGTTGAAGGGGATAACGTTTCACTGTTTTCCATCTCTCATCCCTTTTCCAGAAAAGCGTATTGTTTCATCAATCCGCGGACGACATGAATCGTTTTCATACTGTAACCCTTACGTAATTTTCTTACGTGTATGCGATTACATTCACATTCTTTCCGATAAAATCACCAGCCATTAACCTTTTCGGAACATTTTCCCCAACAAAAAAGCGATTCCTGCGATAATCCGCCTGCCCTGTGACTGGAGTCGCAGCGTTTTCCGTTAGTAAGGGTTTTGACCAGATACGTAAATCTATGAGCCCCGTCGCGGTTAACAACCTCAGAAAAACCCTACAATTTCAGGCAGTACATATTGGCTAAGGAGCAGTGATATGCGTGTTACTGGTTTAACCCCGCAAGATCTCAAGGCTTATGGTATTCACGACGTCCAGAAAATCGTCTACAACCCCGATTACGATACGCTGTATCAGGAAGAGCTCAATCCAGCACTGGAAGGATACGAGCGAGGTGTGTTGACTAACCTTGGTGCTATCGCCGTCGATACCGGTATCTTTACCGGTCGTTCGCCGAAAGATAAGTATATCGTCCGAGACGAAACCACCCGCGACACGCTGTGGTGGGCTGACAAGGGCAAAGGGAAGAACGATAACAAACCGCTCTCCCCGGAAACCTGGCAGCATCTGAAAGGGCTCGTCACCCAACAACTTTCCGGCAAGCGTCTGTTCATTGTCGACGCTTTCTGCGGCGCTAACGCCGACACCCGTCTTTCCGTGCGTTTTATCACCGAAGTGGCCTGGCAGGCGCATTTCGTGAAAAACATGTTTATTCGTCCAACCGACGAAGAGCTGCAGACGTTCAAACCCGATTTCATCGTGATGAACGGTGCCAAATGCACCAACCCACAGTGGCAAGAGCAGGGCCTGAACTCCGAGAACTTTATCGCCTTTAACCTGACCGAGCGTATCCAGCTGATTGGCGGTACCTGGTACGGCGGCGAGATGAAGAAAGGCATGTTCTCGGTCATGAACTACCTGCTGCCGCTGCGCGGTATCGCCTCTATGCACTGCTCAGCGAACGTCGGTGAAAAAGGGGATGTGGCGGTGTTCTTCGGCCTGTCCGGCACCGGTAAAACCACCCTGTCTACCGATCCAAAACGTCGGCTGATTGGGGATGACGAGCATGGCTGGGATGACGACGGCGTGTTTAACTTCGAAGGCGGTTGCTACGCGAAGACCATTCGTCTGTCTGAAGAAGCTGAGCCGGATATCTTCCATGCCATCCGCCGCGATGCGCTGCTGGAAAACGTCACCGTACGTGCCGACGGCTCTATCGACTTCGACGACGCATCCAAAACCGAAAACACCCGCGTTTCCTACCCGATCTACCACATCGACAACATTGTGAAACCGGTGTCGAAAGCAGGTCATGCGACGAAGGTGATTTTCCTGACGGCGGATGCGTTCGGCGTGCTGCCGCCGGTTTCCCGCCTGACCGCCAGCCAGACGCAGTATCATTTCCTCTCCGGTTTTACCGCCAAACTGGCGGGCACCGAGCGGGGCGTGACGGAGCCAACCCCAACGTTCTCCGCCTGCTTCGGCGCGGCCTTCCTGTCGCTGCACCCGACGCAGTACGCAGAAGTGCTGGTAAAACGCATGCAGGCCTCCGGGGCGCAGGCGTACCTGGTTAACACCGGCTGGAACGGTACCGGCAAGCGTATCTCCATCAAAGATACCCGCGCCATTATCGACGCCATTCTGGATGGTTCTCTGGATAACGCTGAAACCTTCACCCTGCCGATGTTTGATCTGGCTATTCCAACGGCGCTGCCGGGCGTGGATACGCATATCCTTGACCCGCGTAACACCTACGGTTCCCCGGAACAGTGGCGTGAGAAAGCGGAAACGCTGGCGAAGCTGTTTATTGAGAACTTCGAGAAGTATACCGATACCCCGGCGGGTGAAGCGCTGGTGAGTGCGGGACCGAAGCTGTAGGTAAAAGCAAAAAGGCAACGAAAGTTGCCTTTTTTAATGGTTTCTCCCTCTCCCCATGGGAGAGGGCCGGGGTGAGGGCATCAGGCCGCACCCCGATTAACCCTCTTTCACCTGCCCCCGCGTCACCGGCACAGGCAACCAGGCGCGAATGCTCAACCCACCCCGCTCGCTGGTACCAATCTCCAGCAACCCGTTATGGTTATCAACAATACGCTGCACAATCGCCAGGCCTAAACCGGTTCCGCTGGTGCTGCGCGCGCTGTCGCCGCGCACAAACGGCTGGAACAGATGCTTACGCTGCTCGGGCTTGATACCCGGACCGTCATCTTCCACCTGGAACCAGGCGCGGTTGAGTTCCGATCCGCTGCTGACTTTAATCCAGCCATTACCGTAGCGGGCCGCATTCACCACCATATTTGCCACCGCGCGCTTGATGGAGAGCGGGTGCATACGAACCTGAATTTCACCGGCCTGAAGGTCGGTATCAATCTCACGCTCGTAGCCGCTTTCAGCCGCCACCACTTCGCCCAGCACCGCGTTCAGGTCAGCCATCTCCATCGGCATCTCCTGCCCGGTACGCAGGTAGTCAATGAACTGCTCAATGATGGCGTTACACTCTTCGATATCCTTGTTGATGGACTCGGCGAGATAACCGTCCTCTTCGCCCATCATCTCCGTCGCCAGTCGGATACGCGTGAGTGGCGTACGCAGATCATGGCTGACGCCCGCCATCAGCAGCGTACGGTCATCCGCCAGCTGTTTGACGCCAGCCGCCATATGATTAAACGCGCGCGTCACCGAACGCACCTCCGATGCGCCATATTCACGTAGCGGCGGCGGAATGATCCCTTTACCGACCTGGAGCGCAGCGTGTTCCAGGTCGACCAGCGGTCGGTTCTGTATACGGATAAACAGCCACGCGCCGCCTATCGCTAACAGCATGATGGCAAGGGTGTAGCGGAACAGCGGCGAGAAGTCGCCCTGGTGGATTTCGGTCAGCGGAACGCGCACCCAGATATTGGGCGACAGCCAGGTTTTCAGCCAGACGACCGGCGAGCTTTTGTTGACCTCAACACGCACCTCCGTCGGGCCCCCCAGCTGCTGCGCCATCTGCTGGCTGAGGAATTCATAGTGCTGCGCCCAGCGCAGACCTGCGTCTTCCGCCGCTTCATTCGAATAGAGCGAAATGCCCAGTTCACGGTAGATTTCACGGCGAAACGCCGGAGGAACCACTAACTGCGTGCCGTCCTCCAGCTGCAGTTTATCGGTCATCAGCATACGCACTTCGTACGCGAGGACCTTATTAAACTGCTGAAGGCTCGGCAGGATCGCAAAGTTCAGCACCACCAGGTAGGTTGTCACCAGGCTGACAAACAGCAAGGTGACAATCAAAAGCAGGGTACGGGCAAACGAGCTTCGCGGTGAGAAGCGCATTCGCCTCATGCTTTAGCGCCGTCCGGGACGAACACGTAGCCCAGACCCCATACGGTCTGAATATAACGAGGATGCGCCGGATCTTCTTCCACCATGCGGCGCAGACGAGAGATCTGCACGTCGATGGAACGTTCCATTGCCGAGTATTCACGGCCGCGCGCCAGGTTCATCAGCTTGTCACGGGAGAGCGGCTCACGCGGGTGGCTGACCAGCGCTTTCAGTACCGCGAACTCGCCGCTGGTGAGCGGCATTGGCTCGTCTTCACGGAACATCTCACGCGTACCGAGGTTCAGCTTGAACTTCCCGAACGCAATCACCGCTTCTTCCTGCGACGGTGCGCCTGGCAGTTCGTTCGCCTGACGGCGCAGCACGGCCCGAATACGCGCCAGCAGTTCACGCGGGTTAAACGGTTTAGGAATGTAGTCGTCAGCGCCAATTTCGAGGCCCACGATACGGTCGACCTCTTCCCCTTTCGCCGTCACCATAATGATTGGCATGGGGTTGCTCTGGCTGCGCAGGCGGCGGCAGATAGAGAGCCCGTCTTCGCCCGGCAGCATCAGGTCGAGGACCATCAGATGGAAGGATTCACGGGTCAGCAGGCGGTCCATCTGCTCGGCGTTCGCGACGCTACGAACCTGGAAGCCCTGCTCGGTCAGATAACGTTCCAGCAGCGCACGCAGGCGCATGTCGTCATCCACGACCAGAATTTTGTAGTTCTCTTGCATTGTGTGTACTCCCAAAGGTTCGGATAGTCTAATAACAGCGTATTCTAAAAAAGTGCACGGGTTCGACCAGCGAATTCTGGTATAAATTCTAGTCGAAATTGTTACAAAGCATATTTAACAGCAGCTTATCTGCACAATTCATCACATAAATGATTATTAACGCTGTCTGAGAGACTACGTGATACGTAATGTGCGCAATGTTTGCAATGAAGTCGAGTCTGAAGGTCACAGTATGAAAACGCCCCTGATCACCCGCGAAGGGTACGAAAAACTCAAAAAAGAGATGGATTACCTGTGGCGCGAAGAGCGTCCGGAAGTGACCAAAAAAGTCACCTGGGCGGCAAGCCTGGGCGACCGCAGCGAAAATGCTGACTACCAGTACAACAAAAAGCGGCTGCGTGAGATCGACCGTCGGGTACGCTATCTGACCAAATGTCTCGAGAATCTTAAAATTGTCGATTATTCACCGCAGCAGGAGGGCAAAGTCTTCTTCGGCGCGTGGGTAGAGATCGAGAATGATGATGGCAATACCCTGCGCTTTCGCATTGTCGGGTACGACGAAATTTTTGGACGTAAGGATTACATCTCCATCGACTCGCCGATGGCCCGCGCGCTGCTGAAAAAGGAGGTGGGTGATTTAGCCGTCGTCCAGACGCCTGCCGGAGAAGCGAGCTGGTACGTCAATGAGATCACCTACGTAAAATAGTCCGAGAGCGCCCTCCACGGCTGGCATTTTACCGTGTCAGCCCGTATAACTATCCCCTGATTTTTGACCCACAAGATGATAAAGCCATGATGAAAGATTCGCTCTGCCGCATTATTGCGGGTGAACTTCAGGCCAGAGCCGAACAGGTAGAAGCTGCCGTTCGCCTGCTTGATGAAGGGAACACCGTGCCGTTTATTGCACGTTATCGTAAGGAAGTCACCGGCGGTCTGGATGACACGCAGCTGCGTAACCTGGAGACCCGTCTGGGCTACCTCCGTGAACTGGAAGACCGCCGTCAGGCAATCCTCAAATCCATCGGCGAACAGGGCAAACTGACCAGCGATCTGGAAAAGGCCATTAACGGCACCCTGAGCAAAACTGAACTCGAAGACCTCTATCTGCCCTACAAACCGAAGCGCCGTACGCGCGGGCAGATTGCAATTGAAGCAGGTCTGGAGCCGCTGGCCGAGCTGCTGTGGAACGAACCGTCACACGACCCGGAAACCGAAGCGGCCAAATTTATCGACGCTGACAAAGGCGTGGCAGACACCAAAGCGGCCCTTGATGGCGCACGCTACATTCTGATGGAGCGCTTCTCCGAGGATGCCGCCCTGCTCTCCCGTGTGCGTGATTATCTGTGGAAGAACGCCCACATCGTCTCTACCGTGGTGGCAGGCAAAGAAGAGGAAGGCGCGAAATTCCGCGACTACTTCGATCACCACGAACCGATTTCAACCGTGCCTTCTCACCGTGCGCTTGCCATGTTCCGCGGCCGTAATGAAGGCGTGCTGCAGCTCTCTCTCAACGCCGACCCGCAGTTTGATGAGCCGCCAAAAGAGAGCCACTGCGAGCAGATCATCACCGATCACCTCGGCCTGCGCCTGAATAACGCCCCGGCAGACAACTGGCGTAAAGGCGTGGTGAGCTGGACGTGGCGCATTAAGGTGCTGATGCACCTCGAAACCGAACTGATGGGCACCGTGCGCGAGCGTGCGGAAGACGAAGCAATCAACGTCTTTGCCCGTAACCTGCATGATCTGCTGATGGCCGCACCTGCTGGCCTGCGTGCGACCATGGGTCTCGATCCGGGTCTGCGTACCGGCGTAAAAGTGGCGGTGGTTGACGGTACCGGCAAGCTGGTGGCAACCGACACCATTTACCCGCATACCGGTCAGGCGGCGAAGGCTGCTGTAGTGGTGGCCGCACTGTGCGAGAAATATAACGTTGAGCTGGTGGCTATCGGCAACGGTACGGCCTCCCGCGAAACCGAACGTTTCTACCTCGACGTGCAGAAACAGTTCCCGAAAGTGACGGCGCAGAAAGTGATCGTCAGCGAGGCCGGGGCGTCCGTCTATTCTGCGTCAGAGCTGGCGGCCCAGGAGTTCCCGGACCTGGACGTCTCCCTGCGCGGTGCGGTCTCTATCGCCCGTCGTCTGCAGGATCCGCTGGCGGAACTGGTGAAGATCGACCCGAAATCCATCGGTGTGGGCCAGTATCAGCACGACGTGAGCCAGACGCAACTGGCGCGTAAGCTGGATGCGGTGGTGGAAGATTGCGTAAACGCCGTGGGCGTGGACCTGAACACCGCCTCCGTTCCTCTGCTGACCCGCGTTGCAGGCTTAACCCGCATGATGGCGCAGAACATCGTTGCCTGGCGTGATGAGAACGGTCAGTTCCAGAACCGCCAGCAGTTGCTGAAGGTAAGCCGTCTGGGGCCGAAAGCGTTTGAGCAGTGTGCGGGCTTCCTGCGCATCAACCACGGCGATAACCCGCTGGATGCGTCAACCGTTCACCCGGAAGCCTACCCGGTGGTTGAGCGCATACTGGCAGCGACCCAGCAGGCACTCAAAGACCTGATGGGCGACAGCAACGCGCTGCGCAACCTGAAAGCGGTCGATTTCACCGACGAGCAGTTCGGCGTGCCGACCGTGACCGACATCATCAAAGAGCTGGAAAAACCGGGCCGCGATCCGCGTCCTGAGTTCAAAACCGCGACCTTTGCCGACGGCATCGAGACCATGAACGACCTGCTGCCGGGCATGGTGCTGGAAGGCGCCGTCACCAACGTCACTAATTTTGGCGCTTTTGTCGATATCGGCGTGCATCAGGATGGCCTGGTGCATATCTCATCGCTCGCCGATAAGTTCGTTGAAGATCCTCATACGGTGGTCAAAGCGGGCGATATCGTGAAGGTGAAAGTGCTGGAAGTGGACCTGCAGCGCAAGCGAATCGCCCTGACCATGCGTCTGGACGAGCAGCCAGGTGAAACCAACGCGCGCCGCGGCAGTAACGGCGGTGGCCGTGAGCAGCAGCGCCCTGCCGCTAAAGGCGCGAAGCCGCGCGGGCGTGATGCGCAGCCAGCGGGTAACAGCGCAATGATGGATGCGCTGGCGGCCGCGATGGGTAAGAAACGCTAAGGTTGTAAATGCCCCTCACCCTAACCCTCTCCCCAAAGGGGAGAGGGAACTTGAACACCCTCTCCCTGTGGGAGAGGGCCGGGGTGAGGGGACAAATTATATCGCAAGAGATGAAACCGATTGCATATCCATATTTAAACCACCATTTATCACTCCGTTAACAAATACATTTATTATTCCCTGCCCCGTAATTCAGCAAATATTGAGCAAGGTCAAACAGGCCGTAAATTAATACGCTTAACAACATTCCGTCACAGTTTTCATATTGCTGATAAAAACTATTCTCATTATCATCCCATAGTAGATAATTTAACCTTCCGTGGAATCAGGCATTATGCAATTCACTCCAGACAGTGCATGGAAAATTACCGGTTTTACCCGCGAAATTAGCCCGGCCTATCGGCAAAAGCTGCTGTCGCTGGGCATGCTCCCCGGCTCGTCATTCCAGGTAGTGCGCGTGGCCCCGTTAGGTGATCCCGTTCATATCGAAACCCGGCGCGTGAATCTGGTACTGCGTAAAAAAGACCTCGCATTAATTGAAGTCGAAGCCTTATCACAATAACAAGCCAGCGGTTTCAGTGAGTCGAAAACAATGAAAAAATTAACTATTGGCTTAATTGGCAATCCTAATTCCGGCAAGACAACGTTATTTAACCAGCTCACCGGTGCACGCCAGCGTGTGGGTAACTGGGCGGGCGTAACGGTTGAACGTAAAGAAGGCCAGTTCACCACGACAGACAATCAAGTCACCCTGGTGGATCTGCCCGGCACCTACTCCTTAACCACCATTTCGTCACAAACCTCGCTCGATGAGCAGATTGCCTGTCACTATATTCTGAGTGGCGATGCGGACCTGTTAATCAACGTGGTCGATGCATCTAACCTGGAGCGTAACCTCTATCTGACGCTGCAGCTGCTCGAGCTGGGGATCCCCTGCATTGTGGCGCTCAACATGCTCGACATCGCAGAGAAACAAAAGCTGCGTATCGACGTCGACGCCCTCTCCGCGCGTCTGGGCTGCCCGGTAGTGCCGCTGGTTTCTACCCGTGCCCGCGGAATTGACGCACTGAAGCTGGCCATTGACCGCCACGCGGGCAACGCCGACGTTGAGCTGGTGCACTATGCGCAACCGCTTCTGCGCGAAGCCGGTCTGCTGGCGCAGGAGATGGACAACAGCATGCCCGCCAGACAGCGCCTGTGGCTCGGCCTGCAGATGCTGGAAGGCGATATCTACAGCCGCGCCTATGCGGGCCATGCCGCAGACAAACTGGACGTGGCGCTGGCGCGTCTGAGCGATGAGCTCGATGACCCGGCCCTGCACATCGCCGACGCGCGCTATCAGGCCATCGCCGCCATTTGCGACGTGGTCAGTAATGCCCTGACGGCTGAGCCAAGCCGCTTTACGGCCGCCGTGGACAAGATTGTGCTTAACCGCTTCCTCGGTTTGCCGATCTTTTTACTGGTCATGTACCTGATGTTCCTGCTCGCCATTAACATCGGTGGCGCGCTACAGCCTATTTTCGATGCTGGTTCTGTGGCGATATTTGTCCACGGTATTCAGTGGCTGGGCTACACCCTGCACTTCCCGGAATGGCTGACCATTTTCCTCGCCCAGGGGATCGGTGGTGGTATCAACACCGTTCTGCCGCTGGTACCGCAAATCGGCATGATGTACCTGTTCCTCTCGTTCCTAGAGGACTCCGGTTACATGGCGCGTGCGGCTTTCGTGATGGATCGTCTGATGCAGGCCCTGGGTCTGCCAGGTAAATCCTTCGTCCCGCTGATTGTCGGCTTCGGCTGTAACGTGCCGTCGGTAATGGGTGCGCGCACGCTTGATGCGCCCCGCGAACGTCTGATGACCATCATGATGGCGCCATTTATGTCCTGCGGGGCTCGACTGGCTATCTTTGCGGTCTTTGCCGCGGCCTTCTTTGGTCAGGAAGGGGCACTGGCGGTCTTCTCGCTGTATGTGCTGGGCATCGTGATGGCGATCCTGACCGGGCTCATGCTTAAACACACCATCATGCGTGGGGAAGCGTCGCCGTTTGTGATGGAACTGCCGGTGTATCACGTGCCGCATCTGAAAAGCCTGGCGATCCAGACCTGGCAGCGCCTGAAAGGTTTTGTGCTGCGCGCCGGTAAAGTGATTGTTATCGTCAGCATCTTCCTGAGCGCGCTGAACAGTTTCACCCTGAGCGGGCAGGCGGCGGATAACATCAACGACTCCGCCCTCGCCTCCGTGAGCCGCGTCATTACCCCGGTGTTTAAACCGATTGGCGTGCATGAAGACAACTGGCAGGCGACCGTTGGCCTGTTCACCGGCGCGATGGCAAAAGAGGTGGTGGTCGGCACCCTGAACACGCTTTACACCGCTGAGAATATCCAGGAAGAAGAGTTTAACCCGGCAGCGTTCCACCTCGGTGATGAACTGCTCGGCGCGGTGGAAGAGACCTGGCAGAGCCTGAAAGACACCTTCAGCCTGAGCGTACTGGCGAACCCTATTGAAGCCAGCAAGGGCGACGGCGAAATGGCCACCGGTGCCATGGGCGTGATGAGCGAGAAATTTGGCAGCGCGTCAGCGGCCTACAGCTACCTCATCTTTGTCCTGCTCTATATTCCGTGCATCTCGGTGATGGGGGCGATAGCCCGTGAGTCCAGCCGCGGCTGGATGGGGTTCTCCATCCTGTGGGGCTTAAACATCGCCTACTCGCTGGCGACGCTCTTTTACCAGACCGTTAACTTCAGCCAGCATCCGCGCTACAGCCTGGTCTGCATCCTGGCGGTTGTGCTGTTTAACGTGCTCGTTCTCGGTCTGCTACGCCGGGCACGCAGCCGCGTCGATATCAACCTGCTGGCAAACCGTAAAACCGCCGCGACCTGCTGCAACAGCCCGGCGGGCGACTGTCACTAGGGGGAGCCATGGCATCGTTGATTCAGGTTCGTGATTTACTGGCGTTGCAGGGGCGTATGGAGGCAAAACAGCTGAGCCTCAGCCTGCATACGCCGCAGCCGATGATCGATGCCATGCTGGAAAGACTGGAAGCGATGGGGAAAGCCATACGTATTCAGGAAGAGCCGGACGGTTGTCTGTCCGGCAGTTGTAAACATTGCCCGGAAGGGAAAGCCTGTCTCAGGGAGTGGTGGGCACTTCGTGACTGAAGGCGATCAACGCTGAACAAAACTCGTCAGGATGCGAGATAAACGGCGCATGAGCCGCTTTGGCGATTGTCAGCGATTGACTCTCTGGCCACAGTTCATCCAGCAGTGGCACCACTTTGCGTGGAACCAGCCCATCCAGATAACCATAAATGCGCAGGTGCGGCACCGCCAGCGCGGTCAGCGGCTCACGCAGGTCGACCGTTTTCAGTAATTCGAGTCCCCCGTTCAGTACCTCCACATCCGGCATCGGCAGCGACAGCACGGTCTGCTTCAGCAGACGAGCATCCTTACGGGCGCTCTCTGTCCCCATCGTCTGCAGGGCCAGGAAGCGTTCTACCGTTCGCTGGTAATCTTCGCTCAACTGCCGCTGGAAGTTGCTCAGTACGTCCGGCTTAATACCCGGCCACTCCTCCTGCGCACTGAAGTTCGGCGACGAGGCCACCGTTACCAGCGCCTGCACGCGTTCAGGGTTCGTTAATGCAACCTCACTTGCCACCAGCCCGCCCAGACTCCAGCCGAGCCAGATGGCCTGTTGCGGTGCGGCGGCCAGAACCTGCTGCGCCATTTCGTCAAGCGACATCGCCCCATAGCCCCGGCTGCGGCCAAAACCGGGTAAATCCACCAGATGCAGCGTGAAATGCGAGGCAAGTTCCTCATTTACGCAATGCCATACTTCCGCATTCAGTCCCCATCCGTGCAGCAGCACAAGATGGCGATTTCCCGTCCCTACGGTCTGCCACCACAGCGTCTTCATCAGTTACTGTTCTCTTTTTTACATGGAGGTTGTCTATGCTAACAGTGCCCGGCTTGTGCTGGCTATGTCGAATGCCACTTGCGCTGAGCGCGTGGGGAGTCTGTTCCGTCTGCACGCGTTCGCTGGCAAGTAGTATCACGACCTGCCCGCAGTGCGGTTTACCGGCGTACAGTCCACAGTTTCCCTGCGGTCGCTGCCTGAAGAAGCCACCACCGTGGAGCGCCCTGGTGGCGGTCGATGATTACGTTCCACCGTTAAGCAGGCTTATCCACGCGCTGAAGTTTTCCGGCCAGATTGCGCTGGCTCGCCCTCTCGCCTGCCTGTTATTGCTGGCGGTGTTGCAGGCACGGCGCACGCGCGCGCTGCCGAAAGTGGATATGGTGCTGAATGTGCCCTTATACCGGCGCCGTCACTGGCGACGCGGCTACAACCAGAGCGACCTACTCTGTCGCCCGCTCGCCCGGTGGCTCGGCTGTCAGTACCCTGCCGCTGCGCTGACGCGCCGCCATGCCACCGCCATTCAGCATCAGCTGAGCGCCCGGCTTCGCAAAAGGAACCTCAAAAACGCCTTTCGCCTTGAATTCGCCGTCAAAGGGCTCCATATCGCGATTGTGGATGATGTCGTCACCACAGGCAGTACCGTTGCTGAACTTTCCCGACTGCTTTTGCAAAGCGGCGCCGCGTCGGTTCAGGTATGGTGTCTGTGCCGTACCTTGTAGCCCTTCTCCAATGGGCGTATGATTATACCCAGGTAATTTAGTCAACTATTAGGCCAAAGCTATGATCCGTATTTCCGATTCTGCACAAGCGCACTTTGCCAAACTGCTGGCAAATCAGGAAGAAGGGACGCAGATCCGCGTGTTTGTGATCAATCCAGGCACTCCGAATGCAGAATGTGGTGTCTCCTATTGTCCGCCAGACGCGGTGGAAGCAACTGACACTGCCCTTAAATTTGACCAGCTCACGGCATATGTTGATGAGCTGAGCGCGCCGTATCTTGAAGATGCGGAGATCGACTTCGTCACCGACCAGCTGGGCTCGCAGCTGACGCTGAAAGCGCCAAACGCCAAAATGCGTAAAGTATCTGACGATGCCCCGCTGATGGAGCGCGTAGAGTATCTGCTGCAATCCCAGATCAACCCGCAGCTGGCCGGTCACGGTGGTCGCGTTTCCCTGATGGAAATCACCGACGAAGGCTACGCAATTCTGCAGTTTGGCGGCGGCTGTAACGGTTGCTCCATGGTCGATGTGACCCTGAAAGAAGGGATCGAGAAGCAGCTGCTGAACGAGTTCCCGGAACTGAAAGGCGTGCGTGACCTGACCGAACACCAGCGCGGCGAGCACTCTTACTACTGATTCATTGCCCGTCTGTATTGCCCGGTGGCGCTGCGCTTACCGGGCCTACAAAAATAGTGCGGTCTGATGCCCTCACCCCGCCCCTCTCCCACGGGAGAGGGTGAAAACATTAAAAACGGTAACCTTGCGGTTACCGTTTTGCGTTTACCTCCATATGTTGACCTGCGTCTCATAATTTAAATTTTGCCCTCCAGGGTGATTCTCAATCACGTCATGTTACCCGTATCATTCTCATGGGCACTAAACACACTCATAACAGCCGACTAAACTAAATAGTTTCCAAGGTATCAGTATTAGTGCCGTTAACCACTCTGTTCCCAGTTGGGACAACCGGAACGTGTCGTTGAAACAATGACGTTACCCATAACAATTCAAAGGCCAGGTAAATCATGCCATTAGTCATCGTTGCTATCGGTGTTGTGTTATTACTGCTCTTGATGATCCGTTTCAAAATGAACGGGTTTATCGCTCTGGTTCTGGTGGCACTTGCAGTCGGTCTGATGCAAGGGATGCCGCTGGTCAAAGTTATTAGCTCCATTAAAGCGGGTGTCGGCGGCACGCTCGGCAGCCTGGCGTTGATCATGGGCTTTGGCGCCATGCTCGGCAAAATGCTGGCGGACTGCGGTGGTGCACAGCGTATTGCCACCACGCTTATCGACAAGTTTGGTAAGAAGAACATCCAGTGGGCAGTTGTGTTAACCGGTTTTACCGTCGGTTTCGCACTGTTCTATGAAGTGGGCTTCGTGCTGATGCTGCCGCTGGTCTTCACCATTGCGGCGGCGGCGAGCATTCCGCTGCTGTATGTCGGTGTGCCAATGGCAGCAGCGCTGTCCGTGACGCACGGCTTCCTGCCACCGCACCCGGGCCCAACCGCTATCGCCACCATTTTCCACGCCGATATGGGTAAAACCCTGCTGTTCGGTACGATTCTGGCCATCCCAACCGTGATTCTGGCAGGCCCGGTTTATGCCCGCTTCCTGAAAGGCATTGATAAGCCGATTCCGGAAGGTCTGTACAGCGCGAAAACCTTCACCGAAGAAGAAATGCCTGGCTTTGGCGTCAGCGTCTGGACCTCTCTGGTCCCGGTGATCCTGATGGCGATGCGCGCCGTGGCAGAGATGGTTCTGCCGAAAGGTCACGCGTTCCTCTCCGTTGCTGAGTTCCTCGGCGACCCGGTGATGGCCACGCTGATTGCGGTGTTGATCGCGATGTTCACCTTCGGCCTGAACCGCGGCCGTTCCATGGATCAGATCAACGACACGCTGACCTCTTCCATCAAAATCATTGCCATGATGCTGTTGATCATCGGCGGTGGCGGTGCGTTCAAGCAGGTTCTGGTCGATAGCGGTGTGGATAAATACATCGCGGCCATGATGCATGAAACCAACGTGTCGCCGCTTCTGATGGCCTGGTCTATCGCCGCAGTTCTGCGTATCGCGCTGGGTTCTGCAACCGTTGCGGCAATCACCGCGGGCGGTATCGTTGCGCCACTGATTGCCACCACGGGCGTCAGCCCTGAGCTGATGGTTATTGCCGTCGGTTCCGGTAGCGTGATTTTCTCACACGTGAACGACCCGGGCTTCTGGCTGTTCAAGGAGTACTTCAACCTGACTATCGGTGAAACCATCAAGTCCTGGTCCGCGCTGGAAACCATTATTTCGGTGTGCGGTCTGGTCGGGGTGCTGCTGTTGAATATGGTGGTCTGATGCCATAAGTCGGGTGGAGGCTTCGCCTTACGCGACCTACTCGCTCCATGTAGGCCCGGTAAGCGTAGCGCCACCGGGCAATAAAAAACCCGCCACCGGCGGGTTTTTTTATCACTTCTTCGCGACTGCTTTTCGCCGCTTGTCCAAATCCTTAATCAGCCTGTTCACCCCGTCATCAGCAAACATCGTCTCAAGCGTAGTGGATAACTTGCGGCGCCAGTTCTTGTACTGATAGCTGGTGCCCGGGATGTTCACCGGCTCCGCCATATCAATCCAGTCTTCCGGCTGCAGGCCCAGCAGGGCGCTGTTGCTGTCGGCAATGTAGCGCTGCAATCCGCGGTTGAGCGTCGGCGTCATCGACATCAGCGACGCTTTATGCCCGGCGCGTTTCGGCAGACAGCCGTGCTTATGCAGTGCATCCAGCAAACCCTGCTTCGCCAGCTCGCGATCCTGATACAGGCCGCGAAGGACATCTTCATCCGGATAGAGACCCAGGGTTTTACCGAGCGTCAGATCGCCGCTTTCCCAATAGCCACGAAGCGTAGGAAGGTCATGCGTCGTCGCGACTGCCATTGACTGTTCAGGGTACGCTTGCGGCGCGCGGAAGGTTTTCTCATGGTCGTTTTCAAAATAGAGCACTTTATAGGAGTAAACGCCGCTGTCGCGAAGCTTACTGACGATTTCTACCGGCACGGTACCGAGATCTTCGCCGATCACCATGCACTGATGGCGCTTGCTTTCCAGCGCCAGGATCGACAGCAGATCGTCAACCGGATACTGAACATACGCCCCGTGATCGGCTGTCTCACCGTAGGGGATCCACCACAGGCGCAGCACGGACATCACGTGGTCGATACGCAGCGCGCCGCAGTTCTGCATGTTGGCGCGCAGCAGGTCGATAAACGGCTCGTAGGCACGCGCCGCCATTACGTGCGGATCCATCGGCGGCAGGCCCCAGTTCTGGCCGAGCGGGCCCAGAATATCCGGTGGTGCGCCTACGGAGGCCTTCAGGCAGTACAGCTCACGGTCACACCAGGTTTCCGCCCCGCCTTCTGCCACGCCAACGGCCAGGTCGCGATACAGACCGATCGGCATCTTATAGCCCTGGCTCACCTGCCAGCAGTCGGCAAACTGGCTGTACGCCAGCCACTGCAGCCACAGGTAGAAGTCCACTTCATCGGCGTATTTTTTACAGAACGCTTTGACTTCAGGCGTGTCGACGGATTGATACGCCTCCGGCCAGACCGGCCAGCCCCAGCGCATTTCGTCCTCTTTCACCTGATACGCATGCAGCGCATCGAACGCCGCCTGCCAGTAGAGGCTCTCGCCCTCCTGCGCCACAAACTGACGGAAGGCGGCCATCTCCTCGTCATCACGCTGAGAAAAGCCTTTCCACGCCAGACGCAGGGCAGCCATCTTCAGCGCCGTCACGGTGGAATAGTCCACCCAGTCTGCTTCGCGCGCCTGCTTCAGCGCCTGCTGAGTGGTGCTAAGTGCCCACCACGCCTGCGCTTCCGGGCTGTTTTTGAAATCGTCTAACGCATTCACGTCGATGTAAATCACGTTCAGCCAGCGACGGGACGACGGGCTGTACGGGCTGGCACTCTCCGGGTTAGCCGGATAGAGGGCGTGGATCGGGTTGAGGCCGATAAACGCACCACCGCGCTCCCCCACCGATGCCAGCATCTTTTTCAGGTCACCAAAATCGCCGATGCCCCAGTTGCTGTCAGAGCGCAGGGTGTAGAGTTGCACGCAGGCACCCCACAGCTTTTTGCCTTCGAGCAACGCCTGCGGCTCATAACAACGTTTTGGCGCCACGATCAACCGGCAGTGAAAGCGCAGCTCGTCCTGGGTGAGCGTTAGGGTGTGGTAACCCTCCGGCAGCTTCGCCGGAAGGGTGAGTGCTTTGCCGCCGGTGGCGTGGCCCTTGTGCTGATGTCCCTCTTCGGTGGTCAGCAGCCAGGTAAACTCGCCGCGTCCTTCCACCGCCAGCAACATCTTTTTGCCCGCGGTGAAGACTTTAACGTTCGGTACCGGCGTGGCCGACGCTTTCGCGTCGGTTTTGTGCATGGCATCCAGCAAACGTCTTTTGGTGTCGGCGCCAATAGACTGTGGTTTGCCGTGAGCATTAATGTAACTGAGGCTGATCCCCGCCGCCTGCGCGGCACTGTCCAGACGTTTACTCTCCATCGCGCTTCCTTAGCGTTTTGCCTGCCAGATACGAGTCTGATAATCCCGGATTGAACGGTCAGAGCTGAACATTCCGCAGCGGGCGGTGTTCAGAATGCACGCCCGGGTCCACGCTTCCTGGTCACGGTACAACACGTCGACCTGTTTTTGCGCTTCCACGTAGGCCGTGAAGTCCGCCATCACCAGATACGGGTCGCCGCCGTGTTTGTCCATGCTGTGCAGCATCTGGTCAAACGCATGCTTATCGCCATCGCTGTATTTACCGCTTTCCAGCTCTTTCAGCACCGCATCCAGCACTTTGTCCTTCTTACGCCATTTCACCGGATCGTAGCCTTTGGCCTTGAGGGCTTTCACTTCTTCAACCGTATGACCAAAGATAAAGATGTTCTCTTCTCCAACCTTCTCGGCAATCTCTACGTTCGCACCGTCGAGCGTACCAACAGTCAGCGCGCCGTTCAGCGCCAGCTTCATGTTGCCAGTACCGGACGCTTCTTTACCCGCGGTCGAGATCTGCTCGGAGATATCCGCCGCCGGGATCAGCATCTCTGCGGCAGAGACGCAGTAGTCCGGCAGGAACACCACTTTCAGCTTGTCGCCCACTTTCGGATCGTTGTTGATAGCCTCCGCCACTTTATTGATGGCGAGGATAATGTTTTTCGCCAGGTAGTAGCCCGGTGCCGCTTTCGCGCCGAACAGGAACACGCGCGGCACGCGGTCAGCCTGCGGGTTCTCGCGGATCTCTTTGTACAGCGCGAGGATATGCAGCAGGTTCAGGTGCTGACGTTTATATTCGTGCAGACGCTTAATCTGGATGTCGAAAATGGCGTTCGGGTTAATCTCGATCCCGGTACGCGCTTTCACAAACGCCGCCAGACGCACTTTGTTATCCCGCTTGATGGCGCGGTATTGTTCGCGGAATTTCGCGTCGTCCGCGTATTTTTCCAGGTTGATCAGCTGGTCCAGATCGTTGGCCCACTCTTTCTTCAGCGTTTTGTCCAGCAGACCGGCCAGCAGCGGGTTGCACTGTTTGATCCAGCGACGCGGCGTGATGCCGTTGGTCACGTTATGGAATTTGGTCGGCCACAGCTGGTGATATTCCGGGAACAGGTCTTTCACCACCAGATCCGAGTGCAGCGCCGCCACACCGTTCACCGCAAAGCCGCTCACCACGCACATATTTGCCATGCGCACCTGTTTGTCATGCACCACGGCCAGCTTCGCCCAGACCGCTTTGTTGCCCGGCCAGGTTTTATCCACCAGCGTTTTAAACTGGTCGTTAATCTTGTTGATGATCTGCATATGGCGCGGCAGCAGCGTTTTCACCAGCTTCTCGTCCCAGCACTCCAGCGCTTCTGGCATCAGGGTGTGGTTGGTGTAAGCAAAGGTGCGGCTGGTGATCGCCCAGGCATCATCCCAGCTCAGCTGGTGCTCGTCGATCAGCACACGCAGCAGTTCAGGAATAGCGATGGTCGGGTGCGTGTCGTTAAGTTGAATCACTTCAAAGTCAGGCAGCTGTGCCAGCTTGCGGCCCGCCAGGTGGTGACGACGCAGAATATCCGCCACGGAGCAGGCGCACTGGAAGTACTGCTGCATCAGACGCAGTTTCTTGCCCGCCAGATGGTTGTCGTTCGGGTAGAGCACTTTGGTCAGCTTCTCGGCGTCGATGCCCTGCTGTTCAGCACGCAGGAAATCGCCGTCATTGAATTTGGTCAGGTTAAACGGATGCGCATGCTTCGCCTGCCACAGACGCAGCGGTTGCGCCACGCCGTTACGGTAACCGAGCACCGGCAGGTCCCAGGCTTCGCCGATAAACGTAAATGCCGGTTCCCAGAGACCCTGTTTTGATACTTTGCCGCCAATGTTCACCTGCACATCCAGCTGCGCGTTGTGGCGGAACCACGGGTAGGTGTTACGGTGCCAGTCGTCCGGCGCTTCCATCTGATGCCCGTCTGCAAATGACTGACGGAACAGACCGTATTGATAGTTCAGACCGTAGCCAATGGCCGACTGCCCAACCGTTGCCATCGAATCGAGGAAACAGGCCGCCAGACGTCCCAGACCACCGTTGCCCAGCGCCGGGTCAATCTCTTCTTCCAGCAGGTCGGTCAGGTTAATGTCGTGTTCTTTCAGCACATCCCCAACTTCCTGATACCAGCCGAGGTTCAGCAGGTTGTTGCCGGTCAGACGACCGATCAGGAATTCCATCGAGATATAGTTGACGTGGCGCTGACCTTTTACCGGTTTTGCCAGAGGTTGAGCATCCAGCTGCTCTGCGAGCGCACCGCTCACCGCCTGCCACCACTGGTGAGGCGTCATCTCGTTTGCAGCATGAAGGCCAAAACGCTGCCACTGACGCGTCAGGGCAGCCTGGAATTGAGCTTTGTTGAAGGTAGGCTGTGACATAGGGGATCGGCATCCTTTAGAAAGAAAACACAAGTTGGCGCTAGTGTGCCTGGCTCATTTCTCCTCTTCCTCCTCCCGCAGGGGATTAGGCAGGGAGGAGTAGCGGGGATGAGCATAAAAGTGTGATCGAGGCCACTCTGAGAGCATAGTCGGAGTGTGTCAGGAAGATAAAAAGATAACCGGGAAGCGTGTCAGGAAAATGAAATGCAGTTTCGGGTGAAATTAAAACGCGCTGAAATGATTACTTACGTAGAATAATATTTCTGCAACCGGGTCAGAACGAAGAAGATTATTAATTTCACTAAACTTTACCCCGCGTTTATTAAATTTGACGTCACTATACCTTTCTGAAACCAGTTTCAGTGCAGCCGCAGCACAGCCATACAAGCCAGCATTGACGCGGCATCACAGCCCTTTCCAGAAAGTTCCATCATCTGTCTGAATGTTTTGTGACAGAGTGCAAATTCAGAGCCACCAAAACCAGACATAACTTGCAATAGTTCTCTTTCTGGCCGACCTTATATCTATTAATTACGAAGCGCAAAAAAAATAAATTCTCTCGTTCCCCACAGTGAAGTGAAACCTATGTTGATTCCGTCTAAATTAAGTCGCCCGGTTCGTCTTGACCATACAGTGGTCCGCGAGCGTCTGTTGGCTAAACTTTCCGGCGCGCATAATTTCCGACTGGCGCTGGTTACGAGCCCTGCAGGTTATGGAAAAACAACGCTCATTTCGCAATGGGCCGCAGGTAAAAGCGATCTTGGCTGGTACTCCCTTGATGAGGGCGATAACCAGCAAGAACGTTTTGCCAGCTATCTGATTGCCGCCATTCAGCAGGCCACCAATGGGCACTGCGTGGCCAGCGAAGTGATGGTGCAAAAGCGCCAGTACGCCAGCCTGTCCTCCCTTTTCTCTCAGCTGTTTATTGAACTGGCTGAGTGGCACCGCCCGCTTTACGTGGTCATTGATGATTATCATCTGATCACTAACCCGGTGATCCATGAGTCCATGCGCTTCTTCCTGCGCCATCAGCCGGAAAACCTGACCCTGGTGGTGCTGTCGCGTAACCTGCCGCAGTTGGGCATTGCCAACCTGCGCGTGCGCGATCAACTGCTGGAAGTGGGTAGCCAACAGCTGGCCTTTACCCATCAGGAAGCCAAACAGTTCTTAGACTGCCGCCTGAACTCACCGATTGAGGCCGCTGAAAGCAGCCGCCTGTGCGACGATGTCGCCGGTTGGGCGACAGCGCTGCAGCTGATTGCCCTCTCCGCCCGGCAAAACAACAGTCCGACGCATCAGTCCGCACGTCGCCTGGCGGGGATCAACGCCAGCCATCTTTCTGATTACCTGGTGGATGAGGTGCTGAACAGCGTCGATCCTTCGACCCGCCATTTCCTGCTGAAGAGCTCCCTGCTGCGTTCCATGAACGACGCGCTGATTGTGCGCGTGACCGGCTGCGAAAACGGTCAGCTGCAGCTTGAAGAGATTGAACGCCAGGGGTTGTTCCTGACGCGGATGGACGATCCCGGCGAATGGTTCAGCTATCACCCGCTGTTTGGCAGTTTCCTGCGCCAGCGTTGCCAGTGGGAGCTGGCGACTGAATTGCCGGACATCCACCGGGCTGCCGCTGAGAGCTGGATGGCGCAAGGCTTCCCGAGCGAGGCTATCCATCATGCGCTCGCCGCCGGTGATGCCAGCATGCTGCGCGATATCCTCCTCAACCACGCGTGGGGGTTGTTTAACCACAGCGAACTGACGCTGCTGGAAGAGTCGCTGAAAGCGCTGCCGTGGGAGAGCCTGCTGGAGAATCCGCGTCTGGTGCTGCTGCAGGCCTGGCTGATGCAGAGCCAGCACCGCTACAGCGAAGTGAATACCCTGCTGGCGCGTGCCGAGCAGGAGATGGAAAGCGATATGGATACCACCCTGCACGGCGAATTTAACGCCTTGCGGGCCCAGGTAGCAATCAACGATGGCGATCCGGAAGAAGCAGAGCGGCTGGCAATGGTCGCGCTGGATGAGCTGCCGCTGGCCAATTTCTACAGCCGCATTGTGGCGACGTCGGTACACGGCGAGGTGCTGCACTGTAAGGGTGAGCTGACGCGCTCCCTGTCGCTGATGCAACAGACCGAACAGATGGCCCGCCGTCATGATGTCTGGCATTACGCGCTGTGGAGCCTGATCCAGCAAAGCGAAATTTTATTTGCTCAGGGATTCCTGCAGGCGGCCTGGGAGAATCAGGAAAAAGCGTTCCAGCTGATTCGCGAACAGCATCTTGAACAGCTGCCAATGCACGAGTTCCTGTTGCGTATTCGCGCCCAGCTTCTGTGGGCGTGGTCGCGCCTGGATGAAGCAGAGAGCTGTGCCCGCCAGGGCGTAGAGGTGCTTTCCGGCTTCCAGCCGCAGCAGCAACTGCAGTGCCTGGCCCTGCTGGTGCAATGCTCGCTGGCGCGCGGGGATCTGGATAATGCCCGCAACCACCTGAACCGTCTGGAGAACCTGCTCGGCAATGGTCAGTATCACAGCGACTGGGTTTCGAACGCCGATAAGGTGCGGGTGATTTACTGGCAGATGACGGGTGATAAGAAATCCGCCGCCAACTGGCTGCGCCAGACGCCAAAACCTGAATTTGCAAATAACCACTTCCTGCAAAGTCAGTGGCGAAACATTGCCCGCGCGCAGATCCTGCTCGGTGAGTTTGAGCCGGCTGAGATTGTGCTGGAAGAGCTGAACGAGAACGCCCGCAGCCTGCGTCTGATGAGCGATCTCAACCGTAACCTGCTGCTGCTTAACCAGCTCTACTGGCAGGCCGGGCGTAAAAATGATGCCCAGCGCGTGCTGCTGGAGGCGTTGCAGCTGGCGAACCGTACCGGGTTTATCAGTCACTTTGTGATTGAGGGCGAAGTGATGGCTCAACAGCTGCGTCAGCTTATTCAGCTCAACACGCTGCCGGAGCTGGATCAGCACCGTGCCCAGCGCATCCTGCGCGAGATTAACCAGCACCATCGCCACAAGTTCGCCCACTTCGACGAGAACTTCGTTGAGCGCCTGCTGAACCATCCGGAAGTGCCTGAACTTATTCGCACCAGCCCGCTGACGCAGCGCGAATGGCAGGTGCTGGGGCTTATCTATTCAGGCTACAGCAATGAGCAGATTGCCGGTGAGCTGGCGGTGGCGGCAACCACCATCAAAACGCATATCCGCAATCTGTATCAGAAGCTGGGCGTGGCGCACCGTCAGGATGCGGTGCAGCATGCGCAGCAGTTGTTGAAGATGATGGGGTATGGGGTGTAGGTTTGTGCGGGCTGATGCCCTCACCCCGGCCCTCTCCCACAGGGAGAGGGAGAAAGGCGTCTCAACATAACTCTAACTGCAAATTATTATCTTTAATCACCTGCATCACGCCCGCCGGTGGCATCACATCGGTATAAACCGCATTTACCATGCTGATGCTGCCCATGTTGACCATCGCGTTACGGCCAAATTTGGAGTGGTCCACCACCAGCATCACGTGACGTGAGTTTTCAATGATCGCGCGCTTGGTGCGCACCTCGTGATAATCAAACTCCAGCAGTGAGCCGTCGCTGTCGATGCCGCTGATCCCCAGAATGCCGAAGTCGAGACGGAACTGAGAGATAAAATCGAGCGTCGCTTCACCAATAATGCCGCCGTCGCGGCTGCGCAGTTCGCCCCCGGCGAGGATGATGCGGAAATCATCTTTCTGCATCAGGGTATTGGCCACGTTCAGGTTGTTGGTCACGATGCGCAGGTTTTCGTGATCCAGCAGCGCATGGGCGACCGCTTCAGGCGTGGTGCCGATATCAATAAACAGCGTCGCCCCGTTGGGGATTTGGCTCGCCACTTTACGGGCAATGCGCTCTTTCTCTGCCGTCTGCGTGGCTTTGCGGTCATGCCACGAGGTGTTAACCGAACTGGACGGCAGCGCCGCCCCGCCGTGATGGCGCAAAATACGGTTTTGATCGGCAAGATCGTTCAGGTCGCGGCGGATGGTTTGTGGGCTGACGGCAAACTGTTCCACCAGCTCTTCGGTGCTGACGTATCCCTGTTTTTTTACCAGTTCGATAATGGCGTCATGACGTTGTGTTTGTTTCATGAAATATCCCTGGGAATTATGTTCGTTTTCGCGCATGGAGCGTGTCGGCAAACGCCATTGCCAGCCCGACGGCCAGCCCGGTGACGTGTGCACCATTGGCGATAGACATACCAAACAGATCAAACCATCCGGCAATTAGCCATATTAACGCAAAGGTTATCAATCCGCGCTGCAGATAGATGCCACTTTCGGGGTCGCGCTCGCCTCTGAGCCAGACATAGCCCATCAGGGCATACACCACGCCGGATAAACCACCGAACCACGGGCCGCTGAATTTATGCTGCACATAGCCGCTCAGCAGGGCGCTGATAAGGGTGATAACAATCAGCTTGCCGCTGCCCAGACGCTTCTCCACCGCGCCACCGAGATACCACCACCACAGCAGGTTAAAGAGAATATGCATCACCGAGAAGTGCATCAGCGCGTGGGTGAAATAGCGCCAGACGTCAAAATCGAGAGACGGGTCGTACGGCCACGCAAGCGCGATCATCACGCTCTGGTCGCCCACCACGTTCATAATGATGAAGACGATAATGCAGGCCGCCATCAGTAGCAGCGTAAACGGACCTGCGCGCTCGCGAATGGTGGCAAGGAAGGGGAAGCGCCGATAGTGCAGTCCGCTCCCCGTCTGCCCCGACTGCCAGCTCGCGGCCAGATAGCGAGGGTCGCCGGGATTCTCAAGAAAGCGGGCCAGTTCCGCATTCACGCGATCGGCCTGGCTTTCATCCGCCAGCCAGACATCGGTTTTCGTGTGCTGCTGAACGGTCAGGATGATGCCCTGGGTTGCCATATAGTCGACAAACGCCTGGGCGACGCGCGGATTGGTAAAAGAGGTGATCATCAACATGGGCGGCGGTCGCTTATTTCCACACAAAAGGGGACAGTATAGCGGGATCAGCGCTCAAAAGCGTATTCCACTTCTGCCGGGAAATGACGATGCCAGGCATCGAAACCGCCGTCGACGCTGTAGACCGCATCATAGCCCTGCTGAATAAGGTACTGCGCCGCACCTTTGCTGCTGTTGCCGTGATAGCACATCACCATCACCGGCGTATCGAAGTCGTTATCGCGCATAAACGCGCCCAGCGTATCGTTGGTGAGGTGGAACGCACCCGGGGTGTGGCCCATCGCAAAACTCTGCGGATCGCGGATATCCACCAGCACCGCCGTTCCCTGGTGCATCTTCTGGTGGGCTTCTTCTACGTTAATACATTCAAACTGATCCATGGTGTTCTCTTTCTGTTGTTCAGGTTGGGTGCGCTCTGATGCCCTCACCCCAGCCCTCTCCCACGGGGAGAGGGAGAAAAGTTAGTCGCACTATTTTACCCCGTAGTGTACGTCCTGGCGGCGGGTAAACGCCATTATGTTATCCATATCACTCTAAATTGTTTTTTTGATGTTACCAAAAGCGCGTTCCTTTGCTATTATGAGCGATATCGAACATTTCTGAGCTTTAACGAAAGTGCGTGAGGGTGTTATGGAAACCAAAGATCTGATTGTGATAGGCGGTGGCATCAACGGTGCCGGTATTGCGGCAGACGCCGCAGGACGCGGATTATCCGTACTGATGCTGGAAGCTAACGACCTCGCCTGCGCGACGTCGTCCGCCAGCTCCAAACTGATTCACGGTGGCCTGCGCTACCTGGAACACTATGAATTCCGTCTGGTCAGTGAAGCGCTGGCCGAACGTGAAGTGCTGCTGAAGATGGCACCGCACCTGGCCATCCCGATGCGCTTCCGCCTGCCCCATCGCCCGCATCTGCGTCCGGCGTGGATGATTCGAATCGGTCTGTTTATGTACGATCATCTGGGTAAACGCACCAGCCTGCCGGGTTCAAACGGTTTGCGTTTTGGCTCAGAATCGGTCCTTAAGCCTGAAATCGTGCGCGGTTTCGAATATTCCGACTGCTGGGTGGACGATGCGCGTCTGGTGCTGGCTAATGCACAGATGGTTGAGAAGAAAGGCGGCGAAGTGAAAACCCGTACCCGCGCCACCGCTGCGCGCCGTGAAAACGGCCTGTGGATCGTCGAAGCGGAAGACGTAGATACAGGCGAGAAGTTCAGCTGGAAAGCGCGCGGTCTGGTGAACGCCACCGGCCCATGGGTGAAACAGTTCTTCGACGAGGGGATGCATCTGCCATCTCCGTACGGTATCCGCCTGATCAAAGGCAGCCACATTGTGGTACCACGCGTGCACACCCAGAAGCAGGCCTACATTCTGCAGAACGAAGACAAGCGCATTGTGTTTGTGATCCCGTGGATGGACGAATTCTCCATCATCGGCACCACCGACGTGGAGTACAAAGGCGATCCGAAAAACGTCGAGATCGACGAGAGCGAAGTGAACTACCTGCTGAAGGTGTATAACGCGCACTTCAAGAAACAGCTGTCCCGCGATGACGTGGTCTGGACTTACTCCGGCGTGCGTCCGCTGTGCGATGACGAATCTGACTCACCGCAGGCGATTACCCGCGACTATACGCTCGATATTCACGACGTGGAGGGTCAGGCACCGCTGCTCTCCGTGTTTGGCGGCAAGCTCACCACCTACCGTAAGCTGGCCGAGCACGCGCTGGAAAAACTGGCGCCTTACTACAAAGGCATTGGCCCGGCATGGACCAAAGGCGCGGTACTGCCTGGCGGTGATATCGGCGACAACCGCGATGATTACGCCGCGAAGCTGCGTCGTCGCTATCCATTCATCACGGAAGGCATGGCGCGCCACTATGCCCGTACCTACGGCAGCAACACGGAATTGATCCTGAGTGACGCGAAAGAGATTGCCGACCTGGGCGAACATTTTGGTCACGAGCTGTACGAAGCCGAACTGCGCTATCTGGTGGAACATGAGTGGGTTCGCCGTCTGGATGATGCCATCTGGCGTCGTACCAAAGAGGGTATGTGGCTGAATGCCGAACAGCAGTCGCGTGTGGCGCAGTGGTTGCTGCAGCATGCGGGGAAGCGTGAGCTGTCGTTGGCGTCGTGATGTAAAAAAGCCGGGTGGCGGCTCCGCCTTACCCGGCCTACTCGATCCCGTAGGCCCGGTAAGCGCAGCGCCACCGGGCTTTGTTTTTACAACCGCACCGGATCAATATGCCAGATATTCTCGGCATACTCCTTAATGGTCCTGTCGGACGAGAAATACCCCATATTGGCGATGTTATGCATCGCGACGCAGGTCCACTTCTCCTGCTGACGATAAAGCTCGTCCACCCTGTCCTGACAATCCACGTAGCTGCGGTAATCCGCCAGCACCTGATAGTGGTCGCCAAAGTTAATCAGCGAATCCACCAGGTCCCGATAGCGTCCTGGCTCGTCTGGGCTAAACACCCCGGTGGCGATTTGCGTCAGCACCTGACGTAGCTCCTCATCCTCTTCGTAATACTCACGCGGCGAGTAGCCTTTCTTGCGCAGCGCCTCCACCTCTTCCGTGGTATTCCCGAAGATAAAGATATTTTCCGCCCCCACGTGCTCCAGCATTTCGACATTGGCCCCGTCCAGCGTGCCGATGGTCAGCGCGCCGTTAAGGGCAAACTTCATGTTACTGGTGCCGGACGCTTCCGTCCCGGCGGTGGAGATCTGCTCAGAGAGATCGGCCGCCGGAATGATCAGCTGCGCCAGGCTGACGCTGTAGTTAGGAACAAAGACCACCTTCAGCTTGTCGCCGATATCCGGATCGTTGTTGACCACCTTCGCCACATCGTTGATGAGGTGAATGATGTGCTTCGCCATGTAGTAAGCGGATGCCGCCTTACCGGCAAAGATCTTCACACGCGGCACCCACTCCGCCGTCGGATCGGCCTTGATGCGGTTATAGTGGGTGATCACATGCAGCACGTTCATCAGTTGGCGCTTGTACTCATGAATACGCTTGATCTGCACGTCGAACAGCGCTTTCGGGTTTGCCACCACGTTCAGATGCAACGCCAGCCAGACTGACAGACGTTTCTTGTTCAGCAGCTTGGCTTCTCGTACGGCTTTGTTCACCGCCGGAAAATCAATGTGCTGTTCAAGCTCGCTCAGCTGGCTGAGATCGGTTCGCCAGGTGCGGCCAATGTGCTCATCCAGCACCTCAGAAAGCGGCTGGTTTGCCAGCGCCAGCCAGCGACGCGGCGTGACGCCATTGGTCACGTTGCAGAAACGCGTCGGGAAGATCTTCGCAAAGTCCGCAAACAGCGACTGCACCATCAGGTTCGAGTGCAGCTCTGAAACCCCGTTCACCTTGTGGCTGATCACCACCGCCAGCCAGGCCATGCGTACGCGACGACCGTTCGATTCATCGATGATAGAAGCGCGGCTCAGCAGGCCGGTATCGTTCGGATACTGCTCCTGCAACGTCTTGAGAAAGTAGTCGTTAATTTCAAAGATGATCTGCAGGTGGCGCGGCAAAATTTTGCCGAGCATATCCACCGGCCAGGTTTCCAGCGCTTCGCTCATCAACGTGTGGTTAGTGTAAGAGAAGACCTGACAGGTCACCTCAAACGCGTCGTCCCAGCTGAACTTATGCTCGTCGATAAGCAGACGCATCAGCTCCGGGATCGACAGCACCGGATGGGTATCGTTGAGGTGAATGGCGGTTTTTTCCGCCAGATTGGCGTAGGTCTTGTGCAGCTGATAGTGACGGCTGAGGATATCCTGAATCGTCGCGGAGACGAGGAAATACTCCTGACGTAGGCGCAGCTCGCGCCCGGAATAGGTCGAGTCGTCCGGGTAGAGCACGCGGGAGACGTTCTCGGAGTGGTTTTTATCTTCCACCGCCGCGAAGTAGTCGCCCTGGTTAAATTTACCCAGGTTAATCTCGCTACTGGCCTGCGCGTTCCACAGACGCAGCGTATTGGTCGCATCGGTGTCGTAGCCCGGGACAATCTGGTCATAGGCGACGGCAAGGATCTCTTCGGTTTCCACCCAGCGGGACTTTTTCCCTTCCTGCTGAATACGTCCGCCAAACCGCACCTTATAGCGCGTATTGTGTCGTTTAAACTCCCACGGGTTACCGTATTCCAGCCAGTAGTCCGGGGACTCTTTCTGACGTCCGTCCACGATGTTCTGCTTGAACATCCCGTAGTCGTAGCGAATGCCGTAGCCACGCCCCGGCAGGGCCAGCGTCGCCAGCGAGTCGAGGAAGCAGGCGGCAAGTCGCCCCAGGCCACCGTTACCGAGCCCCGGGTCGTTCTCTTCGTCAATCAGCTCTTCTAAGTCCAGCCCCATCTCTTCCAGCGCGGTTTTAACGTCATCGTAAATACCGAGCGATAACAGCGCGTTAGAGAGGGTGCGGCCAATCAAAAATTCCATCGACAGGTAGTAAACCTGACGCGTTTCCTGCGACAGCTGGGCGCGGTTGGAGCGCAGCCAGCGTTCAACCATGCGGTCACGCACCGCAAACAGGGTGGCGTTGAGCCACTCGTGTTTGTTGGCGATGACCGGATCTTTCCCGATGGTAAACATCAGCTTATAGGCGATAGAGTGCTTCAACGCCTCAACGCTGAGCGTGGGGGAAGAGTAGCTAAAAGGAGCGTTCATATCAGTAACTTCGCCTCGTTACATCAAGCGTTGATAGAGATCGCGGTATGACTGCGCCGCAACGTGCCAGCTAAAGTCCATAGACATCGCCTGACGTTGAACGTAACGCCACAGCGACGGACGGGACCACAAGACGAAAGCACGCCGAATCGCCCGAAGCAGCGACCAGGCATTACTGTCCTCAAAGACAAACCCGCTGGCGATACCGTCCGCCAGGTTTTCCAGTGAGCTGTCAGATACCGTATCCGCCAGCCCGCCCGTGCGTCGCACCAGCGGCAGGGTGCCGTACTTCAGGCCGTAGAGCTGCGTCAGGCCGCAAGGTTCGAAACGGCTCGGCACCAGAATGACGTCCGCGCCGCCCATGATCCGGTGCGAGAACGCTTCGTGATAGCCAATCTGCACGCCCACCTGCCCTGGGTGTTCCGCCGCTGCCGCCAGGAAGCCTTCCTGCAATACCGGGTCGCCCGCGCCGAGCAGCGCCAGCTGTCCGCCCTGCTCCAGCAGTCCCGGCAGGGCCTCCAGCACCAGGTCCAGCCCTTTCTGGCTGGTCAGACGGCTCACCACCGCAAACAGCGGCACTTTGTCGTTGACCTTCAGCCCCATCGCAATTTGTAACTGGCGTTTGTTTTCCGCTTTGTCTTCCACGGAATCACGGCCATAGCGGGCCGCGAGCAGCAGGTCGGTCTCCGGGTTCCAGATCTGTTCATCGACACCGTTGAGGATCCCCGACAAACGCCCTTCACGATGGCGCTGACGGAGCAACCCTTCCAGGCCGTAGCCGAACTCCGGCTGCGTAATTTCACGGGCGTAGGTCGGGCTCACGGCCGTGATGTGGTCGGCATAGTAAAGCCCGGCCTTCAGGAACGAGATCTGCCCGTTAAACTCCAGCCCGTGCATGTTATAGAACGACCATGGCAGATCGATGTCATTCATGTGATGGGCGTAGTACATGCCCTGATACGCCAGGTTATGCACCGTAAAGACCGATTTCGCCGGATGGCCGCGCGCCGCCAGATATGCCGGAGCGAGCCCCGCGTGCCAGTCGTGTGCGTGCACAATGTCCGGGCGCCAGAACGGATCCAGCCCTACCGCCATTTCAGCCCCAACCCAGCCGAGCAGCGCAAAACGCAGCACGTTGTCGGTATAGGCAAACAGGTTCGTATCGTGATACGGGCTACCTGGTCGGTCATATAAGTGCGGCGCGTCGATCAGGTAGATGCCCACGCCATTGTAATGTCCATACAGCAGGGTGATGCGTCCGGCGAAGGTGTCACGGCGCGTCACCACCTTTGCATCGGGAATGCCGCGCCGGATATCCGGGAAGGCAGGCAGCAGGACTCGGGTATCGACTCCGCCGGCGATTTGCGCCGCGGGTAATGCACCAAGAACATCCGCCAGGCCGCCCGTTTTTAACAACGGGAACATCTCAGAACATACGTGTAA
This sequence comes from Enterobacter sp. 03-F-07-AD-ECC, assembly GCF_047530935.1. Classification (NCBI taxonomy): domain Bacteria; kingdom Pseudomonadati; phylum Pseudomonadota; class Gammaproteobacteria; order Enterobacterales; family Enterobacteriaceae; genus Enterobacter; species Enterobacter sp. 03-F-07-AD-ECC. The sequence goes on along the minus strand of NZ_JBLKBZ010000011.1, from coordinate 71,406 downwards.
AACCTGCATCATCGCTCCTGTTTGATCTGCAGCTTCCGCAACATTTCCCGTGTGACTAACACGATCCCCTCTTCAGAACGGTAGAAGCGACGTGCATCTTCTTCCGCGTTTTCACCAATCACCATTCCTTCAGGAATGACGCAGGCACGGTCGATCACGCAGCGACGCAGACGACACGAACGCCCGACCCAGACATCCGGCAGCAGCACCGCCGAATCGATATTACAGAATGAGTTTATACGCACGCGCGGGAACAGCACCGACTGCACCACCACCGAGCCGGAGATAATGCACCCGCCAGAGACCAGCGAGTTCAGCGTCATGCCGTGGCTGCCGGAGCGGTCCTGAACGAATTTCGCTGGCGGCAGGGATTCCATATGGGTACGGATCGGCCAGTTCTGGTCGTACATATCCAGCTCAGGCGTGACGGAGGCCAGATCGAGGTTGGCTTTCCAGTACGCTTCCAGGGTTCCCACATCGCGCCAGTAAGGTTCCGCATTCGGATCTGACTGCACGCAGGACAGCGGGAAAGGATGTGCATAGGCCATGCCAGCTTTGGTAATTTTCGGAATGATGTCTTTACCGAAGTCGTGGCTGGAGTGTTCGTCTTTGTCGTCTTCTTCCAGCAGCTCATAAAGGTAATCTGCATCAAAGACATAGATCCCCATGCTGGCGAGCGATTTGGTGTCATCTCCCGGCATGGTTGGTGGGTTGGCCGGTTTTTCAACGAAGTCGATAATTTTATCGTCCGCGTCCACGTGCATCACGCCAAACGCCGTCGCCTCGGCAACGGGCACCGGCAGACACGCCACGGTGCAGCGCGCCCCTTTCTCGACGTGGTCGATGAGCATGTGGGAGTAGTCTTGCTTGTAGATGTGATCCCCGGCGAGGATCACAATGTACTCCGCGTTGTAGCGGCGAATGATATCGAGGTTCTGGGTCACCGCATCAGCGGTGCCGCGGTACCAGTTTTCCCCGTGAACACGCTGCTGGGCAGGCAGGAGATCGACAAACTCATTCATCTCTTCGCTGAAGAATGACCAGCCGCGCTGAATATGCTGCACCAGGGTGTGCGACTGATACTGCGTAATGACGCCAATGCGGCGAATACCTGAGTTCAGGCAGTTGGACAGTGCAAAATCGATAATTCGGAACTTACCACCAAAGTGAACAGCCGGCTTGGCGCGCTTGATGGTCAAATCTTTAAGACGGGTTCCGCGCCCGCCAGCGAGGATCAGGGCAACCGTTTTTAAGGGGAGCTGGCGTGCCAACATTAAGGGATCGTTCTTCTCTAATCTAACCATGACTAACTCCTTTTTTATCATCTTTGGAATACGCACACTCCGTGCGCAGGCCCGTGCCAGACAGCCATTACTACCGGATTATCCGCTCCGGCAAAGGGGGGAACGGCGCGCCATTCCCCGTCAGGTAAAACAATCTCCGCGACGTCATCCGTCGCGTTCAGCGTAACCAGCCAGCGATCCGAAAGCAGGATCTGCAGGCGCGGTACGCCGTGTTGCCACTCTTGCGCGCTTAACGGTTGCGCGTCTTTATTCAGCCAGCGAACGTTGCCGTCGCCCTCCTCCCACCAGCGGTTGGCGGTGAGCGCGGGGATCTGCTGACGAAGGTGGATCAGCGCCGCGGTAAAGTGGATCAGGCCGCTGTTCGCTTCTCCCCAGTCGAGCCAGGTTAAGGTGTTGTCCTGGCAATAGGCGTTGTTGTTACCGTGCTGGCTGTGGCCATGTTCATCCCCTGCCAGCAGCATCGGCGTGCCCTGCGACAACAAAAGCGTCGTCAGCAGCGCATGCACGCTGGCGCGTCGCCGCTCAATAACATCCAGACTTCCGCCTAACCCTTCTATACCATGATTAAAGCTATGGTTATTGTTAGTGCCATCGCGATTCTCCTCGCCATTTGCCTCATTGTGTTTCTGATTGAAACAAACGCAGTCCCGGAGCGTAAAACCGTCATGCGCGGTCACCAGGTTGACGGTAGCAGACGGTCGTTTGCCATCACGTTTAAACAGATCGCTGGAAGCGGCAAAGCGTCCGGCGAACTCCCCCAGCGACAGGCTTCTCTCCAGCCAGAAGCGGCGTACGGCATCGCGATAGTGGTCGTTCCATTCGGCAAACAGCGGCGGGAAGTTCCCCACCTGGTAGCCGCCTTCACCAATGTCCCACGGCTCGGCAATCAGCTTCATCCGCGAGAGCACGGGGCAGTTTTTGATCGCCTCAAACAGCGGCGCCTGCTGGCTGAACCCCGGCGTGCGGCCCATCACCGGCGCCAGGTCAAAACGAAAACCGTCGACGTGGAACGTTTCCACCCAATATTTCAGGCATTCATACGCAAAATGCGTCACCGCCGGATGGCTGAGGTTGAGCGTGTTACCGCAACCGGTCCAGTTGTGGTAATCACCATCCTCTCTGATCCAATAATAGCTACGGTTATCAATTCCGCGCATGGAGAGCGTCGGACCGTCAAGATCGCTTTCCGCGCTGTGGTTCAGCACCACGTCCAGAATCACTTCGATACCGGCCGCATGAAGCGCTTTCACCGCATCACGAAACTCGTCCCGCGCCTTGTCCGGGTGGACGGCGTAGCGGGGGTCGAGCGCAAACATCGCCAGCGGGTTGTAGCCCCAGTAGTTGCTCAGGCCCAGTCGCTGCAGGCGAGGCTCGCTGGCGAAATGGGCGATGGGCAACAACTCCAGCGCGGTGATCCCGAGATGTTTCAGATAGGCGATCATGGTCGGATGGCCGAGCGCCTTATAGGTGCCGCGCATCTCTTTGGGAATAGACGGATGGAGATAGGTCAGCCCTTTTACATGGGCCTCGTAAATCACGGTGTTGCCCCACGGCGTGCCCGGCGGGGCATCGTCTTCCCAGTCGTAGCGATCGCCCACCACCACGCTTTTCGGGGCTACGTGGGCGCTGTCGCGGTGGTCGGGTTCCCCGTAGCCGACGTGGAAAATCGGGTCGTCTTTAAACTCGCCTTCCACGCGGTGGGCGCAGGGGTCAATAAGCAGCTTTGCCGGGTTAAACCAGTGCCCCTGAGCAGGCGCCCAGGGACCGTGAACGCGAAAACCGTAATGCATCCCTGGCCGCCCACCGGCCAGGTAACCGTGCCAGGTATCCCCGGTGCGCGCCGGTAAATCGTAACGATGTTCGTTACCTTCCCCGTCAAACACACAGAGTTCGACCCGCTCCGCGTGAGCAGAAAAGAGGGTGAAATTCACACCCTTTCCGTCAAAGCTCGCCCCGAGCGGTTCGGGTTTACCTGCCGTAAGCTGCGTCATTCGCCCTCCCGCACCAGCCAGATGGTACCGAGCGGCGGCAGCGTCAGGCTCAGGGAGTTGGGGCGCCCGTGGCTTTCGATGGCATCACTCTGGACCAGTCCGCCATTACCGGCGTTACTGCCGTGGTAATGCATGGAATCGGTGTTGAGGATTTCGCGCCATTTACCGGCCTGATTAATGCCAAAGCGGTAATGATGACGTGGAACCGGCGTAAAGTTGCTGGCAACGATAATCTCGTTGCCCGCTTTATCCCGGCGCACAAAGACAAATACCGAGCGCTCATGGTCGTCCACCACCAGCCACTCAAAACCGTACGGATCGAAGTCCAGCTCGTGCAGTGCTTTATGGTGGCGGTAGGTCAGGTTCAGATCGCGGACCAGCCGCTGCACGCCGTGGTGCCAGTTGTCAGCGCCCTCCAGCAGATGCCAGTCGAGGCTGGTATCGTGGTTCCACTCGCGCCCCTGGGCGAACTCGTTGCCCATAAACAGCAGTTTTTTGCCCGGGAAGGCGAACATCCAGCCGTAGTAGGCGCGCAGGTTGGCAAACTTCTGCCACGCGTCGCCCGGCATGCGGTCGAGAATGGATTTTTTACCGTGCACCACTTCATCGTGCGACAGCGGCAGCATGAAGTTTTCGGTGTAGTTGTAGAGCAGCCCGAAGGTAAGCTTATCGTGATGATACTGACGATAAACCGGGTCGAGCTTCATGTAATCGAGCGTGTCGTGCATCCAGCCCAGGTTCCACTTGTACCAGAAGCCCAGGCCACCCATTGACGGCGGACGGGAAACGCCCGGGAAGTCGGTGGACTCTTCCGCCATCGTCACCGCGCCCTCGACCTGCTCGCCAATAATGCGGTTGGTGTTGCGCAGAAACTCACTCGCTTCCAGGTTCTCGCGACCGCCATACTCGTTCGGGATCCACTCGCCCTCTTTGCGGCTATAGTCGCGATAGATCATCGACGCCACCGCATCCACGCGCAGGGCATCAATGCCGAAACGCTCGATCCAGTAAAGCGCGTTCCCGACCAGGTAGTTCGCGACTTCACGACGACCGTAGTTGTAGATCAGCGTATTCCAGTCCTGGTGATAGCCTTCGCGCGGGTCGCTGTGCTCGTACAGTTTTGTGCCGTCGAACTCGGCCAGCGCAAAATCATCCGACGGGAAGTGGCCCGGCACCCAGTCAAGAATGACGTTCAGCCCGGCGGCGTGTGCGGCATCAACGAAATAGCGGAAGTCGTCGCGCGTGCCAAAGCGGCGCGTCGGTGCGTATAACCCGGTGGGCTGATAGCCCCAGCTTCCGTCGAACGGATGTTCGTTAACCGGCAGCAGCTCCAGATGGGTAAAGCCCATCCATTTGGCGTACGGTACCAGCTGGTCAGCCAGCTCACGATAGCTCAGCCAGAAATTGTCATCGGTGTGGCGACGCCAGGAGCCGAGATGCACCTCATAAACGGAGATTGGCGCGTCGAAGCGGTTAGCCTGCTTGCGCTCTTCCGTCTGGACCACCTTCTCCGGCAGGCCGCAAATAAGCGAGGCAGTATTCGGGCGCAGCTCCGCTTCAAAGGCGTACGGGTCAGCCTTAATGCGCAGCTTGCCGTTGGCATCGATCATCTCAAATTTATAGAGCTGACCGTTATGCGCGCCGGGGATGAACAGCTCCCAGATGCCGGTTTCCCGACGCAGGCGCATGGGGTGACGACGACCGTCCCAGTAGTTGAACTGCCCGACGACGGAGACGCGCTGGGCGTTTGGCGCCCACACGGCAAACCGCGTGCCGGTAATACCATCCATGGTATCCGCATGGGCACCCAGCGTTTCATAAGGCCGCAGATGGGTACCTTCGGACAGCAGCCAGGCATCCATCTCTTTTAAGAGCGGGCCAAAGCTATAGGGATCGTCAATCAGGTTTTGCTGACCGTGCCAGATGACGGCAAGCTGATAACGAAAGGGGTTTTTACGACGGGGCATGACGCCCGAGAAGAAGCCACGTGAGTCGAGGCATTCCAGATTACCCACCTTGCGGCCGGTTTTGGGTTCGATGACCCACACTTCTGTGGCATCCGGTAACAGCGCGCGAACTTCCAGCCCGGCCTCTGTACGGTGCATCCCTAGCACAGAAAAGGGGTCGGCAAAATGACCCGCAATAAGCGCATTAATCACGTCTCTCGAAATACGATCGGACATGGTATTCATCCTGTTTTTTTATGTCGCCCTTTTTATTCGCTCCGGGACGACTTTTAATGTGACCTAAACGGTGCAGCTCATCCTCTCTGCTCCGCCCTACCCTCAGGTGAGAAATAAATCTTCCTTAAAGCATAGCCAACGACGAGGTTCCTCCTGATAAAAAATAAGACATCTGCGTTTTACTCCATGTAGTACGCAAAAAAAGGGGGTGAAAATCACCCCCGGTAGTTAACAAATTATTACGCCAGCTGGCGCAGCATGCGGCGCAGCGGCTCTGCGGCACCCCACAGCAGCTGGTCACCCACGGTGAACGCGGAGAGGTACTCTGGCCCCATGTTCAGCTTACGCAGACGGCCAACCGGCGTGGTCAGCGTGCCGGTAACGGCCGCAGGCGTCAGTTCGCGCATGGTGATATCGCGATCGTTTGGCACCACTTTCGCCCACGGGTTGTGTGCGGCAAGCAGCTCTTCCACGGTTGGAATAGACACATCTTTTTTCAGTTTAATGGTGAAGGCCTGGCTGTGGCAGCGCAGCGCGCCGATACGCACGCACAGACCGTCAACCGGAATGGTGTTCGCGGTAGCGAGGATTTTGTTGGTCTCCGCCTGACCCTTCCACTCTTCACGGGTCTGGCCGTTATCCAGCTGTTTGTCGATCCACGGGATCAGGCCACCGGCCAGCGGTACGCCAAAGTTATCGACCGGCAGTTCGCCGCTGCGGGTCAGCTCGGTGACCTTACGCTCGATATCGAGGATCGCGGACGCCGGATTTGCCAGCTCGGTCGCAACGCTCTGGTGCAGCTGGCCCATCTGGGTCAGCAGTTCACGCATGTGACGCGCACCGCCGCCGGATGCGGCCTGGTAGGTCGCCACGGAGACCCACTCAACCAGGTCCTGCGCGAACAGGCCACCGAGGGACATCAGCATCAGGCTGACGGTGCAGTTACCGCCGACAAAGGTTTTCACGCCGTTGTTCAGGCCGTCGGTGATCACGCCCTGGTTCACCGGGTCGAGGATGATGATGGCATCGTCTTTCATACGCAGCGAAGAGGCCGCGTCAATCCAGTAGCCCTGCCAGCCGCTTTCACGCAGCTTTGGATAGATTTCGTTGGTATAATCGCCGCCCTGGCAGGTCACAATAATGTCGAGTGCCTTCAGCGCTTCCAGATCGTAAGCATCCTGCAACGTCCCTGTGGTACCACCAAAGGACGGTGCAGCCTGGCCGAGCTGGGAAGTGGAGAAGAAGACCGGGCGGATAGCGTCGAAATCGCGCTCTTCAACCATGCGTTGCATGAGTACAGAGCCGACCATACCGCGCCAGCCGATAAAACCAACGTTTTTCATAGCATTTGTTTCCTGCAGAGGGTGTGTGCTGTTTGTGCAAGCCAGTATTGAACTGGGATATGCTTCACATTACAAAATGCTGCCAAAGTCGCAAGCGAAATTAATCGATGATTGCCCGGCAATCAGAAAAAGAGCTAATCATCCTAATAACCATAGAGAAATTCAGGGCTAATTTACATGAGTGAAATCATTTCTGCGGCGGTTTTATTGATCCTGATAATGGATCCACTGGGAAACCTGCCGATTTTCATGTCGGTGCTGAAGCACACCGAACCCAAGCGCCGCCGGGCGATCATGATCCGCGAGCTGCTTATCGCCCTGCTGGTGATGTTTATCTTCCTGTTTGCCGGCGAAAAAATTCTCGCCTTCCTGAATCTGCGTGCCGAAACGGTTTCCATTTCCGGCGGAATTATTCTGTTCCTGATTGCCATTAAGATGATTTTCCCGAGCGCGGAAGGCAGCAGCAGCGGACTGCCTGCGGGTGAAGAGCCGTTTATCGTACCGCTGGCGATCCCGCTGGTCGCCGGGCCGACCATTCTGGCCACATTGATGCTACTGTCGCATCAGTATCCCAACCAGATGAGCCATCTGGTGATTGCTTTGCTGATTGCCTGGGGCGGAACGTTCATCATTCTGCTGCAATCGTCGCTGTTCCTGCGCCTGCTGGGCGAAAAAGGGGTCAATGCGCTGGAACGTTTGATGGGGCTGATTCTGGTGATGATGGCGACGCAGATGTTCCTGGACGGGATACGGGCGTGGATGAAGGGCTAGGTAAAAGCAAAACGGCAATCCTTGATTGCCGTTTTTAGTGTTTGCTCCCTCTCCCCGTGGGAGAGGGCCGGGGTGAGGGCATCAGGCCGCACTCCTCAAAAATAATATTTCGTTTTGCGAGCCGCCTTCCAGAGCCTCACTTGTCACCCCATCCCCAACGCAGTATCTTCTTGCCGCGCCTGCAAAATCAGGCGTCAGGGTTGGTCCTCTGTTATCCTCATCCGTGATAAAATTTCTTTATCGCGTAGTCAGTTACACCTTAATGGTGGGCTGGACGGTGGCGCCGCAAGGCGCGCCGGTAGCTGATGAGGCCGGTAGGACCAACTCCGTTCAGTCCGCCACCAGTGAGGTTGGTCCCTCCTGTGGCGGTCCATTTTACGCATCAGAGGCGGTCTTATGACTACTACCCTTAGCTTTTCTCACTCCTTATTCACCACACCGTTCGATCACACCACCGACTTCACCGAGCAGGCAGACAACTGCGCGCGGTTTGTCGACGTGCTGGTTGAATGTGACGATCCAACCCAGAAGATGGCGCTGTGTGGACGACTTTCCGCCTGCCTCACCCTGCTTCAGCCCACGCTGCTTGAACCTGTACCAGAATATTTAAAAGCCAGCCTGACGGTGGATGACCTGCCGTTGGACGTCCCGGTATTCGAACCGGAAGTTGATCAGTTAGGGCGATATTGCCAGCTGTTAACGCAAATGCTGTTAGCGCATTCGCTGTCAGAAAGCGATGAGAGAGTGGCGGGAGATCTGTTGCAGGAGTTGGTGCGATTTTACAGCGATACGCTAAAAGCGCCGCGCTGGCTGCGCACAACGGAAGGCACAGTGCTGCTGTAAAAAAGCCGGGTGGCGCTTGCGCTTACCCGGCCTACGGGAACTGAGTTTTTTGTAGGTCGGGTAAGGCGAAGCCGCCACCCGACAAAATAAGATCTCTGCGGCCTGATGCCCTCACCCCAACCCTCTCCCACAGGGAGAGGGAGAAAACCGGGGTTAGCTCAGCAGCGTAAACGCAATCATCCCGACAATCGCACCCGTGGTGCCGAGGATCGTTTCCATCAGCGTCCAGGTTTTCAAGGTTTGCGCTTCGGTCGCACCGGTAAATTTACCGAACAGCCAGAAGCCCGCATCGTTCACGTGCGACACCACAATCGAACCACCTGCGATACAGATAGACAGCGCCGCCATCTGCGCACCGGAGTAGTTCAGCTGTTCAATCACCGGCATCACCAGGCCAACAGCCGTTAAACAGGCAACGGTCGCGGAGCCCTGAATGATACGCACCGCCGCCGCCAGCACAAAGCAGGTGACCGCGATGGGCAGTCCCATTCCGGTCAGCGCTTCACCCAGCGCCGGACCGACGCCTGAATCCACCAGCACCTGCTTGAACACGCCACCCGCACCGATCACCAGCAGGATAATGCCCGCTGGCTGCAGCGCAGCACCGCAGATTTCCATCACGCGGTCTTTCGGCATCCCCTGACGCATCGCCAGGCCATAAATCGCCACCAGACACGCCACCAGAATTGCCGTGAACGGGTGACCGATAAATTCGAACCATTCGTACGCGGTAGAGCCCACCGGTACAAAGCGCGCGGCAATGGTTTTCAAACCCACCAGCACCAGCGGCAGCAGGATCAGAGACAGGCTGAAGCCGAAGGACGGCATTTTACCTTCGCCCAGGTGCGGCTCGGTAATATCATCAGGAATATGCAGTTCAACGTAGCGGCTGATGAAATTGCCCCACAGCGGACCGGCGATAATCATTCCCGGGATTGCCGCGCACAGGCCAATCAGGATCATCCAGCCAAAGTCAGCGTGCATCTGGGAAGCCAGCAGCATCGGTGCCGGTCCCGGCAAGAGAAACGCCGCCGCCGCGGCCACGCCCGCAAACAGCGGAATAACCAGCTTCACAAGGTTAGTACCGGTATGGCGTGCCATGGAGAACGCCACGCTAATCAGCAGCACCACGGCCACTTCAAAGAACAACGGCAGCGCGCAGATCAGACCGGCCAGGCCAATTGCATAGTGTGCACGACTGTGACCAAACGATTTCAGCATCTTGACGGCAATCTGGTCGACCGCGCCCGTCTCATGCAGAATCTTGCCAAACATCGCGCCCAGCGCGACCACAATAGCCAGGAAGCCCAGTGTGCCCCCCATCCCTTTTTCCATCGTCGCAGCGATCTTGTCGAGCGGCATGCCGGAAAAGAGACCTGCACCAATAGAAACCACCATCAAAGCAACAAAAGCATGCATACGCGCTTTCATCACTAAAAACAGCAGCAGCAATACCGAACCCACTGCTGTCAAAACTAGCGTTAATGTACTCAAAACTTACTGCCTTTTATTAATGACCTCGATGGTGCTGGCAACAACACCCTCCAGTGACTGATCGATATCAACCACTAAGACGTCTTTTTCATCTTCACCTGGCTCCTGCAGCGCTTCGAACTGTGTGACCAGCATCTGGGTTTTGAAGAAGTGGCCTTTGCGCGCCTTGAGACGGCTTTCGATGACGTCGAAATCGCCTTTCAGGTAGATGAAAGAGAGGTTCGGGTTGCCGTCACGCAGCAGATCGCGGTAGGTTTTTTTCAGCGCAGAGCAGACGATCAGGGAAACTTTATTGGTGCGCTGCATGGCAAACGCGGCATCGTTCAGCGCCTGTAACCACGGTTTACGGTCGTCGTCGTTCAGCGGCTCGCCGGAGGCCATCTTCATGATGTTGCTGCGCGGATGGAGGAAGTCGCCATCAAGAAACGCCGCATTAAGTTGATGCGCCACTTCGCTTGCCACGGCAGATTTACCGCTACCGGAAACGCCCATCAGGACGTAAACGTGGTGATCATGATTAGTCGTGCTCAAAGGGTGTCCCTCAGTCAATTGTTACGGGTAACAGTTATCGGTAACATTGTCCTGCCGGGGCAAAAGAGAAGCAATATCCAAACGTGCGCGATGTGAATAAGTGTGAGCTACTTCAAATTTGTCGGATTAAATAGATCCACCCGGTGACAAGGTGAAACCTAAATCTAACATTTTTGGCGTAACCGCTTCACCGCGAATGCGCGCCAGCAGGCGTTCTGCGCCAATGCGACCCATGCGTTCACGCGGTGTCAGGACGCTCGCCAGACGCGGCTCCATCACCTGGCCGATGTCATGGCCGTGGAAACCGGCTATCGCCATATCATCGGGGATCTTCAGCCCCAGACGCTGGCATTCGAACGCTGCACCGACCGCAAGGTCATCGTTGGTACAGAAAATACCGTCCAGTTGTGGATACTCGCGCCGTGCCTGCCGCATCAGCTCAATACCCGACGTATAGGAAGAGGACTGCTCCACCATCACGCTGTACGGGGTTAAATTTGCGTCAAGCATCGCCTGCTCGTATCCCTTCTGTTTGATGATAGTACGTTCATCAAGACGCGCACCCAGGTAGGCGATATGACGATGACCACGCGCGATGATCGCCGCCGTCATCTGCCGCGCCGCTTCGAAGTTGTCAAAACCCACGGCAATATCAAGGCACGGCGACTGGCTGTCCATCAGTTCCACCACCGGGATCCCGGCCACTTCGATCATCTTCAGCGTACGGGGGGTGTGAGTACGTTCAGTTAAAATCAGGCCATCGATGTTCCAGGAAAGCATCGATTCAAGACGTTCTTCTTCCAGTTCCGGTTTGTAGCCGTAGTGTGCCAGCATGGTCTGGTAACCAAACGCATCCGTGACGCTTTCAATACCGCGCAACACTTCGGCAAAGACCTGGTTAGTTAAAGAAGGCAGGAGGACGCCCACCGCACGACTGGTGGCATTAGAAAGAATATCGGGTGCGCGGTTAGGGATATAACCCAGTTCATCGAGAGCAGCGGCAATCTTGCCACGCAACGCTACGGAAACCTGTTCCGGGTTACGTAAAAAACGGCTGACCGTCATTTTGGTCACACCAACACGATCGGCGACATCCTGAAGTACGGGGCGTTTCTTTTTCATCGTCCTGAGAAATCTTGAAGAGAGAGATTTGCTCAGTTTATCACGGACAAAGCCCATCCTTCCCCTGTCAAAGGGAAGGATGGGCATTTATTTATGATTTATTACACCGGTGGCAGATCAAACAGCAGAATTTCACTTTCGCTGTCGGCATGCACGGAGAGCGCTTGCTCATCCCAGATGGCCAGACCATCCGCCGTTGTCGCTTTGGTGCCGTTGATGGACACTTCACCTTTCACCACCTGGATCCAGACGCGGCGGTTCGCGGCGATCTGGTGTACAGACTGTTCGTCTTTCGCCAGCGCCCAGCGGTACAGTTCCATATCCTGATGCACTTTCAGCGAACCTTCACGCGCATCCGGGGAGAGCACCAGCTGTTTGCCCTGTTTGGCGTCGAAGCGGCGCTGCTCGTAGCGCGGCTTGATGCCGGTTTCTTCTGGAATGATCCAGATTTGATACAGGTGCAGTTTTTCCGTTTTGCTCGGGTTGTACTCCGAGTGACGAACACCGGTACCCGCACTCATGATCTGGAACTCGCCCGCCGGAACCTGCTCTTTGTTGCCCATGCTGTCCTGGTGCTCAACCGCCCCTTCAAGCACATAGGTCAGGATTTCCATGTCTTTATGCGGGTGGGTACCGAAGCCCTGGCCTGCATCAATCACGTCATCGTTAATCACGCGCAGTGCGGAGAAGCCCATGAAGTTCGGGTCGTAGTAGTCGGCAAACGAGAATGAATGCCATGAGTCCAGCCAGCCATGATTCGCGTGACCACGTTCGTTTGCTTTGCGTAAGTAGATCATTGTTTTCACCCTCAGTTCGTTTCGATGGAGTAAGTGTGGACGCAAACCGCCTGGGATCATAGAGGGTGAAAATTGACTCCTCTGTTCAAAAATTATGAACAAGTGCAGAGGAGCCATTTTTGCTTATTTCGCAAGGGTTACCGTGGCAGGAGAAGCCTGTTCGAAGGCCCGTTCGAGGATTTCGAGGTTGGTCAGAACGTCAGATTCCTTGACGTAATTCGCCACGCCGCGGGTCAGGGTTGCATGCAGCGCGTCGTAGACGCGACCATAGTCGCCGGTTTCAGGCGTCAGCTCTTCTCTGACCGTCACACCTTCTGCGTTCACATACTCCAGTACGCCAACCGAATCATCCGCCGCAAAGCCCGGTTCACCCGGCATGATATTGGCCTTCAGGCTGGTCTCCTGCTGATCGATACCGTACTTGATAAACGAACCTTTCGTGCCGTGAACGATAAATTTCGGGTAGTCGATTTTCACCAGATGGCTGGTTTTAACGATGGCTTTCAGGTCGCCGTAGAACAGCTGCGCTTCAAAAGTATCGTCCGGGTTGGCTTTATTACGCAGGCTGCGAATGTCATACGCCACGTGGTCCGGGCGGCCAAACAGGGAGATGATTTGGTCCATGGTATGGACGCCAAGACCGTAGAAGGAACCGTCCTGCGGCAGGCCGGGCTTGGTCTCCGCCACCGGGCGGTAATAGTCAAAATGGCTTTCCATTTCGACGATGTCGCCAAGCTTGCCGCTCTCAATCGCCTTTTTCGCCGTCAGGAAGCAGCTGTCGAAGCGACGGTTCTGATACGGCGTGACGGTCAGCCCTTTGCTTTTCGCCAGTGCGAAGAGCGTTTTCGCTTCAGCGATGGTCGGGGTGAAGGGTTTTTCTACCAGCACGTTTTTACCCGCCTCGAGCGCGCGTTTCGCATAGTCGAAATGGCTGTCGGCATGGGTACAGACGATGACCAGTTTAACCTGCGGGTCGCCCAGGACTTCATTGAGATCGCTGGTGAAATGAATATGGGAATACTGCGGAGACTGCTCTTCCGGCTTCGCGCTGCGGCGGTAGATATGCGCCACATGCCAGCTGTCTTTACGGTTGAGAACATACGGAAGGTGATAGCGGGTCGTACTTTTACCAAATCCAATAAATGCGCAATGTAAGGTCATAGCTCAGTCCTTTTGGAAGGTTACTGGGTTTTACCATAGCGCATGTTTTGCCCTCACCCCAGCCCTCTCCCACGGGGAGAGGGCGAAAAAGGACAAAAAAAAGCCAGCTAAAAGCTGGCTAAAGTAATACTGGAAGCAATGTGAGCAATGTCGTGCTTTCAGGTTCCCGTAGTGGTCTTCCTGAATGCAGAGCAATAATAATCATTCTCATTCGCACTTGTCCAATACTTTTTGCAAAAAATAGCGGTTGACTCAAATTTCAAAGTCACTGATGTTGGAAAGGATGTTTAACTGACTGAGGAATAAGGAATGAGTGAGATAGTGATACGCCATGCGGAACCGAAAGATTATGACGCCATTCGTCAGATCCACGCCCAGCCGGAGGTGTACCACAACACGCTACAGGTTCCTCATCCCTCTGAGCAGATGTGGCAAGAGCGGCTATCCGACCAGCCGGGCATTAAACAGCTGGTCGCATGTATCGACGGCACCGTTGCCGGACACCTGTGCATCGCCGTTGCGCAACGCCCGCGCCGCAGCCATGTGGCTGATTTTGGGATCTGTGTAGGCGCGCAGTGGCAAAACCGGGGCGTTGCCAGCGCACTGATGCGCACCATGATTGATATGTGCGATAACTGGCTGCGCGTTGACCGCATTGAGCTGACGGTGTTTGTCGATAACGAGCCGGCGATTGCGGTGTACAAAAAACACGGATTTGAGATTGAAGGCACAGGCAAGCGTTATGCCCTGCGCAACGGCGAGTATGTGGATGCGTATTATATGGCGCGAATGAAGTAGTTAGTTGCCCTCACCCTAACCCTCTCCCACCGGGAGAGGGAATTAGACAACAGATTAATACCCCGCCGTTAAATCATCCACCGACCGCGGGTCTGACGCGCCAAACAGCGCCCCGTCCGGCCCCACCATAATGCTCTGGGTGCTGCCCATCGCCTCTTTCACCGCTACCTTCTGTCCGCGCTGCTCCAGCAGTTTGAGGGTGTCCGGGCTAAAGCCCTTCTCGACGCGCAGTTCATCCGGCAGCCACTGGTGATGGAAGCGTGGGGCGTTGGTCGCCTCCGCCACGTTCATACCAAAGTCGATACTGTTCACCACCATCTGCAGCACGGTGGTGATAATTCGGCTGCCGCCCGGGCTGCCGGTTACCAGCCAGGTTTTGCCGTCTTTCACCACAATGGTTGGTGACATCGACGACAGCGGACGTTTCTTCGGCCCCACCGCGTTGGCATCCCCACCGACCAGCCCGTAGACGTTCGGTACGCCCGGTTTGGCAGAGAAGTCATCCATCTCGTTGTTCAGCAGAATGCCGCTGTTACCCGCCACAATACCGGTTCCAAAGGTGGTATTGAGCGTATAGGTAACCGCCACCGCGTTACCGTCTTTATCCACCACCGAGAAGTGGGTGGTCTGGTTACTTTCATACGGTGCCAGCTTGCCGGGGCGGATCTCGCTCGACGGCTTAGCCTTATTGATGTCGATCTGATCGGCAATGGATTTGGCATACGCTTTGTTGGTCAGCGCCTGCCACGGCACCTTCACAAAGTCCGGGTCGCCAAGGTATTCCGAGCGGTCGGCATAGGCGCGTTTTTCCGCCTCGGCCATCACCTGGATGGCATCGGCACTGCCGAAGCCAAACTTGTGCATATCGAAGTTTTCCAGAATATTGAGGATCTGCACGATGTGGATCCCGCCGGAGGACGGCGGCGGCATGGAGAAGACCTCATAGCCACGGTAGGTGCCGCTAATTGGCTCGCGCTCCATTGCCTTATACTCCGCCAGATCCGCTTTGGTGATGAGCCCGCCGTTCTTTTGCATCTCTTCGGCAATCTGGTCGGCAATCGCCCCTTTGTAGAAGGCGTCCGGGCCATGCTCCGCAATCAGCTCCAGGCTTTTGGCAAGGTTCTTCTGCACCAGCTTATCGCCCTTCTTCAGCGGCTCTCCGTCTTTCCAGAAGATCGCCTTGCTGTTTACATGGTTCGGAATGACTTCGCTGCCGTAGGTTTTAAGGTCATCGGCCAGGGCGTCATTCACTACAAAGCCGTCGCGTGCCAGCTTAATGGCAGGCTGGACCACTTTGTTCAGCGGCATCGTGCCGTATTTTTCCAGCGCCAGCGAGAAGCCTGCGACGGTGCCAGGCGTACCGGACGCAAGGTGCGAGGTCAGCGATTTTTTACTGTCCGGATTGCCCTGATCGTCAAGGAACATATCGCGGGAGGCCTGAGCAGGCGCCATTTCGCGGAAGTCGATAGCCGTCGTCTTCCCGTCTTTGGTGCGCAGCATCATAAAGCCGCCGCCGCCGAGATTCCCCGCCTGCGGGTGTGTTACCGCCAGCGCATAGCCGACCGCCACCGCGGCATCCACCGCATTACCGCCCTGTTTGAGAATATCGACGCCCACTTTCGTTGCCAGCGCATCCACCGAGGCCACCATCCCGTGCGTGGCCCGCACGGGATGAAACACATCTTCCTCCACGCCATAAGAGACCGGAGGAGCCGCAGGCGGGTTAGCCGCCACGCTAAATGTACCGCCTGCCATCAGCGCAGCGATGGCGACCCAGCGCAAAAGGGTTGGTTTCATCATTATTGTTCTCCAGGTGAAGGGAGCCATATTCCCCGCTTAAGCCTGGTTCACAACTCCTAAAAAATCATCGTCATGGTGAATTCGGGGTAAACTTAAGAGAAACCTCAAAGAAGGAGAAGATCATGAAACGCTTCCTGATCCTTACGGCGTTGCTCCCGTTTGCCGCACTTGCACAGCCACTCAATACGATGAATAACCCTAACCAGCCGGGCTATGTCATTCCGAGCCAGCAGCGTATGCAGACGGAGATGATGAGTCAGCAGCAACAGCAAAAAGGGATGCTGAACCAGCAGTTGAACACGCAGACCCGAATGCAGCAGCAGAGCCTGCAAAATCAGATGAACACTAACACCCAGCGCGTGCAGCAGGGGCAGATGCGCGAGCAACCGCTGCCGAATAAAAACGGCGGGATGCTGGGAGGGATGAGTTCGTCAGGCAGCGGACAGCAGCATATGCTGCCGTCGCAGTCTAATGGCAGTATGCTTAATCCGCAGAACTAAAGTCCGGGCCGATCAGGTCAATCGCATCGGTACAGATGCTGTCCACACCCCAGCGCAGCAGCTCAGCCGCACGCTGGGGTTTGTTGACGGTATACACCAGAATATGCAGCCCTGCCGCTTTCAGCATCTTAACCCTCGCCTCATCCAGCAGCTTATGATTGAGATGGATCGACACGCACGCTAAGCGGGTGGTCAGCTCACGCCAGTCCTCGCGCCACTCGTCCAGCAGCAGCCCGCGCGGCAGCTCCGGCACCGCAGCCTGTGCCGCTTCAAGGGCATCAATTTCAAATGACGACAGCAGCGGTGGCGTCATGCCTTCCCACAGCTCGCGTGCGGCCAGCGCAATCACGTTGCCCGTGAGCGGCCCGGTACCGGTCGTCGGTTTGATTTCGATGTTGGCCATCATCCCGTGTTGACGACAACGGTCGGCCACTTCCGCCAGCAGCGGCAACGGTTCGCCTTTGTACTCGCCGCTGAACCAGCTTCCGGCATCCACCTTCAGCAGATCGCGCCACGGCAGTTCCCCCGCCACGCCCCAGCCGTTGCTGGTGCGTTCGAGATTGTCATCATGCAGCAGGAAAATTTCGCCGTCTTTCGACAGCTTGGCATCGAACTCAATCATCGTGTGGCCGTAGCGTGCGCCAACATCAATTGCCGCCAGGGTATTTTCCGGCGCCAGTTTACCGCCGCCACGGTGGGCGACGATGTGGGGATAAGGCCAGTTGCTCATACTCGTTGTCCTGTTTCACCGTCAAATAAGTGCAGGTGATTTTCCGGCAGGTGCAGCCACAGCGTGCTGCCTGCTTTCGGGCGTTCCTGATGCGGCAGACGCACCACCATTTTTTGCTCGCCCCAGCGTCCGTGCGCCAGGTTATCTGCACCCAACATCTCCAGCGTGTCCATCACCAGCGGCACGCCGCCGTCCGCCTGAGAGGTTAAACCAATATGCTCCGGGCGAATACCGAGCGTCATCTTACGCCCGGCGTAGCCACGATAGTACCAGTTGATGGGCAATGCCATCCCGCTTTCCAGCTCAAAGTGGGTGCCCGCGCTGCTGATCCGCCCTTCCAGCAGGTTCATTGCCGGGCTGCCGATAAAGCTCGCCACAAAACGGCTGGCCGGTTTTTCGTACACCTCCACCGGCGTGCCAATCTGTTCGGCAACGCCTTTGTTCATCACCATCACCCGTTGGGCAAGGGTCATGGCTTCGACCTGATCGTGCGTCACGTACAGGGAGGTGGTTTTAAGACGGCGATGCAGTTGCTGCAGCTCCAGACGCATCTGCACGCGCAGCTTGGCGTCGAGGTTAGAGAGCGGTTCATCGAACAGGAACACCGCCGGATCGCGCACGATGGCACGCCCCATCGCCACGCGCTGGCGCTGGCCGCCGGAGAGCTCGCGCGGACGGCGCTTAAGCAGGCCATCCAGCTCCAGAATGCGCGCCGCCTCTTTCACCCGCTCCTCGATATGCCCCTTGCCCATGCCGCGGATTTTCAGCCCCCAGGCCATATTCTCTTCCACGCTCATGTGCGGATAGAGGGCGTAGTTCTGGAACACCATCGCGATGCCGCGGTCTTTGGGCTCCATCTCGGTCACGCGCTGGCGGTCAATCCAGATATCGCCGGAGGAGACGCGCTCAAGCCCGGCCACCATGCGCAGCAGCGTGGATTTGCCGCAACCGGACGGGCCGACCATCACGATGAACTCCCCGTCCGCCACGTCGAGGGTGAGCGGCTGAATCACCTGGGTTTTGCCATCCCAGCTTTTGGTCACTGCCTGAAGTTTTAAACCTGCCATCTTATTTCTCACTGTCCACTAAACCACGCACAAACGCACGCTGCATGGCTAAAACGATAACGACCGGGGGGATAAGGGTGAGCAGCATCGCCGCCATCACCTGGTTCCAGAGGGTGGTGCCTTCGCCGGTGGCGATCATGCCCTTGATGCCCGCCACGGCGGTGCCGAGGTTGACGTCCTGAATAATCAGCAGCGGCCACAGGTACTGGTTCCAGCCGTAGATAAAGGTGATCACAAACAGCGCCGCGAGGTTGGTTTTCGACAGCGGCAGCACGATGTCGCGGAAAAAGCGCATCGGTGATGCGCCGTCAATGCGCGCGGCTTCAATCAGCTCGTCCGGCAGCGTCATAAAGAACTGGCGGAACAGGAAGGTGGCAGTCGCAGACGCCATCAGCGGGAGGGTTAAGCCCGCGTAGCTGTCGAGCATCTTCAGGTTCGCGATCACCTCCACCGTCGGGAAGATACGCACCTCCACCGGCAGCATCAGGGTGATAAAAATCATCCAGAAGAAGAGGTTACGCAGCGGAAAGCGGAACCAGACGATGGCGAAGGCCGAAAGCATCGACACCGTGATTTTGCCGACAGTGATGCCAAACGCCATGATGAAGCTGTTGAGCATCATCAGCCAGAACGGCGCGCTGTTGGCCCCCACGCCCTGGGTCCAGATGGTTTTCATGTTCTCAAAAAGATGCGTGCCTGGGATCAGCGTCATCGGCGTGTCGAACACCGCTTTGGTGTCCAGCGTGGCGGCGACAAACGCCACGTACAGCGGAAAGAGGATGACGATAATCCCCAGAATCAGCATGGTATGGCTGAAAATCGTCAGCCCGCGACGGTTCTCAATCATTGGTAGCGCACCTTACTTTCGACATAGCGGAACTGCACCACCGTGAGGATGATGACAAGGAACATCAGCACGACGGACTGCGCGGCGGAGGCCGAGAGATCCAGCCCGGCAAACCCTTCGCGGTAGATTTTATAAATCAGCGTCGTCGTGGCCTGCACCGGGCCACCGGCGGTGGCCGCGTCGATGACCGGGAAGGTGTCGAAAAAGGCATACACCAGGTTCACCACCAGCAGGAAGAAACTCACCGGGGCAATCAGCGGCAGCGACAGCCTGAAGAAGCGGCGGATCGGGCCTGCGCCGTCAATGGCGGCGGCTTCCACCAGCGAACGCGGAATGGACTGTAGCGCGGCAAAGAAGAACAGGAAGTTGTAGCTGATCTGCTTCCACACCGAGGCGAACACCACCAGGAACATCGCCTGGCCGCTATTCTGGGCGTGGTTCCAGTCGTATCCGAATTCCGCCAGAAAATGGGTAATTAACCCGCGTCCGGGGTTAAACAGGAAGATCCACAGCACGGCGGCGACCGCTGGTGCCACGGCGTAGGGCAGCAGCATCAGGGTCTGATACAGACGGCTGCCACGCACCACATAATCCACCAGCGCGGCGAAGAACAGCGAGGCAACAAGGCCGCTCACGGTGACCAGCGCGCTGAATTTGATCGTCGTCCAGAAAGAATCCAGGTAGTAGCTGTCGTGGAACAGCGCGGTGAAGTTGTCCAGGCCAACAAACTGGCTGGAAAGCCCAAACGGATCAACGCTTTGCACCGAGTACCAGAGCGCTTCGCCCGCAGGCCAGATAAAGAAGATAACGGTGATGACCAGCTGAGGCGCGACCAGCAGATACGGCAGCCAGCGGGAACGAAACACCGGACGGGATGATGACATTGAGATTTGGTTCCTGAACAGTGCCGGGTGGCGGCTACGCCTTACCCGGCCTACATATGGCACGTCGTAGGCCCGGTAAGCGCAGCGCCACCGGGCATTTTTTTACGATTTGGTGGACTGCTCAAAGCGGCGCAGCAGCTGATTTCCGCGCTCTACCGCTGAATCCAGCGCCTGCTGTGGCGTTTTCTTGCCGGTCCAGACGCTTTCCAGCTCTTCGTCGACAATGGTGCGGATCTGCGGCATGTTGCCCAGACGCAGGCCTTTGGTGAACGGCAACGGCGGCTTGTTCAGCATCTGACGCGTCGCGATATCCGCACCCGGATTCTTGCTGTAGAAGCCCTGCTCGCGGGTCAGGTCATAGGCAGCTTTGGTGATCGGCAGGTAGCCGGTTTTCTGGTGCCATTCGGCCGCGTTTTCAGGTTTCGCCAGGAAGTCGAGGAACTCGGCCACTCCTTTGTAGGTGCCGGCGTCTTTACCCTGCATCACCCACAGGCTTGCTCCGCCGATGATGGCGTTCTGTGGCGCGCCTTTCACGTCTGCGTCGTACGGCATCATGCCCACGCCATAGTTGAATTTGGCGTAGTGACGAATATCCGCCAGCGAGCCGGACGAGGCGGTGGTAATGGCGCAGTCACCGTTGTAGAACTTCTCGGTGGATTCGTCTTTACGTCCGAAGTAGCTGAAATCACCCATCTTGTTCAACTCTTCCAGCAGCGCGATGTGCTTCACCTGCTCTGGCTTGTTGAACTCCAGTACCGCGTCGGTGCCATCGAAACCGTTGTTTTTGGTGGCTACCGGCAAGCCGTGCCAGGCACTGAAGTTTTCAATCTGGATCCAGCCCTGCCAGCCGCTGGCGTAGCCGCACTTCATCCCCGCCGCTTTCAGCTTCGCGGTGTACTCCGCCAGATCCTGCCAGGTTTTTGGCGGCTGCTCCGGGTCTAAACCGGCTTTCTTAAAGGCGTCTTTGTTGTAGTACAGCACCGGCGTCGAGCTGTTAAACGGCTGAGACAGCAGATGGCCGGTTTTAGAATCGGTGTAGTAACCCGCTACGGTCGGCACAAACTGGGATTCGTCGAAGTTGATCCCCGCCTCTTTGAACACTTCGTAGACCGGTTTGATGGCTTTGGAGGCCATCATGGTCGCGGTGCCTACTTCGTATACCTGCAAAATGGCAGGCGCATTACCGGTACGGAAGGCGGCAATGCCCGCGCTCAGGCTCTGCTCGTAGTTACCTTTGTACACCGGCACAATTTTGTAATCCGGATGGGAGTCGTTGAAACGCTGCGCCAGGGAGTCAACCTCTTTACCCAACTCCCCTTCCATGGAATGCCAGAACGGAATGGTCGTCACAGCCATTGCGTTCGTCGCAAAAGCCAGACCCAGTGCCAGACCCAAAGCTGTGTGTCGTAACGATGTCATTGTCATCTCTCTTATTGTGCCGGATGCGCGATATCACGCGTTTTATGCTCGCGAGGTAACATGACATGCTCGAATGACAGAAAAATAACTGTTTGTTTACAGATAAGTGACAACAAAAGGTCAGCGGGATGATGGTTGTGTGAAGGGGTTTGGGGTGTGGTTGGGTGCGGTATGGTGCCCTCACCCCGGCCCTCTCCCACGGGGAGAGGGAGAAAACACTAAAAATGGCAACGTGCGTTGCCATTTTGCTTTTACCTATCCGCCTAAATACGCACTCCGCACCGCTTCATTGGCCAGCAGCGCATCGCCGGTATCCTCAAGCACCACGTGGCCGTTCTCCAGCACGTAACCGCGATCGGCGAGCTTCAGCGCCTGGTTGGCGTTCTGCTCGACGAGGAAGATGGTCATCCCCTCTTTACGCAGCTGTTCAATGGTGTCGAAGATCTGCTGAATGATAATTGGCGCAAGACCCAGCGACGGTTCATCCAGCAGCAGCAGGCGCGGCTGGCTCATCAGGGCGCGGCCGATCGCCAGCATCTGCTGCTCACCGCCGGACATGGTCCCCGCACGCTGAATACGACGCTCCCACAGGCGCGGGAAGAGTTCGTACACCCACTTGATACGGGACTGATACTGGTCGCGGTCAGCGAAGAAGCCGCCCATCGCCAGGTTCTCTTCCACCGTCATGCGCGAGAAGACGCGACGCCCTTCAGGGACTATCGCCACCGCTTCACGCATGATTCTGGCGGTCTGCCAGTCGGTGATGTCTTTGCCATCAAACACAATCCGCCCGCTGGTGGCGCGCGGGTCGCCGCACAGGGTACCAAGCAGCGTGGTTTTGCCCGCGCCGTTAGCCCCAATCAGGGTGACGATTTCGCCCTGATTGATATGCAGGCTGACGTCGTGCAGCGCCTGGATCTTGCCGTAGTGGGCACTTACCTTGTCAAACGTTAACATCGCTTTTTCCATCTTATGCCTCACCCAGGTATGCGCGGATCACGTCCGGGTTGTTGCGGATTTCATCCGGCGTGCCGTTTGCCAGCGGCGTTCCCTGGTTCACCACGTAGATACGGTCAGAGATTCCCATTACCAGCTTCATATCGTGCTCAATCAGCAGGATAGTGGTGTCGTGATGATCGCGAAGCTCAGCAATCAGCTCGTCCAGCTCTTTGGTCTCTTTCGGGTTCAGACCCGCAGCGGGTTCATCGAGCATCAGGATTTCCGGCTGCGTTACCATGCAGCGCACAATCTCAAGGCGACGCTGGTCACCGTACGCAAGGTTACTTGCCTGGCGGTTGGCATGCGGCAGCAGACCGATACGGTCAAGCCATGTTGCCGCACGATCCAGCGCTTCGCTCTGCGCACGGCGGAAGGCTGGCGTCTTCAGCAGGCCGGAGAACAGACCGGTTTTCAGCTGCTGATGCTGTGCCACCAGCAGGTTCTCAATCACCGTCATCTCGCGGAACAGACGCACGTGCTGGAAAGTACGCACTACGCCCATGCGGGCAATCTGCTGGCCCGGCAGCCCTTCCAGATGCTGGTCGCGCAGCATAATGGTGCCGCCCGTCGGCTTGTAGAAACCGGTCAGGCAGTTAAAGACCGTGGTTTTTCCCGCACCGTTCGGGCCAATCAGGGAGACGATCTCTTTCTTGTGCAGATCCAGATTCACATTGTTGACCGCCAGCAGGCCGCCAAAACGCATCATCAGACCGTTAACGGATAATAATGGCTGACTCATGCCTGCTCTCCTTTTGCTTGCCCGTTCTTCAGCTTCAGCTGTGGACGGGTCATCGGCAGCAGACCCTGCGGACGCCAGATCATCATCAGCACCATCAAACCACCCAGCATCAGCATGCTGTATTCGTTAAAGTCACGCATCAGCTCGCGTGAAACCACCAGCAGAATGGCGGCGAGGATAACGGCAAACTGCGAACCCATACCGCCGAGCACCACAATCGCCAGCACAAAGGCGGATTCGGCAAAGGTGAATGATTCCGGGCTGACAAAGCCCTGACGCGCGGCAAACAGCGTGCCGGCAAAACCGGCAAACGCGGCGCTGATGGTGAACGCAGTCAGCTTAATGCGGGTCGGGTTGAGGCCCAGGGAGCGGCAGGCGATTTCATCTTCACGCAGCGCTTCCCATGCGCGGCCCAGCGGCATACGTAGCAGGCGGTTAATCACGAACAGCGTGATGACTACCAGCAGCAGCGCCACCATGTAGAGCCAGATGACGCGGTCGGACGGATCATACTTCACGCCAAAGAAGTTGCTGAAGGTATCCCAGCCGCCTTCACGGGCGGTACGGCTGAACTCCAGACTAAAGAAGGTTGGTTTCGGGATCTGGCTGATGCCGTTCGGGCCGCCAGTCACCTCGGTATTGTTGAGCAGCAGGATACGGACGATTTCGCCGAAGCCTAAGGTCACAATCGCCAGGTAGTCACCGCGCAGGCGCAGCACCGGGAAGCCAAGCAGGAAACCTGCCGCGGCAGAAACCAGCCCCGCCAGCGGCAGGCACGTCCAGAAGCCGAGACCGTAATAGTGGTTCAGTAGCGCAAAGGTGTACGCGCCAATGGCGTAGAAACCGCCGTAGCCCAGTACCAGCAGGCCAGAGAGCCCCACTACCACGTTCAGGCCCAGACCCAGAATAACGTAGATCATGGTCAGGGTGGCGATATCTACCGTGCCGCGCGAGACCACGAACGGCCACGCCACCGCAGCCACCAGCAGCGCCACGAGGAACAGCTTCTGCTTAACGGTGGAGCCGTCGATAGCCGGCAGGACAAACTTCGGTCCTGAGACGCCTTTCAGCGTTTTCTGGAACAGCGGACGCAGCAGCTGGAACAGGAACACCACGGCGGTGCCGATAAAGACCCACTGCCAGCGAATGTCTGCGGCGGTGTCCACCACAAGCTTTGTGCCGTTCAGCTCTAACTGAACGCCCATAAAGACGCCCGCCAGCACGAAGAACATGGCGGCAGAGAGCAGCGCCATTGCAAAATGCATCGGTTTCATACTTTCTCTACCTCCGGACGACCCAGAATACCGGTAGGCATCACCAGCAGAACCAGAATCAGCAGGGCAAACGACACCACGTCTTTATACTCGGTACTCAGATACGCTGAGGAGAGCGCTTCTGCCACGCCCAGAATCAGGCCGCCAATCATCGCGCCTGGAATACTGCCGATACCGCCCAGTACCGCCGCGGTAAAGGCTTTCATCCCGGCCATAAAACCGATGTACGGGTTAATTACGCCGTAGAACTGGCCGAGCAGGACGCCTGCGACGGCCGCCATCGCCGCGCCGATCACAAAAGTGAGCGCAATCACGCGGTCAGTGTTGATCCCGAGCAGGCTCGCCATCTTCAAATCTTCCGCGCAGGCGCGGCAGGCGCGTCCCATGCGGGAGTAGCGGATGAAGAGCGTCAGAGCGAGCATCGCAATAAAGGTCACCACCCAGATCACCAGTTGCATGGTGGTGATAGAGGCAGAGAAGTTTTCGCTGGCGCCGACAATCCACTGGCCGTTGAACAGGCTTGGCAGCGCCACATCGCGCGAGCCTTCGGTCAGGCTGACGTAGTTTTGCAGGAAGATAGACATCCCAATCGCGGAGATCAGGGCAATCAGGCGCTTGGAGCTGCGTACCGGCCGGTAGGCCACTCGCTCGATGCTCCAGCCGTAGGCGCTGGCAATCACAATCGCGCCGACAAACCCGGCGGCGACCAGCAGCCAGCTGCTGTCGATACCCATCATCATCAGGGCGGCGATAATCATAAAGGAGACGTAGCTACCGATCATGTACACCTCGCCGTGGGCGAAGTTGATCATGCCGATAATGCCGTACACCATCGTATAGCCGATGGCAATCAGCGCGTAGGTGCTTCCCAGCGTGACGCCGTTAAACATCTGCTGCAGGAAATAGAGAAACTGCTCGGACATATGCAAACCTTTTTATACCCGCCCGGCGGTCCGGGCGGCGGGATAATTATTTGGCGGCCGAAGACGAACCGTCGGCGTGCCACTTAAAGACACCAAATTCAAATCCCTTCAGATCGCCTTTCTCATCCCAGTTCAGCGGCCCAATCACGGTGTTCGCCCCGTGTGCTTTTAAATCTTTCACCAGATCCAGCGGTTCTTTGCTGCCAGTACGGTCCAGCGCGGTGGCCAGTGACTGCACGGCGGCGTAGGTGATCCAGACGTATGGACCACTTGGATCTTTCTTCTGCGCCTTGAGCGCATCCACGATAGCCTTGTTCGCCGGATCCTGGTCATAGCGTTTTGGCATTGTCACCAGCATGCCTTCAGCGGCATCCCCGGCGATGTTAGACAGGGAGGCGTTACCCACGCCTTCTGGACCCATGAACTGGGTTTTCAGACCGACAGAGCGCGCCTGGCGCAGCATCTGGCCCATTTCCGGGTAATAACCACCGTAGTAAACGAAGTCGATATTCTCTTTTTGCAGACGGGCGATCAGCGCAGAGAAATCTTTCTCACCCGCGGTAATCCCGTCGAAGAAGACAATATTTGCGCCGCCTTTTTTCAGCCCGTCCTGAACGGAACGCGCCAGGCCTTCGCCGTACTGCTGTTTGTCATGAATAATGGCAATGCGCTGCGGTTTAACCGTCTCGAGGATGTATTTCGCCGCGGTTGGCCCCTGGGAGGAGTCCAGACCGGCGGTACGCATAATGTGCTGGTAGCCGCGCTGGGTCAGCTCCGGGTTGGTGGCACCGGGGGTAATCATCAGAATACCTTCGTCTTCGTAGATATCAGACGCAGGCTGAGTGGACGATGAGCACAGATGGCCGATCACATACTGGATGCCATCGTTCACGATTTTGTTCGCCACCGCGACGGCCTGTTTTGGATCGCAGGCGTCGTCGTATTCCACGCCCACCAGCTTGTCGCCTTTGATGCCACCTTTGGCGTTGATGTCTTTAATTGCCTGACGTGCGCCGTTGAACTCCATGTCACCCCACTGGGCAACAGGGCCGGACATGGCACCGACCACCGCAACTTTAATCTCTTCCGCCATGGCTGCATGCGAGAGAGACAATGCAACCATGCCCGCGATTAACGTCTTCGCGTTCCTTTTCATCTCTGAATCCCCATTCGTGATGTCGTGTATATATTTTGTTTTATTATGGTTAAAAAGCATTCTGTACTTTTAATGCACAACGCTATTTTTACCAGTGCCTTTAATGGTTTAGCGCAGGTTTTTATCAAAAACCAGACTAAAATCTCTATTTTTCAGTCGATTAAGCAAAGATAATATTCTGAAATCAGGCAGAGATAAACAAATAAAAGTGCAGTTTGCAGCATAAAATAACGGTACAAAGCGCCGAATAAATCACTGCCATTCAGGTTAAAATTCTGCTTATTTTTCGATCCATGTGTTTTCAGACTGCACTTCGCCCTGGCAAAAAACTAATCACCTGGTAACGGGGAATAAAAAGAGGAAGCCGCTGAGCGAATAAATTGAGTACACTGCCTCTACTCAATTTGATTTGGACAAGCAGCTAATGAAACTGACTATCGTTCGTCTGGTGACCTTTAGCGACCAGGATCATATCGACCTGGGCAAGATCTGGCCGGAATATTCCCCTTCGTCGCTGAGCGTTGACGAAACCCACCGTATTTATGCCGCGCGCTTCAACGAGCGTCTGCTGGCTGCTGTGCGCGTGACGCTGAGCGGCACGGAAGGGGCGCTGGACTCTCTGCGCGTGCGCGACGTCACCCGTCGTCGCGGCGTAGGACAGTACCTGATCGAAGAAGTGATCCGTGAAAACCCGAGCATTACCTCCTGGTGGATGGCCGACGTAGGCGTGGAGGACCGTAGCGTGATGGCGGCGTTTATGCAGGCGTTAGGGTTTACGGCGCAGAAAAATGGGTGGGAGAAGCGTTTGGGGTGAATTGTGCGGCCTGATGCCCTCACCCTAACCCTCTCCCACAGGGAGAGGGCATTGCCCGGTTTTCTCCCTCTCCCTGTGGGAGAGGGCCGGGGTGAGGGGGGTATCAACCCGCACCAGCATTATTTTGCGTCAGTAGCAGTACCGTTGGCATGCCAGTCAAACACGCCGAACTCGAAGCCCTTCAGATCGCCCTTCTCATCCCAGGAGAGCGGCCCCATCACGGTATCAACAGAGTTCGCTTTCAGCCAGGTGGCAATCTCAGCCGGATCGGCTGACTGGTTCAGACCCGCCTGCAGAGACTGCAGTGCTGCGTAGGTTGTCCAGACGAACGCGCCGCTTGGATCCTGTTTCTTCGCCTTAATGGCATCTACAATCGGTTTGTTCGCAGGGACCTGGTCGTAGTTCTTCGGCTTGGTCACTAGCAGGCCTTCCGCAGACTCACCGGCAATGTTAGACAGGGAAACGTTCGCCACCCCTTCCGGCCCCATGAACTGGGTTTTCAGACCCGCTGCACGAGCCTGACGCAGGATCTGCCCCATTTCCGGGTGGTAGCCACCGTAGTAAACGAAGTCGATATTCTCTTTCTTCAGACGCGCCACCAGGGTAGAGAAGTCTTTCTCACCGGCGGTGATACCATCAAAGAACACGACGTCAGCATTCGCTTTCTTCAGGTTGTCCTGCACGGAGCGCGCCAGACCTTCACCGTACTGCTGTTTGTCATGAACGATCGCGATACGCTTCGGCTTCACTTTTTCGACAATGTATTTGGCGGCCGTTGGGCCCTGATCGGAGTCCAGACCGGTGGTGCGCAGGATCAGCTTATAGCCGCGCGACGTCAGCTCCGGTGCCGTTGCCGCCGGGGTGATCATCAGGATGCCTTCGTCTTCGTAGATATCAGACGCAGGCTGGGTGGAAGAGGAGCACAGGTGACCGATAACGTATTTGATGCCGTCGTTCACCACTTTGTTCGCCACGGCAACCGCTTGTTTCGGGTCACAGGCATCATCATATTTTACGATCTGCAGTTTTTCGCCTTTGATACCGCCCTTCGCATTAATGTCGGCAACCGCCTGCTCTGCGCCCGTAAATTCCTGGTCGCCATACTGTGCTACCGGACCGGACATCGCGCCCACCACGGCCACTTTAATATCGGCCTGCGCCATGGTGCTGAATGCCAACGCGATACATCCTGCCAGTAACGCTTTACCCTTCATGTTCATCCTGAGATTCCCCATTATTATGGTTATTACGATTGTTGTGATGTTGTTGTGTAGCGCTTTATTTCAGTTATAGGTATACCAGTCGCGCTTTTTCAGCATACTCTGCTAAAACATACCCCATTTTTATGATATTGGAATAGCAAATTTGAAATGAATATATGATAAGCCCGGCAGGAATTTCACCGGGCTTCTGGCTTTAACGAGTCAGCGACGCAGAAATAATGTCCAGCGCTTTACGGAACTGCACTTCAGGGATTGTGAGCGGATAGAGGAAACGGATGACGTTACCGTACACGCCGCAACTCAGAAGCAGAAGGCCTTCCTGCAGGGCTCGCTCCTGAACCTGACGGGTGAATTCCGGTGACGGCAGCCCGGATTGCGGATCGTTAAACTCCACCGCCACCATTGAGCCTTGTGCGCGGATATCCGCGATATACGGACAGTGTTCCTTCGCTTTGTTCAGTACTTCCACCAGATGATGGCCCAGGTGTGCTGAGCGCGTACAAAGATCGTCTTCATCAATCACGTCCAGCACGGCATGTGCGGCGGCGATCGCCAGTGGGTTACCGGCATAGGTACCGCCCAGTCCGCCAGGCGCAGGCGCGTCCATCACCTCGGCGCGGCCCGACACCGCCGAGAGCGGCATGCCACCCGCCAGGCTTTTCGCCATGGTGATCAGATCCGGCTTCACGCAGTGGTGTTCCATCGAGAACAGTTTTCCGGTACGCGCAAAACCGCTTTGCACCTCGTCGGCGATCAGCAAAATACCGTGGGTATCGCACAGGGCGCGCAAGGCCTGCATAAAATCCGCCGGTGCAATGTTGAAACCGCCCTCACCCTGAACCGGTTCAAGAATAATGGCCGCGACCTGGTCCGGGGCAATGTCCGCTTTGAAGATACGCTCCAGGCTTTTTAATGCCTCCGCCGTACTGACACCGTGCAGTTCATTGGGGTATTGGGCGTGATATACCGAGCCAGGAAACGGCCCGAAACCCAGCTTGTAAGGGGCAACTTTACCCGTCAGCGCCATGGTCATCGAGGTGCGTCCATGAAAAGCACCGCCAAAGGCGATCAGGCCAGGGCGTCTGGTGTATGCGCGGGCAATTTTTACCGCGTTTTCGACGGCTTCTGCCCCCGTTGAGAAGAAGGCGGTTTTGGCCGGGCCGTCAATCGGCACACGCGCGTTGATTCGCTCGGCAAGCGACACATAGCCTTCGTATGGCACAATCTGGTACGCCGTGTGGGTGAAGGCATGAAGTTGTTTTTCAATGGCGGAAATGATTTTTGGATGGCGATGCCCGGTGTTCAGCACCGCTATTCCGGCGGCGAAGTCGATATACTCGTTGCCCTCGACGTCCCACACCGTGGCGTTTTCAGCTTTATCGGCATAGAAGTTACACATCACGCCGATGCCGCGCGGCGTCGCCTGTAAACGCCGGTCGTTCAGTTCGTTATTTTTCACCCTGTCCCCCTGAGAAAGTCGCCTGCTTAGCGCATCAGTAAGTGTTTGCCAGGGGGGAGAAATTCGCCAGAGTGGGCGCTAAAAAAACAAAACCCCCGGATTCGCATCCAGGGGCTCTCGTCATACTTCGCGGGAATTACGCTTCAATCGCGGCGCGAAGTTTTTTCATGGCGTTCTTTTCAAGCTGACGCACACGTTCAGCAGACACGCCGTAGCGGTCGGCCAGCTCCTGCAGCGTGGACTTGTTGTCTTCGTCCAGCCAGCGGGCACGGATAATATCCTGGCTACGCTCGTCAAGGCCTTCCATCGCATAGCTCAGCTTGTTCGCGGCCTGATCTTCCCAGTTGTCCTCTTCAATGCCGTCAGCAAAGTTAGAGGTCTTATCCTGCAGATACAGTACCGGCGCCATTGGCTGGCTGTCGGACGCATCGTCATCGGAAGACATGTCAAAAGTCATGTCCTGCGCGGCCATACGGGATTCCATCTCACGCACGTCTTTGCTGGAAACACCCAGCTCGCGCGCCACCATTTCTACTTCATCCTGATTGAACCAGCCCAGACGCTGCTTGGTTTTACGCAGGTTGAAGAAGAGTTTGCGTTGCGCTTTTGTCGTGGCGACTTTCACGATACGCCAGTTGCGCAGCACGTATTCGTGAATCTCTGCTTTGATCCAGTGCACAGCGAAGGAGACCAGTCGTACACCCACTTCCGGGTTAAAGCGACGTACAGCCTTCATCAGGCCGATGTTACCTTCCTGAATCAAGTCTGCCTGCGGCAGGCCATAGCCCGCATAATTACGAGCAATGTGAACAACAAAGCGCAGGTGAGACAGGATCAGCTTTTTCGCTGCTTCCAGATCGCCCTGGTAATGCAGCTTTTCAGCAAGCTCCTTTTCTTCCTCGGCCGTTAACATCGGCCAGGTGTTCGCAGCCCGGATATACGATTCCAGGTTACCAACAGGGGCTAAAGCTAAAGTTTGCATTTCTTTGGTCATTCATTCCTCTCAATGTTTCTTCTGGTCCAGGTTGTCCCCATCAGGCAACAACCATGCCAAAGCGTTTGAGCAACGAGATTAGCATTCACTCTTTTATCAGACAGTGATTTTATCCACAAGTTCCAGGTGCAACGGTGAATAAATTACGCACAAAATGTGACATGGAGATGATAACAGGGGAAGAGACAACAGGGACGCTTTCCCTGCAGAGCGAACATCTCGGTGCAGGGAAAGATTATATCACGCTTTTCTTAGTCGGGAGTAAAGTGGCGTAAATGTTGAACCGTCGCCAGCCATGCTGCCACCCAGCCAATCATGGAGCAGACCAGCAGCAGAAGAAGGCACTCATCGAACCCTAAACCACTGATATCAAACTTAGTTCCGAAGACCTGCGCCACCTCGGTCACGGCGGAGGAGAGCCGCATCACCAAAATTTCTGACAATATCAGTGAAAGAAATGCGCCGGAAAAACCGAGCAATGCGCCGCCGTAAAGGAACGGACGCAGGATGAAGCCATCCGTCGCACCAATCAGCTTTTGCACGTTGATGGTATCGCGGCGGGCGAAAATGCTCAGGCGCACGCTGTTACCGATGACGAGGAACACCGCCGCCACCATCAGCACGCCAATCATCGCCGACACGCGCCCCACCAGCCCGGTCAGTGCGGCAAGACGCGCAAACCAGCTGTCGTCCATACGCACTTCATCAATGCCTTTAATGGTAGAGATGCGGTCGCGCAGCATATTAAGTGAATCCGTTCCCTGGAAGTCGAGCTTCGGGATCACCACCGCCACGGCCGGCAGCGGGTTCTCTTCGAGCATATCCAGCGCGCCGCCAAAGCCTGACCAGTTACGGAACTCACCCAGCGCTTCTTCGCGGGAAAGGTAGTTCACCTTCTCCACGCCCTTCTCGGCCTGGATTTGCCCCACCACCTGCGCCGCGGCGTTATCGTCGAGCGCTTTGTCCAGATAGACCGTGATCTGCGGAGACGGATAATACTGCGACGCCGCCTGATTCACGTTCTTATAGACCATATAGCAGACGCTTGGCAGCGTCAGCGAAATGGCGATAACCATCACCGTCAGGAACGTCGCCAGCGGTTTACTTTTCAGATCCTGCAACGCGCCGTGGAAGGCGTAGCGTACCTGTTCATTGAACACGTTGGTTTTGCGGGAGTTTGGCTTCGGCGCGGCTTTCGCCCGCTTCGGCGCATTACGGTTACCGTCACCGCCACCCTGCGGCTTACGGAAACGGTCAAACCGGTTCCCGAACTGCCGAATCTGGTTCATTGCATCACGCTTGTTCACCGTGGCCTCCGTGCAAATGCCCGTCGCTCAGGGTCAGCATGCGGTACGAACGGCGGGAAATGAGCCCGATGTCGTGCGTCGCCATCAATACCGTCACCCCAACGCGGTTGAATTCCTCAAACAGACGCAAAATCCCTTCAGAAAGGGCGTCGTCCAGGTTACCGGTCGGTTCATCCGCCAGCAATACCGCAGGCTTGTTCACCACCGCACGGGCAATGCCCACACGCTGCTGTTCACCGCCAGAGAGCTGGATCGGAAAGTTCTTCGCTTTGTCCAGCAGCCCGACCTTATCCAGCGCCGCAGAGACGCGACGGCGGATATCATCATAGCTGGCACCGGCAATAATCAGCGGGATCGCCACGTTATCGAAAACGGTGCGATCCATCAGCAGGTGGTGATCCTGGAAAATCATCCCGATCTGGCGACGCAGGAACGGCACTTCGCGGTTCTTAAGACGGCTAATTTCATGGCCGCTGAACCAGATTTTCCCGGCGCTTGGCCGTTCAATCCCACAGATAAGCTTGAGCAGGGTACTTTTCCCCGCGCCGGAATGGCCGGTCAGGAATGCCATCTCGCCTGGCTGCAGGTGGAAGGTCACCCCCTGCAGCGCTTGTCTCCCACCGAGATAGGCCTTGCTGACGTGTTCAAAGCGAATCATTGTTAGTCCTCTCGGGCAAATAATGCCTCAATAAAGTCGTCCGCCTTAAACGGACGCAAATCCTCAATACGCTCGCCCACACCGATGTAACGAATAGGAATGCCGAACTGATCGGCCACGGAGAAGATCACCCCGCCTTTCGCGGTGCCGTCCAGTTTGGTCAGCGTGATCCCGGTCAGTCCTACCGCTTCATGGAACAGCTTCGCCTGGCTGACGGCGTTCTGTCCGGTGCTGGCATCGATGGTCAGCATAATTTCATGCGGTGCGTCTTCGTCCAGCTTCTTCATGACGCGGACGATTTTCTTCAACTCTTCCATCAGGTGCGATTTGTTCTGCAAACGCCCTGCGGTATCGGCAATCAGGACATCCACATTTCGCGACTTCGCCGCCTGGATGGCGTCAAAGATCACGGACGCGGAATCTGCACCGGTGTGCTGCGCAATCACCGGAATGTTGTTGCGCTGGCCCCACACCTGCAGCTGTTCAACCGCCGCCGCGCGGAAGGTATCACCCGCCGCCAGCATCACCGTTTTACCCTGCTGCTCGAACTGACGCGCCAGTTTGCCGATGGTGGTGGTTTTCCCGACACCGTTAACGCCAACCATCAGAATAACAAATGGCGTTTTGCCTTCAATATTAAGCGGTTCGTCAACTTTTGCGAGAATTTCACCCATCTCGTCTTTCAGCAGGCCGTACAGCGCTTCGGCGTCGCGCAGCTGTTTGCGGCTCGCCCCTTCGGTCAGGTTGGCGATGATCTTACGGGTGGTTTCCACCCCAACGTCCGCAATCAGCAACTGCTCTTCCAGCTCTTCAAACAGATCGTCGTCGATCTTTTTGCCGCGGAACAGACTGATAAATCCGGAACCTAAATTTTCTTTGGTTTTTAACAGGCTGCGTTTCAGGCGGGCAAAGAAACCTTCTTTGGTCGGTTTTTCCTGCTCCTGAACGATCTCCTCTTCGGCCTGTTCTTCCACGGGCACGACGATAACCGCTTCTTCAGCCGCCTGAGCGGCCAGCGCCGGCTCATGTGCCGCTTCTTCTTCCACCGCGTCGACAATTTCCACGGTTTCCGCTTCGGCCTGCCACTCTTCAGGGGAAACGTCCTCCGCTTTTACCTCTTCCGGCAGCGGCAACTCTTCATGTTCGATAACGGCCTGCGGCGCTTCAGTAACCGCTTCAACAACAGGTTCTGGCTTTTCGCTCTCCTGAACCTGTTCGGTGACCTCAACCACCTCTTCAGCAAAGGCTTCAGTCTCTTCTTTGCTGTGCGCATGCTCTTCCGCTTCGACAACCGCGGCGGTTTCTACAGGCGTTTCAGGCTGAGACTGCTCTTCAACGGCTTGTTGTTCTTCGGTTTTCTGTTCTGTTTCTTGCTCTTTTTCACCGAAACCCAGCCAGGAAAAGAAGCCACGTTTTTTTTGTTTTGCCATCTGCGACTACACTCCTCGCGGCGCTATATACATGGAAGCTAAAAAAATGATGAAATAGTCTAACACTTTACTTAATTGACATCACCGCCCGCAATCGCAGGCCAATTGTTAACAGAGCTTTCCTGAGATGAAGAAACCCAACCGCGCCCCAGCCGGTCAAATTCGTATTATCGGTGGCCAGTGGCGAGGCCGGAAACTCCCGGTGCCGGACAGCCCCGGTTTACGCCCAACCACCGACCGCGTGCGTGAAACGCTGTTTAACTGGCTGGCCCCGTCAATGGTAGACGCCCACTGCCTCGACTGCTTTGCGGGCAGCGGCGCATTAGGGCTGGAAGCCCTCTCGCGCTACGCCGCCAGCGCCACGCTGCTGGAGATGGAGCGCGGCGTCGCGCAGACGCTGCAGCAAAATCTGGCGACGCTGAAAGCCACCAACGCCAAAGTGGTGAACACCAATACGCTCAGTTTCCTCGCGCAGCCTGGCACGCCACACAACGTGGTGTTTGTCGATCCGCCGTTCCGTAAGGGGCTGCTGGAAGAGACGTTATCCCTGCTGGAAAGCAACGGCTGGCTGGCGGATGACGCGCTGATTTACGTTGAAAGCGAAGTGGAAAACGGGCTACCGCCAGTGCCGGTTCACTGGGATTTACACCGCGAAAAAGTGGCGGGTCAGGTCGCTTATCGTCTGTATCATCGTCAGGCACAAGGAGAATCCAATGCCAGTACTGATTAATCTGGGACGTTTGCTGATGCTGTGCGTCTGGGCGTTTTTACTGCTCAATCTGGTGCATCCGTTCCCGCGCCC
Organism: Enterobacter sp. 03-F-07-AD-ECC; assembly: GCF_047530935.1. NCBI lineage: Bacteria > Pseudomonadati > Pseudomonadota > Gammaproteobacteria > Enterobacterales > Enterobacteriaceae > Enterobacter > Enterobacter sp. 03-F-07-AD-ECC. The sequence continues at coordinate 36,043 of NZ_JBLKBZ010000011.1, read as the reverse complement.
GATGAATATCTTTGTGAACGTGGCGTTTATCTTTACCACCTTCATGCATGCCCTGCAGATGGTGATGCTGAAAAACGGCCTGCCAAAAGACGGCCCGCAGATGACCGGCTGGCAGCAGCTGCGCGTGTTTATTTTCGGCGTGTTTGAACTGCTGGTGTGGATGAAGAAGTTTAAGGCGCAGGTGAAGAAGTAAGGTGCGATCTGATGCCCTAACCCTCTCCCACTGGGAGAGGGGATCGTATTATTCAGCCCTGAACCCCTCAAACCGCGACCCTTTGTAACTCAGCATCCCTTTCTCACCTACCGTCAGCTGATGGTACTGCTGCGCCTCCAGGCGGAAAGTCATCTCCAGGCCGCCCGTTTCCGGCTTAAAGCTTGCTTCATAGCGCATGGTCGTTCCCGCAGGGGTAACCTGTTGCTGGCGCGAGCGCCGATCATTTAGGGGTTTTTCGCGTTTATTGCTCACCACCACGCGCTTTTGCATCAACGGCGCGGCGTCGTTATCCGCTTTCTCGCGGCGCTGCTGCACAAAACGGAACGAGGCGGCAATGACGATAATCGCCACCACGATAATGAAAAACAGCGGCATCTTGCTCATTCAACAATCCCATAAGATTATGCGGAATTCAGGATACCCTGACTCCCCCGGCATTGCCAAACGCCTGCCCGCATCACTACACTGAAGATGAAACTGATTATTCAGCCTTAACAGATACAGGGAGTTAATATGCTTTGGTCATTTATCGCTGTCTGTTTTTCCGCATGGCTTTATGTCGATGCGTCATACCGCGGTCCGGCCTGGCAGCGCTGGTTGTTTAAACCCGTCACGCTGTTGCTGCTCCTGCTGCTTGCCTGGCAAGCGCCGATGTTTAACGCCATCAGCTACCTGGTCCTCGCCGGGCTGTGTGCTTCTCTGATTGGCGATGCCTTGACCCTGTTGCCGCGTCAGCGTCTGCTGTATGCCGTGGGGGCGTTCTTCCTGTCGCATCTGCTTTACACCATCTATTTTGCCAGCCAGATGACGCTATCCTTCTTCTGGCCGCTCCCGCTGGTGCTGCTGGTGATCGGCGCGCTGCTGATCGCGGTGATCTGGTCACGCCTGGAAGAGATGCGTCTGCCTGTTTGCACGTTTATTGCCATGACGCTGGTGATGGTGTGGCTGGCCGGTGAACTGTGGTTCTTCCGCCCAACCTCACAGGCGATGTCCGCTTTCTTTGGCGCGGCGCTGCTGTTAATCGGCAATATCGTCTGGCTGGGCAGCCACTATCGCCGTCGTTTCCGGGCTGATAACGCGATTGCCTCCGCCTGTTACTTTGCCGGGCACTTCCTGATTGTGCGTTCGCTGTATATCTAAATAAGCCTTGACTCTGGAGTCGACTCCAGAGTGTATGCTGCGGTTAATGAGAAAATTATCATTACCGGAGAGTGCCATGTCGACTCCAGAAACACCTAAAAAAGCCCCACAATTTTCAGCATTTAAGCTCAGCCCGGTGCCAGCGAAAGATGACTGCTGCTGTGAAGGAGCGTGCGAAACGCAAAACGCGCCGCCGCTGCCTGAAAGCGGAAACCATTACAGCTGGGTGGTTGACGGCATGGATTGCGCGGCCTGCGCCCGCAAAGTCGAAAATGCGGTAAAACAGATCCCCGGCGTCAGCCACGTGCAGGTGCGCTTTGCGACCGAAAAACTGCTGGTCAGCGCCGAGAGTGACGTTAGCGAGCAGGTTGTGTCCGCCGTCAGCCAGGCCGGTTATTCCCTGCGTAGCGAAACGGCCCCCGCCGAAAAAACCGCTCCGCTGCGTGAAAATCTGCCCCTTATCGCGCTCGTGATGATGATGGCCCTGAGCTGGGGTCTGGAGCAGATCAACCACCCGTTTGGCAATCTGGCGTTTATCGCCACCACGCTTGTCGGGTTGTATCCCATTGCCCGTCAGGCGCTGCGGCTGATGAAAAGCGGCAGCTGGTTCGCTATCGAAACACTGATGAGCGTGGCGGCTATCGGCGCGCTGTTTATTGGTGCCACAGCGGAAGCGGCCATGGTGCTGCTGCTGTTCTTAATTGGCGAACGTCTTGAAGGCTGGGCGGCAAGCCGGGCGCGTAAAGGGGTCAGCGCCCTGATGGCGCTTAAGCCCGAAACCGCCACACGAGTAGCCGGAAACGAACGCCAGACGGTGGCCATTAACGCGCTGCGTCCAGGCGATGTGATTGAAGTCGCTGCCGGAGGGCGCCTGCCTGCGGACGGTACCCTGCTCACCGCCACCGCGAGCTTCGACGAAAGCGCCCTCACCGGGGAGTCGATTCCGGTTGAACGCACGGCCGGTGAAAAAGTACCTGCGGGCGCCACCAGCGTCGACCGTCTGGTCCAGCTCACGGTACTTTCCGAACCCGGTGACAGCGCCATCGACCGTATCCTGAAGCTGATCGAAGAGGCCGAGGAGCGTCGCGCCCCCGTCGAGCGATTTATTGACCGCTTCAGCCGGATTTACACCCCCGCCATCATGCTGGTTGCCCTGCTGGTCACTATCGTTCCGCCGCTGTTCTTTGGTGCGCCGTGGGAAGGCTGGATTTACAAAGGTCTGACCCTGCTGCTGATTGGCTGTCCGTGTGCGCTAGTGATCTCCACCCCGGCGGCCATTACCTCCGGTCTGGCGGCAGCGGCACGTCGCGGTGCCCTGATAAAAGGCGGCGCGGCGCTGGAACAGTTAAGCCAGGTGCAGCAGGTGGCGTTCGATAAAACCGGCACCCTGACCGTCGGCAAGCCGCAGGTCACTGGCGTGTATCCGCAGGATATCGGTGAAGATGAACTGCTGGCGCTGGCCGCCGCCGTTGAGCAGGGTTCCACTCACCCGCTGGCGCAGGCGATTGTGCGTGAAGCGCAGTCGCGCGGGCTGGCAATTCCGACGGCAACGGCACAGCGGGCGCTGGTTGGGTCCGGGATTGAGGCCGACATCGACGGTAAAAAGGTGCTGATTGTCGCGGCGGGTAAGTCTTCTAACTCAGAGGTTGAGGCGTTAGAACAGACCGGACAAACTGTCGTAACCGTCATGCAGGACGGCGTCGCCAAAGGCATGCTGGCACTGCGCGATACCCTGCGTGATGATGCGAAAGAGGCCGTCGCGGCGCTCCATCAGCTGGGCGTCCAGGGTGTGATCCTCACCGGCGATAACCCGCGTGCCGCCGCCGCGATTGCCGGAGAGCTGGGGCTGGACTTTAAGGCCGGATTACTGCCTGCGGACAAGGTCAGTGCCGTGACGGAGCTGAACAGCCATGCTCCGCTGGCGATGATCGGCGACGGAATCAACGATGCGCCAGCGATGAAAGCATCCACCATCGGGATTGCCATGGGCAGCGGTACCGACGTGGCGCTGGAAACCGCCGATGCCGCGCTCACCCATAACCGCCTGACCGGGCTGGCGCAGATGATTTCCCTGGCACGCGCCACGCGCGCCAATATTCGCCAGAACATCAGCATCGCCCTGGGGCTGAAAGGGATTTTCCTCGTCACCACCCTGCTCGGCATCACCGGGCTGTGGCTGGCGGTGCTGGCGGATACCGGCGCGACGGTGCTGGTGACGGCCAACGCGCTCCGCTTACTGCGACGCAAATAACACGCAATGCACGCCAGGCCGGGTAAAGCGTAACGGCAACCCGGCCTTCCCTTCTCAAAAATCTAAACCAGCGTTTCAGAAATTCACGCTTTTGTGAGGCGCTTCACCTCCGTTTTCCAGGCCATAGTGTAATTTTTAAACGTACAAAACTAAAACACCGTTTTAACACATACCTCACTACCCTGGAGTTGACTTGATGAAAACGACCCTCAAGCCGTTACTGGCCGCTCTGTGTCTGTCTGCTTTTGCCTGCTCCGTTTCTGCGCAAACCATTAAAGCCGCCGATGTGCATCCTGAAGGCTACCCGAACGTGGTAGCCGTACAGCACATGGGGGAGAAACTCAAACAACAAACCGACGGCAAGCTGGAGATCAAGGTCTTTCCCGGCGGCGTGCTCGGGGATGAAAAGCAGATGATTGAACAGGCGCAGATGGGGGCGATCGACATGATCCGTGTCTCCATGGCTCCGGTGGCGGCGATCCTGCCCGATATTGAAGTCTTTACCCTGCCCTATGTGTTCCGCGATGAAGACCACATGCACAAAGTCATCGACGGCGATATCGGCAAGCAGATTGGCGACAAACTGACCGCCAACCCCAAATCGCGGCTGGTGTTTCTCGGCTGGATGGATTCCGGCACCCGTAACCTGATAACCAAAACACCGATCGTCAAACCGGAGGATCTAAAAGGCAAAAAAATCCGCGTTCAGGGAAGCCCGGTGGCACTGGCGACACTGAAAGACATGGGGGCTAACTCGGTGGCGATGGGGGTCAGTGAGGTCTACAGCGGCATGCAGACCGGCGTAATCGACGGCGCTGAGAATAATCCGCCGACCTTCATCGCCCATAACTATATGCCGATCGCCAAAAACTATACCCTCAGCGGCCACTTCATTACCCCGGAAATGCTGCTCTACTCAAAAGTGAAATGGGACAAGCTCAGCGCAGACGAACAGCAGAAAATCCTGACCCTGGCGCGCGAAGCGCAATTCGAACAGCGCAAGCTGTGGCAGGCCTATAACGCCGAGGCGCTGGCGAAGATGAAAGCCGGTGGCGTGCAGTTCCACGAGATCGACAAATCGGTATTTATCAAAGCCACAGAGCCGGTGCGCGCGCAGTATGGCGAAAAGCATCAGGACCTGATGAAAGCCATTGCTGACGTTCAGTAAACGGAGAACGTATGTCCGAACTCTACCTGAAGTGGATGGACCGGCTGTATCTGCTCGCCATGGGCGTAGCGGGATGCGCGCTGCTGGTGATGACGGTGGTGATCCCGATTGGCATCTTCTCGCGCTATGTGCTGAATCGCGGTGAATCCTGGCCGGAGCCGATTGCCATCATCTGCATGGTGACCTTTACGTTTATCGGCGCGGCGGTGAGCTACCGTGCCGGGTCACACATCGCGGTGAACATGCTGACCGACCGACTGCCGGACATGCTGAAAACAGCGTGTGCGCGCGTGGTGGATCTGCTGATGCTGCTGATCTCGCTGATTATGTTCTGGTACAGCTACTGGCTGTGTGTCGAGCTCTGGGAGCAGCCGGTCGCCGAGTTTCCGATCCTGACGTCAGGGGAGAGTTATCTGCCGCTGCCGATTGGTTCTGCGGTGCTGATCCTGTTTGTCATTGAACGTCTGCTGTTTGGCTCACAGGAAAACCGTCCTGTGGTGCTGATCGGCAACCACAGTTAAGGGGTGAACAATGGATGCATTCGTTTTGTTATTCACCCTCGTCATTTTGCTGGCGCTGGGTATGCCGGTGGCGTTTGCCGTCGGCTTAAGCGCTGTCGCGGGCGCGTTGTGGATCGAGTTACCGCTCGAAGCGCTGATGATCCAGATCACCAGCGGGGTTAACAAATTTACCCTGCTGGCGATCCCGTTTTTCATCCTGGCGGGGGCGATCATGGCGGAAGGCGGCATCGCCCGACGACTGGTGAATTTCGCGTATGTCTTTGTCGGTTTTATTCGCGGCGGGCTGTCGCTGGTGAATATTGTGGCCTCCACCTTTTTCGGCGCGATTTCCGGTTCATCGGTGGCGGATACGGCCTCCATCGGCAGCGTGATGATCCCGGAGATGGAGAGAAAGGGGTATCCTCGCGAGTACGCGGCGGCGGTCACCGCCAGCGGGTCGGTGCAGGCGATTTTAATCCCGCCCAGCCACAACTCGGTGATCTACTCGCTGGCCGCAGGCGGTACGGTCTCCATTGCCACGCTGTTTATCGCAGGCGTGCTGCCGGGGCTGCTGCTGGGACTGTGCCTGATGACGCTGTGTCTGTGCTTTGCCCATAAGCGCGGCTATCCAAAAGGCGAAAAGATACCCTTTAAACAGGCGCTGAAGATTTTGCTGGACGCTCTCTGGGGGCTGATGACGGTGGTAATTATCCTCGGCGGGATCATGTCCGGGATATTCACCGCCACCGAATCCGCGGCGGTCGCCTGTCTGTGGGCATTCTTTGTCACCATGTTTATCTATCGCGACTACACGTGGAGCGAACTGCCTAAGCTGATGTGCCGGACGGTGAAAACGGTCACTATCGTGATGATCTTGATTGGCTTTGCGGCGGCGTTTGGCGCGGTGATGACCTACATGCAGTTGCCTGTGCGCATCACGGCGTTCTTCACCTCGCTCTCGGATAACAAGTACGTGATCCTGATGTACCTCAACATCATGCTGCTGCTGATTGGCACCCTGATGGATATGGCGCCGATCATTCTGATCCTGACGCCGGTGCTGTTGCCGGTGACCCAGTCGCTTGGGATCGACCCGGTGCATTTCGGGATGATCATGATGGTGAATCTGGGGATCGGGCTTATCACGCCGCCGGTGGGATCGGTGCTGTTTGTGGCCAGTGCGGTGAGCAAGCAGAAAATCGAACATGTGGTGCGCGCGATGCTACCGTTTTACGGCATGCTGCTGCTGGTGCTGGGAATGATAACGTACATCCCGGCGATTTCGCTGTGGCTGCCGGGATTGTTAGGCATGCAGTAAGGGGTTACCCCTTGCGGATTAAATACCGGTACGGCAGTGCTTCGGTCTGCTGTGCCACCAGTTCATGCTCCATAAAGGTACAAAAACCGGGGATATCGCGGGTGGTTGCCGGATCGTCAGCGATGATCAGCAGCGTTTCGCCGGTTTGCATATTGCGCACGGTTTTGCGCACCATCATTACCGGCTCAGGGCAGCGGAGGCCCTGCGCATCAAGGGTGTGGTCTGGAGTGGAAAACAGATCGGTCATGGTGTTCTCGGTCAGATAAAAACGGCTGTAGTTTACGCCCCGTAGCCAGCAATGCAAACCAGGTTAACGGTTGCGTAAAAACTAACCATTGCATTGTCCTGCCAAAGCAGTATCATGCTGCGGTTTTTATTGGGTTCCCTCACCCCAACGTATAAAAAGGTCACAATATGACGCCGTTTTCTGAATCGCAGCGCGTAAAAGCGTTGTTCTGGCTTTCGCTTTTTCATCTGCTGGTGATCACCTCCAGTAACTATCTGGTGCAGTTGCCGATCGCCATCTTTGGTTTCCATACCACCTGGGGCGCGTTCAGCTTCCCGTTTATTTTTCTCGCCACCGATCTGACCGTGCGTATTTTTGGCGCACCGCTGGCTCGCCGCATTATTTTTGCGGTCATGCTGCCGGCGCTGTTCGTGTCGTACGTTATTTCCTCCCTGTTTTACATGGGGAGCTGGCAGGGCTTTGAGGCGTTAACCCACTTCAACCTGTTTGTTGCCCGAATCGCTACTGCAAGCTTTATGGCCTATGCGCTGGGGCAGATCCTCGACGTGCACGTATTTAACCGCCTGCGTCAGAATCACCGCTGGTGGATGGCCCCCACCGCCTCGACGCTGTTCGGCAACGTCAGCGATACGCTGGCTTTCTTCTTCATTGCCTTCTGGCACAGCCCGGATGCGTTTATGGCCGAACACTGGATGGAAATTGCGCTGGTGGACTACTGCTTCAAGGTGCTTATCAGCATTGTCTTCTTCCTGCCGATGTACGGCGTGCTGCTGAATATGCTGCTGAAAAGACTGGCAGATAAATCTGAAATCACAGCATTGCAGGCTGGTTAAGGGTTCGCTTTATCAGTTGTGATAAGATGGACAAATGAGCCGTTATGGCCGTTTATCGAAAGGAAGAAGTCAATGCGCAATCTGGTTAAATATGTCGGGATTGGCCTGCTGGTTGTCGGCCTTGCAGCCTGTGATAACAGCGACACGAAAACGCCTGCTCAGGGCGCGTCTGCAGAGAGCAACGCAACCGGTCAGCCGGTGAACCTGCTGGACGGTAAACTCAGCTTTTCTCTGCCAGCGGATATGACTGACCAGAGCGGCAAGCTGGGTACCCAGGCGAACAACATGCACGTCTATTCCGATGCAACCGGGCAGAAAGCGGTGATTGTGATTGTGGGCGACGACACCAGCGAAGACCTGGCCGTGCTGTCCAAACGTCTGGAAGATCAGCAGCGCAGCCGCGACCCGCAGCTGCAGGTGGTGACGAACAAGTCCATCGAACTGAAAGGCCACACGCTGCAGCAGCTGGACAGCATTATCTCTGCAAAAGGTCAGACAGCTTACTCTTCCGTGGTGCTGGGTAAGGTTGATAACAAACTGCTGACCCTGCAGATCACCCTGCCAGCGGAAGATCAGCAGAAAGCGCAGACTGCCGCTGAAAACATCATCAACACCATCGTGATTCAGTAACACGTCAGGATGATGACGTGGCCTCCGGTGCCTGCACCGGGGGCCATTTTTTTAGCCGCCACGTGAGCATCAGGGCCATCACCACCAGACCCGCAGCCGCAAGATAGATAACCGGCACGCCTGCCCAGGCCATGACCAGCCCTGCCAGCGGCCCGGTAATGCCCAACGACATATCCATAAACACCGTGTAGGTTGCCAGCGCCGCCCCCTGATTCTGCGGCGGCACGGCTTTCACCGCCACCACACCCAGCGCCGGGAAGACCAGCGAAAAACCGGCTCCGGCGAAGAACACGCCAACTTTTGCCATCCACGGCGCGGTCGCTATACCGGTCAGCAGCAGCCCGACAATCTCAACCGCAAAGCAGATCATCGCCACGTTCAGCCCGCCCAGGCGGTTAATACCGTTCGGGAAGAGCAAACGGGCCCCCACGAACGCACAGCTGAACAGGGTTAACGCAAAGGCCGCCCCGTCCCAGCCTTTGGCGTCATAAAACAGGGTGATAAAGGTGGCGATCACCCCAAAGCCGGTGGTTGCCAGCGCCAGTGCCATACCATACGGCCAGACGCGCCCCAGCACTGCCCGGAACGGCAGCGGTTTGCCTTTGCTGGCCTTCACTTTCGGACGCGGCAGGGCAAACAGGATCGCCACCAGCGCGACCACCATAATGGTGCCCGCCAGGCCGTACAGTCCGCCATACGCATAGCACATCACCCCAAGCGGGGCGCCAAGCGCCATTGCCCCGTAGGTGACAATGCCGTTCCAGGAGATCACCCGGCCAATGTGCGGTGCCCCGACCACGCCTACGCCCCACAGCGTCGAGCCGGTTCCTGCCAGGCTTTGCCCAATACCGAGGATCACCCGGCCCAGGCACAGCAGCACCAGGCTGACCAACGGCCAGTGGCTGGTCGTTGCCGCCAGCAGGTAACTCAGGCCACTGAGAAAACAGCCGCACAATCCCGTAATCACAATGCTCTTCGGCCCGAACAGATCCGCGTAGCGACCCGCATGCGGGCGGCTCAACAGCGTGGCGAAGTACTGCAGGCTAATCACCAGCCCCGCCCAGAATGCGCTAAACCCCATCACGTCATGCACATAGCCCGGCAACACCGCCAGCGGCAGGCCAATCGTCAGATAACTGGCAAAGTTAAAAATCACAACGGAGACAATGCGCAGATTAAGGCGTAATCCGCTTAATGCCGGTTCGGCGGCGGGTTCGGGCATGAGGTTTTACCTGGATTTTTGCAACAGTGTTTCACTATTACCACGACGCCAGCAGAAAATCAGCAGCGACTTTCAGATTAACGGTGCCAGACGAAGCGAAACCCGCGCACTACACTTAACGGGCAATCACATTAAGGAACACGAATGACCCCTAACCCGCCCGACAAAGCAGGACTCCACATCCTGTTAAAACTCGCCTCTCTGGTGGTGATCCTCGCCGGTATCCATGCTGCCGCCGATATTATTGTCCAGCTTCTGCTGGCGCTCTTTTTTGCCATTGTGCTTAACCCGCTGGTGACCTGGTTTTTGCGCCGGGGTATCAGCCGCCCGGTGGCCATAACCATTGTGGTTATCGTGATGCTGATTGCCCTCACCGCCCTTTTCGGCGTGCTGGCCGCCTCGCTGAGCGAATTCTCCACGATGCTGCCGCAATACAACAAAGAGCTGACGCGCAAGATCGTGGCGCTTCAGGAGATGATGCCGTTTCTGAATCTGCATATTTCGCCGGAACGGATGTTGCGCCGGATGGATTCCGAAAAAATCATGACCTACGCCACCACGCTGATGACCGGCCTGTCCGGCGCCATGGCCAGCATTTTGCTGCTGGTCATGACGGTGGTGTTTATGCTGTTCGAAGTGCGCCACGTGCCCTATAAGCTGCGCTTTGCGCTGAATAATCCGCAAATTCACATCGCCGGTTTACACCGCGCGTTAAAGGGCGTCTCCAAATATCTGGCCTTAAAAACCCTGTTGAGCGTCTGGACCGGCGTGATTGTCTGGCTGGGGCTGATACTGATGGGCGTGCAGTTCGCGCTGATGTGGGGAGTGCTGGCGTTTTTGCTGAACTACGTGCCCAACATTGGCGCGGTACTCTCCGCCGTGCCGCCCATGATTCAGGCGTTTCTGTTTAATGGCTTCTATGAGTGCATGCTGGTGGGGGCGCTGTTCCTCGTGGTGCATATGGTGCTGGGGAATATTCTTGAACCACGGATGATGGGCCACCGGCTGGGCATGTCGACGCTGGTGGTGTTCTTATCCTTACTGATTTGGGGATGGCTGCTGGGCCCGGTTGGGATGCTGCTGTCGGTACCGCTCACCAGCGTCTGTAAAATCTGGATGGAGACCACCAAGGGCGGCAGCAAACTGGCGATACTGCTGGGGCCGGGCCGACCCAAGAGTCGGCTTCCCGGTTAATCGTCTGGGGTGAGACGGAACACGACTCTACGGGAAATTTTTAGGAGAAACGTTATTCGCAAGCCTGCGACAACACTGTACGATGTACGCTGTAACATCGCGCTTGCGAAGTAAAAATCACAGAAACAGGTTTATCGCGGACGCGCGTAGATGAAATTTACCCTCACCATTATCGACTGGCAGGCCAGAGCGCCAGGACTCAGCGATGCCGACGCATGGCAGGCATGGTCGCGCCAGTCTGACGCCATCGATCCCGCCGCGCCGCTTGCAAAACTGACCGACCTGCCGATGATGACCGCCCGCCGCCTCAATTCGGGCAGTAAGCTGGCGGTGGATATTGGCCTTGCGATGCTGCGCAAACATCGTATCGATGCCGTGGTCTACAGCAGCCGCCATGGCGAGCTGGAACGCAACTACCGTATTCTGCAAGCGCTGGCGACGGAGCAACCCGTCTCCCCCACCGATTTTGCAATGTCTGTTCATAACGCCGCGGTCGGCAATCTTACGATCACTGCAGGTCAGCCGATTGTCTCATCCTCGGTCTCCGCCGGGATGGACACCTTCCAGCAAAGTTTGTGCGAAGTGTTGAGTCTGCTTCACGCGGGCTATTCCCGCGTTTTGCTGGTGGATTTTGACGGCGTCCTGCCCGAGTTTTATCACGCCGGGCTCCCGCCGCAGATGCCCGTCTGGCCTTACGCCCTTGCGCTGGTGATTGAAGCCGGGGACGCGCTCTGCTGTGAAACCCATCGCGAAAGCACAGGGGAAGAGCCCGCGCTGCCGCAAAGCCTTCAGTTCCTGCGACATTACCTGAGCGACGCGCGGCAATTTGCCCTGGCGGGCGAGCGTTTGCAGTGGCAGTGGACGCGCCAATGAGCCAGATCCTCTCCCGCCTCGATCGGTTATGGCGCATGCTGATGACCGGGTTTTGCTTCGCCCTGTTTGGCCTTGGCGGGCTGCTGCTGTCGCTGGTCTGGTTTAACCTGCTGCTGATTTTTCAGCGCGATCGCACGGCACGCCGCCGACTGGCGCGACGCAGCATCTCCGCCAGTTTTCGGCTGTTCCTGGCGGTCGTTCGCGGAACCGGCGTGCTGGATTACCGCTTTAACAATCTGGACGTTCTGCGCGCCGAGCGCGGCTGCCTGGTGATAGCCAACCATCCTTCGCTGCTGGACTATGTGATCCTCGCCTCGGTGATGAACGAAACCGACTGTCTGGTGAAAAGCGCGCTGCTGCGTAACCCCTTTGTCAGCGGCGTGATCCGTGCAGCAGATTACCTGATCAACAGCGAAGCAGAAACGCTGCTTCGTGCCAGCCAGCAGCGTCTGGCGCAGGGCGACACCCTGCTAATTTTCCCGGAAGGCACCCGCACCCGCGTGGGCGAAGCCATTACCCTGCAGCGGGGAGCGGCGAATATTGCCGTTCGTTGCAACAGCTCTCTGCGCGTGGTGGTGATCCACTGTAGCGAACGCATGCTGGATAAACAGAGTCGCTGGTACAATGTGCCGCCCAAAAAACCCATTTTTACCGTGGATGTTCGCGAACGCATCAACATTCATGATTTTTACGATGCGAGCCAGCACGAACCTGCGCTGGCGGCAAGGCAGTTAAACCGGCATATGCAGCAGCAATTAACATCCGGTCTTCAATCTTTGTCAGGAATGAAAGATGCAAGCGCTCTATCTTGAAATTAAGAATCTCATTATCTCTACGCTGAATCTGGAAGAACTTACCCCAGAGGATATCGACACCGACGCTCCGCTGTTTGGTGACGGACTGGGTCTGGACTCTATTGATGCCCTGGAGCTGGGGCTGGCTGTGAAAAATCAGTACGGCGTAGTGCTTTCTGCCGAGAGCGACGAGATGCGCCAGCACTTCTATTCCGTTGCCACGCTCGCCGCTTTTATTCATCAACAACGCGCCTGAGAATGACCCGCTATGACAGAACAAGAAACCCTTTATCAGGAAGTCTCTGCGCTTCTTATTAAACTTTTTGAACTCGACCCTGAGCTCATTACGCCGCAGGCCCGGCTTTACGAAGACCTGGATCTCGACAGCATTGATGCCGTAGATATGGTGGTTAACCTGCAGAAGAAGACGGGGCATAAAATTAAGCCTGAAACCTTCAAAGCGGTGCGTACCGTTCAGGACATCGTCGACGTTGTGGAACAACTCCAGCGCGACGCCTGACGTGCCTGCCATTCCGCTCATCCCGATACTGACGGGCCTGATGCTGCTGGCCTGGCCGTTTTTGATTGGCTATGGCCTTGCAAGCCACCATTTGCAATGGATATTGCCCCTGATGGCGCTGGTGTTGCTGCTGCGTGTCTGGCAGACGCGCCAGCAGCGCGGCCCCTTGCGCTACGTTTTCCTGAGCGTGACGCTGGCCGGGGCAGTGCTGTGCGTGGCGAGCCTTTTTCACGCTCACCTGTGGGTGCTGTTTTATCCGGTGGTCGTTAATCTGGTGATGCTGGTGGTCTTTGGGGGCTCGCTGTGGACATCCATGCCGATGGTGGAACGGCTGGCGCGGATACGGGAGCCCCAGTTGTCTCCTGCCGGGGTTCGTTACACGCGTAAAGTGACGAAAGTCTGGTGCGGCTTTTTTATCTGCAATGGCGCAGTCGCGCTGTTTACCGTGCTGTACGCCGACCTGCGCCTGTGGACGCTGTGGAACGGAATGCTTTCCTACATCCTGATGGGAACGTTAATGGCGGGTGAATGGCTGGTGCGACAACGGGTAATAAAAAACGATGGATAAACCGCTTCCTCTGAGCCAGTGGCTAAACGCCCCGCGTCCTGATGAGACGCCTGTCGCCTGGCTTGACGATCGTATCTGGACGCTGGGCGATCTGCGCCACGATGTTACGCAGCTGGTCGACGCGCTGCGTCAGGAAGAGGGCGAGCGCTGGGCGCTCTGTTTTGAAAACGGCTATCTTTTTATCGTCGCCCTGCTGGCGACGCTTCATGCGGGTAAAACCCCCGTGCTCCCCGGGCACAGCCGGGGGGCGCAGCTTAACGAACAGCGGGCCATGTTCAGCGGCGTCCTGAGCGACACCACGCTCGAGTTTTCAGGGCGACTGCGGTTGGTCACCGCCACTGCGCCGACAAACACCCCCTTTTCCCCCTTGCCTGCCATTGACGAGACGCGCGTTATCGAGCTCTTTACCTCTGGCTCCACCGGCACGCCGCAGCGGGTGATTAAGCCGGTGATCGGCCTGGATCGGGAAGCCCGTCTGCTCGCCGATCGGTTTGGCGAACGGCTGACAGGCTGTCACGTCGTGGCCTCCGTGGTGTTGCATCATCTGTATGGCCTGACGTTCCGTGTTGTCTTACCCATGGCGCTTGGCCTGCCGCTGCATGCCTCCCTGCTGCAGTACGCGGAACAGCTGTCAGCGCTGCCGCAGGACAAACGGTATCTCTTTATCAGCAGCCCGGCATTCCTCAAGCGGCTCGACACCTCGCTTGTGCCGCCTCCGGTTGCCCTGCTGCTCTCAGCCGGGGGCGAACTGCCCTGGCGCGACATCATCCCTTGTCATGACTGGCTGAACGTCTGGCCTGATGAAATTTACGGCAGCACCGAAACGGGCGTTATGGCCTGGCGTCACCGTCTGGATGAGACAACACTTTGGCAGCCGTTTCCCGGCGTGACGTTCCACGGCGATCAGGTGACGTCGCCACTGATCCGCGAGGCTGAAGGAGCCGTGCTGGATGATATCCTGCATTTCGCGGCTGACGGGCAGTTCAACATCGTCGGACGCCGTGGCCGGGTGGTCAAAATTGAAGATAAACGCATTTCGCTCGATGAGATTGAGCAGCGGTTACTGGCGCTGGACGGCATCTGCGACGCCGCCGCGCTGGCGGTCACTCGCCGTGGTCGTCAGGCCATTGGCGTGCTGCTGGTACTCAGTGACGCGGCGCGCTTGCACAGAGACAACGGGGGTAAAAATGCCCAGGAATCCGCGTGGCGTCGCGCCCTTCGCCCCTGCCTTGAACCGGTTGCCGTGCCCCGCTACTGGCGCATTGTCGATGAAATCCCGGTCAACAGTATGAACAAGCGTGTGACTGCACAGCTACAGGAGTTATTTCATGAAGATTCATGAAATCGAACGCCACCAGACTCACCCGGAGCATCTGGAGATAACGCTTTATCTTGATCCTGACCTGCTCTGGTTTAAGGGACATTTTGCTGTCCAGCCCCTGCTCCCTGGCGTTGCACAACTCGACTGGGTGATGCATTACGCTACCACCCTGATGGCACCGGGCTACCGTTTTCACAGCATTCAGAATGTGAAGTTTGCGGCCCCGCTGTTGCCGGACAACACGGTGACGCTGATCCTTGACTGGCACCCTGCCCGTCAGATGCTCAGCTTCAGTTACCAGCGCCATGCGGGCAGTGAACGCCATACCGCCAGCAGCGGGAAGATTCGCCTATGTCAGTAACGTTCCGCCCCTGCGTGTTGATCCCCTGCTACAACCACGGTGCGATGATGGCTGCGGTGCTCGCACGTCTGGCACCGTTTGACCTCCCGTGCCTGGTGGTTGACGATGGTAGCGAAGAGAGCACGCGCCACACCCTGGCGCACTTAGCGGAGCAGCATCCGCAGGTTACGCTGCTGCGTCTGGCGAAAAACAGCGGCAAAGGCGCGGCGGTAATGGCGGGGCTGAAAGCCTGCGCAGAGCGCGGCTTCACTCATGCAATCCAGGTGGATGCCGACGGCCAGCACGCCATTGAAGATCTCCCCCGTTTTCTGGCGCTGGCGCAACGTCACCCCGAGGCGCTGATTTCCGGTCAGCCCGTTTACGATGACTCCATACCCCGTTCGCGCCTTTACGGACGCTGGATAACGCACGTCTGGGTCTGGATTGAAACGTTGTCCCTGCAGCTTAAAGACAGCATGTGCGGCTTTCGGGTCTATCCGATCACGCCGGTGATGCAGCTTGCCGCACGTACCCCGCTCGGCAAGCGCATGGACTTTGATACTGAAGTGATGGTCCGCCTCTACTGGCAGGGCACGCCCAGCTATTTTCTGCCCACCCGCGTCACCTACCCGGCAGACGGTGTATCCCACTTCGATGCGCTAAAAGACAACGTGCGCATCTCGCTGATGCATACCCGTCTGTTCCTGGGGATGCTGCCGCGCATCCCTTCCCTGCTGATGCGCCGTCGCCCGCAGCACTGGGCGCAACAGCAGGAGGTCAAAGGGCTATGGGGTATGCGCCTGATGTTACGCGTCTGGCAACTGCTTGGGCGCAAGGCCTTCACCCTCCTGCTGTGGCCGGTCACCGCCGTTTACTGGCTTACCGCCCGTTCGGCGCGTCAGGCGTCGCGGCAATGGCTTAGGCGGGTTAAAGAGGTCATGGCACAGCGACAGATCCCACCGCCCCCCCGGCTGAACAGCTTTTTTCACTTCCTGCGTTTTGGTCATGCCATGCTGAACAAAGTGGCCAGCTGGCGCGGCGAGATGAAGCTGCATCGCGATCTGGTGTTTGCACCGGGTGCCCGCGAGGCGCTGGGGCTGGACGATCCACAGGGTAAACTGCTGCTGGCCTCGCATCTTGGCGACGTGGAAGCCTGCCGGGCGCTGGCGCAGCGTGAAGGGGGGAAAACCATCAACGCCCTGGTCTTTAGCGATAACGCCCAACGCTTTAAGCAGATTATGGAAGAGATGGCTCCGCAAGCGGGTATTCACCTGATGCCCGTCACTGACATCGGCCCGGAGACCGCTATCCTGATCAAAGAAAAGCTGGATCGCGGCGAATGGGTGGCCATCGTGGGCGATCGTATCGCCGTCACGCCGCAGCGCGGCGGCAGCTGGCGCGTGATCTGGAGCGCGTTTATGGGCCAGCCCGCGCCGTTCCCGCAGGGGCCGTTTATCCTGGCCTCCATTCTGCGCTGTCCGGTGGTGCTGATTTTTGCCCTCAGCCAGCAGGGGACGCTGACCCTGCACTGCGAACCGTTCGCCGACCCGCTGCTGCTGCCGCGCGGTGAACGTCAGCAGGCGCTGCAACATACCGTCGATCGCTACGCGCAGCGGCTGGAACATTACGCCTTACTGTCACCGCTCGACTGGTTTAATTTTTTCGATTTCTGGCAGTTGCCCGAAATCAGCGAGAAGGAGTAAAGGGTGCTGACCGATCCCCGCTTTACGACGGAAGTTGAAATCACCGTCCCGTTCCACGACGTCGACATGATGGGCGTGGTCTGGCACGGCAACTATTTCCGCTACTTTGAAATAGCCCGCGAAGCGCTGCTCAATCAGTTCGACTACGGCTATCGCCAGATGAAAGCCTCCGGCTATGTCTGGCCGGTGGTCGATACGCGGGTGAAATACCGCGATGCGGTGACCTTTGAACAACGCATCCGGGTCCGGGCGCAGATTGAAGAGTATGAAAACCGCCTGCGCATTGCCTATCAAATCTTCGACGCGCAGACCGGTAAACGCACCACCACCGGTTACACCATCCAGGTGGCGGTCGACGCAGCCACCCGCGAAATGTGCTTTGTCAGCCCGGGGATCTTGTTTGAACGTATGGGAGTCACGCCATGAAATGGTTGCCTTTGCTGGCGCTGATGTTTAGCCCGCTGGTCAGTGCCGTGACGCTGGATGAACTGCAGCAGCGGTTTACGCAACAGCCCGTGGTGCGCGCTCACTTCGAGCAGGTTCGTACGATCAAAGACATGCCGCAGCCGCTGCGTTCGCAGGGCGAGATGGTGATCGCCCGTGACAGCGGCCTGCTGTGGGATCAAAAAGCCCCGTTCCCCATGACGCTGCTGCTGGATGACAAACGGATGGTGCAGACCATCAACGGCCAGCCGCCGCAGACCATTACCGCCGACAATAATCCGCAGATGTTCCAGTTCAACCACCTGCTGCGGGCGTTGTTCCAGGCCGACCGCAAGGTGCTGGAAGAGAATTTCCGCATCGATTTTCAAGACCTGGGAGAGGGCCGCTGGTCGCTGGTGCTCACGCCCACCACGACGCCGCTGAACACCATTTTCACCACCCTCGATTTGGGCGGTGCGACCTTTCTGGAGTCTATTCGTCTTAACGACAAACAGGGCGACCGTACGGATATCACCCTCTCCAGTCACCGACTGACACCCGCCAGCCTGACCGATGACGAACGCCAACGCTTTGCCGCACCGTAAATCGCTGCGCCCGGCGCTGCTTTGGGCCGCGGGATGCCTGATTATGCTGGGCCTGCTGGTGTCGCTGCTGCCCGGCGCGCGCCTGAACAGCAGCGTGCTGGCCATGTTACCGACACAGACGCTGGGGGCGATCTCACCGGCGCTCAACGACGGCTTTATGCAGCGGCTCGACCGTCAGCTGGTCTGGCTGGTCAGCCCCGGCAAAAAACCCGATCCGCGCGTGGCGCAGCAGTGGCTGACGCTGCTGCAACGCAGCGGAGCGCTGAGCGAGGTCAAAGGGCCCATTGACCCCGCCGGGCAACAAGCCTGGGGCGAGTTTTTCTGGCAGCACCGCAACGGGATGATTGACCCCGCCACCCGCGCCCGCCTGCAAAACGGCGGTGAAGCGCAGGCGCAGTGGGTTTTATCTCAGCTTTACTCGGCCTTTTCCGGCGTGAGCGGCAAGGAGCTGCAAAACGATCCGCTAATGCTGATGCGCGGCGCGCAGCTCGCGCTGGCGCAAAACGGCCAGAAGCTGCGGCTGATGGACGGCTGGCTGGTGACGCAGGATGACGCCGGAAACTACTGGTATCTGCTGCACGGCGAGCTGGCCGGTTCCTCTTTTGATATGCAGCAAACCCACCGGCTGGTGACCACCCTGAACGCGCTGCAGGCGACGCTGAAAACGCATTACCCACAGGCGCAACTGCTGTCTCGCGGCACGGTGTTTTACAGCGATTACGCCAGCCAGCAGGCCAAACGGGATATCTCCACGCTGGGTGTCGCCACACTTCTGGGCGTACTCCTGCTGATTGTGGCGACATTCCGCTCCCTGCGTCCGCTGCTGCTGTGCGCGATTTCCATTGGCATCGGCGCGCTGGCGGGCACGGTCGCCACCCTGCTGTTCTTTGGCGAGCTGCATCTGATGACGCTGGTGATGAGCATGAGCATCATCGGTATTTCGGCCGATTACACCCTCTACTACCTGACCGAACGGCTGGTGCACGGTGGCGAAAACTCGCCGTGGCAAAGTCTGGATAAAGTGCGTAATGCCCTGCTGCTGGCGCTTCTGACGACCGTCGTGGCGTACCTGATTATGATGCTGGCCCCCTTCCCCGGGATCCGCCAGATGGCGCTGTTTGCCGCCGTGGGGCTGAGCGCCTCGTGCCTGACGGTGATATTCTGGCACCCCTGGCTGTGCCGTGGATTGCCGGTACGCCCGGTCCCGGCCAGCAGAGCGATGTCGCGCTGGCTGACCGCCTGGCGACGTAATAAAACACTCGCGGTTGGCCTGCCCGTTACGCTGGCGCTCCTTTCCGCCGCAGGTATTGCCACCCTGAAGGTGGACGACGATATCGCCCAGCTACAGGCGCTGCCGAAAACGATTCTGGCGCAGGAGAAGACCATTACCGCCCTGACCGGCCAGCGCGTCGATCAGAAATGGTTTGTGGTTTACGGTGCGTCAGCCCAGCAGACGCTGGAGCGGCTGGAGGCCTTTACCCCTGCGCTGGCGCAGGCGCAAAAAGCGGGTGAGCTGGCAAGCTGGCGAACCCTGCCGCTGAACTCCATGAAGCGTCAAAAAAGCGATCTGGCGCTGCTGCACCACGCTGCGCCTGCGGTAATGAACGTGCTGCACAGCGCCGGACTGAACACCGTCTCACCGGATCTGACGCCAATGCCTGTCAGCGTGGACGCCTGGCTTGCCAGCCCGGCCAGCGAAGGCTGGCGTCTGCTCTGGCTGACCCTGCCGGGCGGCGAAAGCGGCGTGCTCGTCCCGGTGGACGGCGTCAAAAACAGTACGGCGCTAAGTGAACGGGCGGCACAGCATGAAGGGGTCGTCTGGATCGATCGTAAGGCCAGTTTTGACAGCCTGTTTGCCCTCTACCGCACCCTGCTGACGGGGCTACTGTGCGTAGCGCTGGCGGCGATTGCCTGCGGCGCCATAATCCGACTTGGCTGGCGTCAGGGGCTTATCAGCCTGGTGCCGTCGGTACTGTCGCTCAGTTGTGGGCTGGCGGCGCTGGCCGTCGCCGGGCATTCCGTCAATCTGTTTTCACTGCTGGCGCTGGTGCTGGTGCTCGGCATTGGCATCAACTACACGCTGTTTTTCAGCAACCCGCGCGGCACGCCGCTGACGTCGATGCTGGCTATCACCCTGGCGATGATGACCACGCTGCTGACGCTGGGCATGCTGGTGTTCAGCGCGACGCAGGCCATCAGCAGCTTTGGAATTGTGCTGGTAAGCGGTATTTTCACCGCCTTCCTGCTGGCCCCGCTGGCGATGCCGGCCAGGAACGAGAGAAAACCATAATGAACGCTTTTTACCGCGCCGCCGCGCTGGCTGCGACGCTGCTGCTGGCAGGCTGCAGCCATTCGACCGATACTGAAGAAACTCGCCCGCAGGCCTGGCTTCAGCCGGGCACGCAGGTGACGCTGCCACCGCCGGGCATTACGCCAGCCATCCGTTCTCAGCAGCTGCTGACCGGCCGGTTTAACGGTCAGACTCAGTCGCTGCTGGTTCTGCTGAACGCTGACGGGCAAAAAGTGACGCTTGCCGGGCTCTCGTCGGTGGGGATCCGCCTGTTTCTCGCGACCTATGACAACACCGGGATCCATACCGAGCAGTCGGTCGTTATGCCCCAGCTACCGCCCGCCAGCCAGGTGCTGGCGGATGTGATGCTCAGCCACTGGCCGCTCAGCGCCTGGCAGCCGCAGTTGCCGAAGGGATGGACGCTAAAGGATACTGGCACCCGACGCGAACTGCGTAACCCTGACGGCAAGCTGGTCACCGAGATTGTCTACCTGCAACGCAACGGTAAGCGCGAGCCGATCAGCATTGCGCAGCACGTCTTTAAATACCACATCACCATTCAATATCTGGGTGACTGAGATGATTTACATTTCCGCTGTTGGCATGGTCAACGCGCTGGGCAACTCGGCCGATGAGATCGCGGCCAACCTGAACGCCGGGATTGCGCCGGGTATGCGTCATCGCGCCGGATGGCTGCAAGGATTACCTGATGCCATGCTGGGCGGCGTTGAGGGTGAACTGCCGCCGATACCGGATAGCCTGGCAGCACACCGCAGCCGTAATAATCAGCTGTTGCTGGCGGCGCTGGCACAGATTCAGCCTGCCGTTGAGGCAGCCATCGCCCGCGTGGGCCGCGACCGCGTGGCGGTGGTGCTGGGCACCAGCACCTCAGGGCTGGATGAAGGCGATGAGTACGTGCGCCTCTCCCTGAACGGCGAACGCAGCCCGCAATGGCAGTACCCGCAGCAGGAGCTGGGCGATCCCTCCCGCTTCCTCACCAACTGGCTGCAGCTGGATGGCCCGGCGTATACCATTTCGACTGCCTGCTCCTCCAGCGCCCGGGCGATCATCAGCGGGCAGCGTCTGATTGAGGCCGGACTGGTGGACGTCGCCCTTGTAGGCGGGGCAGACAGCTTAAGCCGTATGCCGGTCAATGGTTTTAACAGCCTTGAATCGCTCTCGCCCACGCAGTGCGAACCGTTTGGCCGAGACCGCCGGGGGATCACCATCGGTGAAGCGGCGGCCCTTATGGTGCTGACGCGCGAACCGGATCAGGTTGCGCTGCTGGGGGCGGGTGAATCGAGCGATGCGTACCATATCTCTGCCCCACATCCCGAGGGAGAAGGCGCCATTCGCGCCATTACCCAGGCGCTGAAGGAGGCAGGCATGACGGCAGATGACGTGGGCTATATTAATTTGCACGGCACCGCCACTCCCCTCAACGATCGGATTGAGGCGCACGTGATTAACGCCCTCTTTGGCGACCGGGTACCGTGCAGCTCCACCAAACACCTCACCGGCCATACGCTTGGCGCGGCCGGGATCACTGAAGCCGCATTAAGCTGGCTGATCCTGACCCGTGACCTGCCGCTGCCGCCGCAGGATTTTTCCCGCTACGCGCCGGACGACACGCTGCCGCCTTGCGGCCTGCTGCATCAGCGTGCGCCGCTGACAAAACCGGTGATTTTATCGAACTCATTCGCCTTTGGCGGTAACAACGCCAGCCTTCTGCTGGGGAGAGTGTCATGAGTTATTTATCCCCCGCCGACTACCTGCCCCACGACGCACCGATGATGCTGCTGGAGCGCGTTGAGCGTGTCACCGACAGCAGCGCGGTGTGCAGCGTCACGGTCGACGGGCACGGTGTGCTTGCGCCGTTCCTGAACGTTGACGGCGATCTGCCGGGCTGGTTTGCGCTGGAACTGATGGCCCAGACCGTGGGCGTCTGGTCTGAATGGCACCGTCTGCAAAAAGGCCTGCCCCACAGCCCGCTGGGCATGGTGCTGGGCGCGCGCGAGCTGGTGTGCAGCACGGGCCGCTTTGCTGCAGGCACTACGTTAACCATTACCATTGAGCGCCTGATGCAGGACGAACGCTTTGGCAGCTTTGAATGCACAATCCAGACGGATAACGCCCCCCTTGCCACGGGCCGTGTGAATACGTTCCAGCCCAGCGAGGACGAATTAACCTCACTTTTCTCTCAGGGAGCTTCATCATGACACGTTCCGTACTGGTCACGGGCGCCAGCAAAGGCATTGGCCGCGCCATCGCCTGTCAGCTTGCCGCTGACGGTTTCACCGTAGGCGTGCATTACCATCGCGATGCTGATGGGGCGCATGAGACGCTGGAGGCCATTGTTCAGGCTGGCGGAACGGGTCGTTTACTGACCTTTGACGTGGGCAACCGCGAGCAGTGCCGCGAGGTTCTGGAACAGGAAATCAGCACCTTTGGCGCATGGTATGGCGTGGTCAACAATGCCGGGATAACCCGCGATGGCGCGTTTCCGGCGCTCAGCGACGAGGACTGGGATAGCGTCATCCACACCAACCTCGACAGTTTTTATAACGTTATTCATCCCTGCATCATGCCGATGATCGCAACCCGCAAGGGCGGGCGGATTATCACCCTGTCGTCCGTGTCAGGCGTGATGGGCAACCGCGGACAGGTGAACTACAGTGCCGCCAAGGCCGGTATCATCGGCGCCACCAAAGCGCTGGCCATTGAACTGGCAAAACGCAAAATTACCGTCAACTGCATCGCGCCAGGGCTGATTGATACCGGCATGATCGAGATGGAAGAGGCCGCGCTGAAAGATGCCATGTCCATGATCCCGATGCAGCGCATGGGTCAGGCGGACGAGGTGGCCGGTCTGGCGAGTTATCTGATGTCGGACCGGGCAGGCTATGTGACACGCCAGGTGATCTCGATCAACGGGGGGATGTTATGACGCGTCGGGTGGTGATTACGGGAATGGGAGGCGTGACCGCCTTTGGCGAGGACTGGCCGACCATTTCACAGCGGCTGCTCGGCTACGAAAACGCCGTGCGCACCATGACGGAGTGGCAAGAGTATGCCGGTCTGCAAACGCTGCTGGCCGCCCCCATCGAGGATTTCACCCTTCCGGCACACTATACCCGCAAGCGCATTCGCGCCATGGGCCGCGTGTCGCTGCTCTCCACCCGCGCCACCGAACAGGCGCTTGAGCAGGCGGGCCTGATCGATGACCCGGTACTGACGCAGGGGCAAACCGGCATCGCCTATGGGTCGTCCACGGGCAGCACGGGCCCGGTAAGCGATTTTGCCTCCATGCTGATGGAAAAACACACCAATAACATCACCGGCACCACCTATGTGCAGATGATGCCGCACACCACTGCGGTCAATACCGGCCTGTTCTTTGGTTTGCGGGGACGCGTCATTCCCACGTCGAGTGCCTGTACTTCCGGCAGCCAGGCGATTGGTTACGCCTGGGAGGCCATTCGCCATGGTTATCAGACCGTTATGGTCGCCGGGGGCGCCGAGGAGCTTTGTCCTTCAGAGGCGGCGGTATTTGATACGCTGTTCGCCACCAGCCAGCGCAACGACGCGCCGAAAACCACGCCGTCGCCCTTCGATACCGCGCGCGATGGTCTGGTCATCGGCGAAGGGGCAGGCACACTGATTCTGGAAGAGCTGGAACATGCCAAAGCGCGCGGGGCGACCATCTACGGCGAAATCGTGGGCTTTGCCACCAACTGCGATGCAGCGCATATCACCCAGCCGCAGCGTGAAACCATGCAGATTTGCATGGAGCAATCGCTGGCAATGGCTGGTTTAGGCGCCACGGACATCGGGTATATTTCCGCCCACGGCACCGCCACCGATCGGGGTGATATCGCCGAAAGCCAGGCCACTGCGGCCATCTTTGGCGACAGGGTCCCCCTCTCCTCGCTGAAGAGCTATTTTGGCCATACGTTAGGTGCCTGCGGTGCGCTGGAAGCGTGGATGAGCGTGCAGATGATGCGTGAAGGCTGGTTTGCCCCGACGCTCAATTTAAGACAACCGGATGAGCAATGTGGTGCTTTAGATTATATTATGGGGGAAGCCCGTCAGATTGACTGCGAGTATCTGCAAAGCAATAACTTCGCGTTTGGCGGCATCAATACCTCAATCATTATCAAACGCTGGGCGTAACTATTTACCAGTTTATACTGGGAAAAATCTCCACTCTTTGCGCGGACCCGCTGGCGTCAACGCTCGCAGATATGGCACCTCAGGGTGCGCGAAACCGTTCCTGGCTGGCAGGCAGGACGCTGCTCGCCCGGACATTATCCCCGTCTCCGCTGCCCGATATCGTGTACGGTGAACAGGGAAAACCCGCCTTTGCGAAAGATCATCGGCTCTGGTTTAACCTGAGCCACAGCGGGGACGACATTGCCCTGCTGGTGAGCGATGAAGGTGAAGTAGGCTGCGATATCGAAGTGATACGCCCGCGTGATAACTGGCAGGCACTGGCGAACGCGGTTTTCAGCGTGGCGGAACATGCAGAGCTGGAACGCGAAGCGCAGGAGGCGAAGCTCCCGGCTTTCTGGGGGATCTGGACGCGTAAAGAGGCGATTGTAAAGCAACGAGGCGGCAGCGCCTGGCAGATTGTCAGCATCGACAGTACCTCTGAGGTCCACTCGGTCAGCCAGCTTCAGTTTGGCTCGCTGAGTCTCGCCGTCTGCACGCCCACTCCGTTCACCCTTACCCCCGGGGTGATTTTTCACCACGAGATGTCCGGGGCAGGAATATCACCAGCACGCCCAGCATAATCAACCCGACACCCGCCAGCCCCTGCCACGAGAACGACTCGCCCCAGCCGGGCAGCAGGATCGCCGCGCCCCACACCAGAATATAACTGAGGCTCAGCAAGGCGTACGCTTTGCTGAGCGCCATGCGATGCAGCGCCAGATACCAGCAGCCCATAGAGGCCACATAGCCCATCAGCCCCAGCAGCAGCGCGCCGGTACCGGACGAAAAATGCCAGAGAGCCCTGAAAAATGCCAGCGCCTCGCCGACGGGCGGAAGCGCCTGCATGGCGCTGCGCAGCAGCAACTGCGCGGCACTGACTAACGCCACGCTGCATAACGCCCAGCACGCCCCTTTCACAGGCTTCCTCCCAGCAGAACAATCCCGATCATAATCAACCCTACGCCCAGCCAGTGATGTCGGGCCACCTTCTCATGCCAGAGCCCCTTCGCCGCCAGCGTCACCCAGACAAAATTAAGGCTCAGCATGGGATAGGCGACCCCGACGGGAAGACGCTGCAATACCACCAGCCAGACCAGCATGCCGCAGCCCAGCGCCAGCAAGGCGAGCCCCAGCCAGAGCACAATATGGGCACCACGCCGCCCGGTTTTCGCCGGACGGGTCGCTTGCTTCTGACAGAGCTGTCCCGCGCAGGTCAGCAGGCTTGCCAGCACCAGCCAAAGCCAGGTCATCATTGCGGCAGATACTGCAGGTAAGCCAGCCGCCCCTGGATATACAGGTAGTCCGGCTTTGGCAGGTTATCCCGGTTCAGATCGTCGTTCTTCGACAGCAGGATCACCAGCGACACGCTCCCCTGCTGGCGATGCCTCGCCAGCCACTGCGCAAAGTCATCTTTAGTGATAAAGCGGTCTTTCACGTCCGGATAATCCAGCCCGTAACGCAGCTCACCGCTCTGACCAAACATGATGATGTCATTACGTTTAAGCTCCCACGCCAGCCCTGCCGCCACGCCGACGTTATCGGCCAGCACGAACCGGCTCTGCTGGAGCGGGTCGCGCACGGTATCCACCAGCGACTGTGGCTGTTTGGAGTCCACCACCAGGTTGGGAATGGCAAAACCAATCAGCAACGCCAGCCCGGCAGGGCACAGCGCCGCCAGCCACCAGCGCTGCTGGCTCCGTCTGAAGCTAAACCAGCCCACCACGGCCCAGACGAGGAAGGCCACCACCGCGCAGAAGACTTTATACAGCTCGACCGACGTCCAGACCGGGTGCTTAGCCAGCCCCCACGGCGACACGACTAACGCCGCGATGACACCGAGGGTACCGAACGCCAGGTTGATCCCGGCATTGATGCGTAACACGCTGGCCCCCTTTTCCGCAGCGAGGCAGGCATAGCGCGCCATCAGGATCGCCAGCGGGGCAAAACACGGCAGGATGTAGGTAGGCAGCTTGCCTTTGGCAATGCTGAAGAATAAAAGCGGCATCACCACCCAACCGAGCAGATAAAGCCCGCCGCCTGCCGGATGTTTTTCACGCCAGCCCAGACGCAGCGCACCGGGCAACAGCGCCAGCCACGGCAGACTGCCCGCGACCAGGAATGGCAGGTAATACCAGAACGGGGCTTTGTGCTGGGCGTCGCTTTGGGCAAAACGCTGAATGTGTTCAACCCAGAAGAAGTAGCGCCAGAAATCGGGTTCACGCTGGGCAATCGCCAGCCCCCAGGGCAAGACAATAAGCACGCAGCTCAGGATCGCAAGCCCGCCAAAACTCAGCACCTCTTTCCAGCGCTTTTGGACAATCACCCACGGCAGGACGCCAAGGACCGGCACCGCCAGAGCGAGAAAGCCTTTGGTCATCACCCCCATGCCGCAGGCCAGCCCCAACACGATGTAGCCCCCCGCTTTGCCAGTCAGGGTCTGCGCCTGCGAGGCCAGCCAGAAACTGCACATCGCCGCCGCCAGCCACAGGGAGATGATGGGGTCGAGCACGGCATAGGTGCCAATGCCATAGACCAGAAACAGCGTCAGGAAGATAAGGCCGGAGAACAGGGCAACGCGTTTATCGCGCCAGAGTTGCCAGGCCATCCAGATAACCAGTAGCGCCGTCAGGCCGGTGGAAAAGATGGCCCCGGCGCGCACGGCAAAGTTTGTATGGCCAAACAGCAGTTGCCCGAGGCTGTTGACCCAGTAGCCAGCAATCGGCTTTTCAAAGTAACGCAGCCCCAGAAAATGCGGCACAATCCAGTTGCCGGAGGCGAGCATTTCACGGCTGATTTCCGCATAGCGCGTTTCATCAGGCTGCCATAACAGACGGATATCAACCGGAATGAGATAGTAAACAATAAACAGGGCGAAAAGCCCTAAGCCATAACGGGCGACTTTCATGGTACCGGACTCACGGTTTGTTGATAGCCAAGCCAGCCTTCCCGGCCAGCCATTTCACTTCGCACAATTTTGCCGACGGGCAGCGTACTGAGATCGTCTGGCAGCAGGTCGATCAACGGGCAGAACTGAATCCCCTCCTGCGCCGCCAGCGTCAACAGCGCATCGAAATCATGCTGATACGCAATCCCTTCCACCTCGGCGTGGATGGTGTAGACCGGCGTGCCAGTGTCGCGATGTATACGGTCCAGAATGTAGCGGTTGAAGCCGTCGGCGGTCACCTCGCGCCCCACCACTTCATCCCAGGTGGGCAGGGTGACCGGGATTTGCACCGTGCCAACGCGGCTTTCACCGAGCTGCGGTAAAAATGGTCCGCTGCCCCGGCAATCGCTGTTGTAGCGAAACGCGAACGGCTCTTTGGCTTTCACGACGCGTTGATCCGCACGCCATCCAGCCACGGCGGAGCAACGCACCGACTGCCCGATAATGGCCTCCAGCTCCCGCAGACCACGCTCGATTTCCCGGGCCAGGCGAGGAATGTCCCAGACGCCCGCCCAGGCCTGCCAGGCATGGTGATCCCAGGCATGCAGGCCGACCTCATGGTGCTGCGCCGCTTCACGGATGATGGCTTCGTTACCCGCGCCGATACGCCTGCCGGGCCATGCGGTACCGGCCAGCAAAATATCCCAGCCGTAGAGCGATGCTGCGCGCGAGCGCAGCATTTTGAACAGAAATGCCGGTTTAACCAGACGCCATAAATGACGTCCCATGTTGTCTGGCCCCACGCTGAAGAAGATGCTGGCACGCACATCGTGCTTGCTCAGCAGCCTCAGCAGTCCGGGAACGCCGTCACGCGTTCCCCTGAAGGTATCGACATCAATGCGTAAACCGACTTTTTTCATGAGGCCTGTTCCGACAGCTCCACGGTGCGCAGGAAGAAATCGAGCGTCTCATCAATGGTCTGCTCCATCTTCACCGTTGGCGTCCAGTTCAGGCAGCGCTTCGCATTGCGAATGCTCGGCTTGCGGTGCTCAACGTCCTGGTAGCCTTTGCCATAGTAGCTGCTGCTTTCCACTTCGCGGAATCCTGCAAACGGCGGGAACTGGTTACGTAGCGGATGGCGCTCGAAGCTTGCCAGCAGCATTTCGGCCAGTTCACGAATGCTCGCTTCGTTATCCGGGTTGCCGATGTTGATGATCTCCCCGTTGCAGCGGCCATCCTTGTTTTCAATGATGCGGAACAGGGCTTCGATGCCGTCGCTAATGTCGGTGAAGCAGCGTTTTTGTTTACCGCCTTCAATGAGCTTAATGGGCGAGCCTTCCACCAGGTTCAGGATCAGCTGGGTAATGGCGCGGGAACTACCAATGCGCGCCGCGTTCAGGTTATCCAGACGTGGCCCCATCCAGTTGAACGGCCGGAACAGGGTAAAGCGCAGCCCTTCTTTCTCGCCGTAGGCCCAAATCACGCGGTCCAGCAGCTGTTTAGAGACGGAGTAAATCCAGCGCTGCTTGTTGATCGGCCCGACCACCAGGTTAGAGGTATCTTCATCGAAGTTTTTATCGGTACACATGCCGTACACTTCGGAGGTGGACGGGAAGATGATGCGCTTATCGTATTTCACGCAGTCGCGGATAATCTTCAGGTTCTCTTCAAAGTCCAGCTCGAATACGCGCAGCGGGTTGCGGGTGTACTCAATCGGCGTGGCAATGGCGACCAGCGGCAGCACCACGTCGCATTTTTTGATGTGGTACTCGATCCACTCGGAGTGGATGCTGATATCCCCTTCCACGAAATGGAAGCGCGGGCAGTCAAGGAAACGGCTGATGGCATCGGAGCCAATGTCGAGGCCATAAATTTCGTAGTTATCGTCTTTCAGCAGACGCTCGGTCAGGTGGTTACCAATAAAACCGTTCACGCCGAGGATCAGCACGCGGGTGCGGCGCTTAATTGCCACCACCGGGGCGCTGGTGATCAAGGCGCCGGGAACCAGCCCCAGAGACTGCGCCAGCTGCGCGCCCTGCACATAAACGCCGTTGTCGGTCTGACCGGTCACGATCTCCAGCGCCTGCTCGCCGCAGCTGACAATCAGCGGAGAGACAGAGACGATGGTGCCCGGTTTCGCGGCCGGGACATCGTCGCGCACGCGGGATTTCCAGACGATGAATTTGCTGACGCCGGCAAAGCTATACGCCCCCGGCCAGGGGTCGGTCACCGCGCGCACCAGGTTGTGCAACTGGCGGGCGGGCTTGTTCCAGTCCAGACGGCCGTCTTCCGGCGTGCGGCGGCCAAAACAACTCGCCTTGCTCTCGTCCTGAGCGGTCTCGCTGAAGGTGCCGTTCAGGATGGTCGGCAGTGCATCGCGCAGCAGGCTTTGTGCCACCGAGCAGAGTTTCTGATGAAGCTGCAGCGCCGTCTCATCCGCATCAATGGCAACACGCTGCTGCGCGATGATGGCGCCCGCATCCGCGCGGTGCACCATGCGGTGCAGGGTCACGCCGGTTTCAGTTTCGCCATTCACCAGCACCCAGTTCAGCGGCGCGCGGCCACGGTAGGCGGGCAGCAATGAGCCGTGAAGGTTAAATGCCCCTTTCGTCGCCAGACGTAAAATATCGTCGCAAATCAGGTTGCGGTAGTAGAACGAGAAGATGACATCCGGGGCGGTGTCGCGAATGCGATCCACCCACAGCGGGTGGTTGATATCGTCCGGCGCGTAGACCGGAATGCCGCGCTCGGCGGCGATACGCGCCACGGAGCCAAAGAAGTTATTCTCGCCTGCGGCGTCCGGATGCGTGAAGATGGCAGCGATATCATAACCCGCTTCAAGCAGGGCAAGCAGGCCCGCGCACCCCATATCGTGATAGGCAAAGACAACAGCTTTCATGGGTGTTTTTCCTCTTGAGAGACTTTGTGTTCCTGGCGGACAACACGTTGAATAAAGTAGCGCGGACGTGCGCGAACATCGTTATAGATACGGCCAATGTACTCACCGAGCAGGCCCATCCCGACAAACTGGGCGCCGATGAACATGAACAGCACGGCAAAGAGCATGAAGACCCCTTCCGCCGCCCACTGGGGGCCAAAGACCAGACGCAGGACGACCAGCAAAACGGAAAGCGTGAACCCGGCCAGCGCGATAATGCTGCCAAAGACGCTCAGCAGGCGCAGCGGCGTGGTGGTCAGGCAGGTGATGAGGTCGTACATCAGGTTGATAAGACGCATAAAGCTGTACTTGGACTCCCCGTGCTCACGCTCGGCGTGCAGCACCGGGATCTCCGTCGCCTTACGGGCAAAGGTATTCGCCAGAATCGGAATGAAGGTGCTGCGTTCATGGCAGTGCAGCATGGCGTCGACAATATGGCGGCGATAGGCGCGCAGCATGCAGCCGTAATCGCCCATCGCTTTGCCGGTGGTGCGCTGGATCAGGCGGTTGATGGTGCGGGAAGCTAGCTTGCGGAACAGGCTATCCTGACGATTCTGCCGTACCGTACCCACCACGTCGTACCCTTCGTCGGCTTTGGCGACCAGCCGGGGGATCTCCTCCGGCGGGTTTTGCAGATCGGCATCCAGCGTGATGACCAAATCCCCCGTCACGTGGCTGAACCCGGCCATAATGGCCGAGTGCTGGCCATAGTTGCGGTTAAGCAGCACCGCGACGATATGGCTGCCTTCGGCCTGCGCAGCCTCGGTCAACATCAGGGCGGAGTTATCGCTGCTGCCGTCATCCACCAGCAGGATTTCGTAGGCTTTGCCCAGCGTCTCGCAGGCGGCGGTGGTGCGGCGGATCAGTTCGGGCAGGCTCTCCTGCTCGTTATAAACGGGGATCACCACAGAAACTTTTTGTACAGGCGGCGCACTGAACATATCAATGTCCTGCAAGCTGATGGAGCGCGGTAATGACGCGGGTTGTGTCGTCATGAGTCATGTCCGGGAAAAGTGGGAGAGAACAAATACGCGCGCTGTTCCATTCAGAATGCGGGAGCGATACATCAGGAAAACGCTCGCGGTAGTATTTTTGGGTGTGTGCCGCGCGGAAATGCAGGCCAGTGCCGATGCCCTTCTCCTTCAGGGCCGCCATCAGGTTATCGCGGGAGATCCCGCAGCGGGCTTCATCCACGCGAATAATAAACAGGTGCCAGGCGTGCACATGCGGCCATGATGGAATAGTGAGCGGCTGGAACGGCGTGTCGGCCAGCTCGCACAGGTAGCGTTCGGCGATGTCCTGACGGCGTTTATTGGCCTGTTTCAGTTTGCCCAACTGCACCAGCGCCAGCGCGGCGTTGATATCCGCGAGGTTGTATTTAAAGCCGGGCGCGATCACTTCGGCCTGCGGCGCGCGGCCGTGGGTCTGGCGGTCATAGGCATCGACGCCCAGACCGTGGAATTTCAGGCTGCGGATTTTTTGTGCCAGCTGTTCGTCATCCGTCACCACCAGACCGCCCTCGGCGCAGGTCATATTTTTAATGGCGTGGAAGGAGAAAATTGCCGTGCCCTGCCAGCCCACGTGACGGTCTTTGTAGTACGTGCCCGCGGCGTGTGCCGCATCTTCGATCACCGGAATACCGTGACGTTCCCCCACCGCGCGGATAGCATCGATATCACACGGCGCACCGGCGTAATGCACCGGGATAATCGCTTTGGTACGCGGCGTAATCGCGGCGTCTACCGCGTCCGGGGTGACCATCAGGGTATCTTTGTCCACATCGATCATCACCGGGTTTGCCCCCAGCAGAACGATCATATTCAGCGTGGAGACCCAGGTCAGGGAGGGGGTGATGACGTCATCGCCAGGGCCAATACCCAGCGCCATCAGGGTGACGTGCATCCCGGCCGTTGCCGAACTGACGGCAATGGCGTGGTGATTCCCGGTCAGCTGACAAAATGCCTCTTCCAGCGCCTGATTTTTCGGCCCGGTCGTGATCCAGCCAGAGGTTAATACCTCCTGCAACGCCGCGATTTCCTCATTACCCATTGAGGGGCGGGAAAAAGGCAAAAAATCACTCATCATTAATTTCCTTGCAATAAGAATGGCATGCTTTTGATATTAACCAATTAGCGGACCGTTTATTTCAACGGTTCATAAACTCATATCAAGGTAGCGCTCATTTCTTAGGGAAAAATTAAGAGAGGAAATTAAAATGTTTTCATATGAATATAAATATCTTTAAAAACATAAAGTTATAAAATTATGAATTATTTATTTTGTGACAGCACTCAATTTTTTCAAAATGTAACGTTTAAACCAAAGCTCAACAAACAAAAAAAATCCCGGTTATTTCTTTAAAAACAGAAATAACCGGGAACTTTTCTTTTTAGTTAATTGTCGCGCTTATTTTAAATTATTTGGGAAGTCAGCGGGCAATTCACTGGCCGCACACGCAATTACGCTGTCATCGTTGGCCCCACAGTCGCGCACGAAGGTAATGGTGGCAAATTCATCAATCACTTCTGTTGGATAGGCCGGACCTGCATCGCGATAGCTGTTCATCAGTGGAATGTGATCGTTCTGGAAGCAGACGGTTTTTTCCGGGTTGTTCATGACCCAACGCGGGAAGAAGATAGTGCCATGGAACAGTTTGTCCCCAAGGTTCACAATCAGGCTAACGTCGGTGCCGGTGGGTTCAGTCCAGGAAATTTTATAAATACTCTCACCTACGCGAACAACATACACCTGCTGATCTTTTACCCAACGATTCCCCACCAGGCCGCTGTGAATACGGTAGTCGATGGTATTTTCATTTTTGATATAAATCTCGTAGTTCCAGCCATTATCGTAGGTATAAACCAGATGTTTGCCGATGAAGCCGCTTAAGTCGTGTTTGTCGAAGGTGCTCATATAATGTCTCCTTTGTTTTGATGAGACGATCCTACCCCTTCAAAAAATGAATGAATAACGCTATGTTTGAATCAAATTCATCCAAATTTTAGATTAATTATGCACAAGACGACGCTCGAACAATGGTCCTTGCTGGAGAAGGTGGTGGATGCGGGCAGTTTTGCCAGAGCCGCGGAAGAAACGCACCGCAGCCAGTCTTCCGTCAGCTATAACCTGGCGCTACTGCAGGAACGGCTGGGGGTGGCGCTTCTGGTGCAGGAAGGCCGTCGGGCGGTGTTGACCCCTGCCGGGGAACTGCTGCTCAACCAGGTCAAACCGCTGCTGAAAGCCTTCGCGTACGTTGAGACACGCGCGCTTACCCTGCGTAACGGAATGCGCACGCGGCTGGATCTGGTGGTGGACAATATCTTCCCCCGCCGTCGTCTGTTTGCCATCCTGCGTCAGTTCCAGCAGCAGTATCCGCAGACTCAGGTCCGTCTCACCGAAGTGCTGGAAAATACCCGCGCCGATGCCATCAATGATGAAGCCGATGTGATGGTCTTAACCCGCCGCCAGGATATGACCGGGCTTGGCGAATGGCTGATGAATATCGACTTTGTTGCCGTGGCCCATCATCAGCATCCGCTCTTTCAGCTCGACGCGCCGCTGAACGACGACATGCTCCGCCCGTGGCCGCTGATTAAAATTGCGGACAACCAGACCGCGGCGCACTCCGCCAGTGGCTCGTGGACCTTTTCCACCATTGACGCGGCCATTGAGGCGGTGATGTCGCAGGTGGGTTACGGCTGGCTGCCGGAGGAGCGCATTCAGACTCAGCTGGAACAAGGGGTACTGAAGATGCTGCCGCTCAGCCATGGCGTGCGGCGAGCCACGCCGCTGCACCTGATTGTGAAGCGCTCGCTTAGCCCGCTGGACGAACAGGTTGAGACGCTATTGCGCCTTTTTAGCCAGGAGCCGTCATCGTCACCTGCTACGCTTTAAGGTCCGAACGTTAAAACGATAAGGAGCAGATGATGAAAATCGACTTTACGGGGAAAGTGGCGCTGGTCACCGCCTCAACGGGTGGAATTGGCTTCGCCATTGCCAGAGGGTTGGCAGAAAGCGGTGCGGAAGTGATCGTCAATGGCCGCAGTACCGAGTCGGTGAATAAAGGTATTCAGCAGCTGCAGCAGGTGGTGCCGGGCGTGCAGGTGCGTGCCGCGATAGCCGATCTCAGCACGCCGGAAGGGGTCGAGTCGCTGCTGAAGGTGGCGAATAACGTGGACATTCTGGTCAACAATGCCGGGATTTACGGGCCGCAGGATTTCTATGCCACCGACGATGACACCTGGGAACGTTACTGGCAGACCAACGTGATGTCCGGCGTGCGTCTCTCCCGCGCACTGCTTCCCGGCATGGTGAAGAAAGGCTGGGGCCGCGTGGTATTTATCTCCTCCGAGTCGGCCTGCAATATCCCGGCGGACATGATCCACTACGGCGTGACCAAAACGGCACAGCTCTCGCTGGCACGCGGGCTGGCGAAGTTCGTGGCGGGTAGCGGCGTGACGGTCAACAGCGTATTGCCGGGGCCGACGATGTCTGACGGATTCGCAGAGATGATGAAAGACGAGATCGAGAAGACCGGTAAATCGCTGGAACAGCTGGCAAAAGAGTTTGTGATGGCCAACCGCCCCAGCTCGGTGATCCAGCGAGCGGCCACGGTTGAAGAGGTCGCCAATATGGTGGTCTATGTCTGCTCAGCGCAGGCCTCCGCCACGTCTGGCGCGGCGTTGCGCGTCGACGGTGGCGTGGTGGATGACATTATCTGAGTGGCTCAGGCCACAAGAATGAGAAAAAAAGCGTGAGGTTTAAGGACTGTGGCACCAAAGCAGGTAAACTAACGAGCAGAATGTGTATTTCAGCTAAGACGTATTTATGACCAATATGATTGCCGACGAGACCGTGGCCAAATCTAACGTGCTCTCTGTCTTCGACTTTGATGGAACGTTAACACACCACGATAGCTTCATCCCTTTCCTGCGTTTTGCCTTCGGGAAACGTTACTTCGCGGGACGACTGGTGCGTATGGCATTGCCGACGCTCCACTGCGTGCGCCGCAAGCTAACGCGTGATGAGCTAAAAGAGGTGCTGATCAAAACGTTCCTGACGGGGGTGGATGAACACTGGTTACGTCAGCAGGCGGAAGCGTTTTGCGAAAAATACTGGAACAAGCTGATGCGCCCCGAGGGGGTGCTGGCGGTGGCGGCGGAGGTGAACTCTGGCGCGGAAGTGACCATCTGTTCCGCCTCTCCGGCACTGGTGCTCCAGCCGTGGGCTGACAAGCTTGGCATCAAGCTGATTGGCACACAACTGGAAGTGAAAGACGGTAAGCTGACCGGGCGCATTACCGGCAACAACTGCCGCTGCGCCCAGAAAGTCGCCAGACTGGAAAAGGTGTATGGCAATCTGAACGAGTACCACCTGCGCGCCTGGGGGGATACCCGTGGCGACCACGAACTGCTGGCCGCAGCGCAGGATCCACACTGGCGGCACTTCCACCCACCGCGCAAGCGCCGCAACTCACCGATTAAGGGTTAGGTGCGGTCTGGTGCCCTCACCCCGGCCCTCTCCCACAGGGCTGAGGGTTCCCCACAAAATAATACCTGCACGGAGGACTCCCTCTCCCTTGAGGGAGAGGGCTGGGGTGAGGGGGAACATATGGCTGTAGAGGTAATTCCGTTCACTTTACGTTCCTTGCAGCTCTGTAACAACATGACCCGTGAACGTGCCAGGGTGGCTCAGTCGCCACCACCCTGGCAACCCGGGCTCCCGGCGGTAAATCGCCGCTTCGCGGTGCCTTCGGTTTATTCCTTCCGGCTTATCGGGGACGGGCGGATGTAACGTCCCTGTAAAGCCGCCCTCTCGGCGCATCCATGCGCCTCGCCCCGGCCTGCAGGAAACGC
>NZ_JBLKBZ010000010.1:0-158799 GCF_047530935.1 Enterobacter sp. 03-F-07-AD-ECC | reverse complement strand
CTCAGTCGCCACCACCCTGGCGACCCGGGCTCCCGGCGGTAAATCGCCGCTTCGCGGTGCCCTCGGCTTATTCCTTCCGGCTTATCGGGGACGGGCGGATGTAACGTCCATGTAAAGCCGCCCTCTCGGCGCATCCCTGCGCCTCGCCCCGGCCTGCAGGAAACGCCTCAGCGATTTACAGCCGGACCAGGGCGTCGCTGTAAGTCATTTATTTTCCTGAAACAACATTCATCGCTTTCGGTAAAAAATTACTGGGGATTCCTCAGCCCTGTGGGAGAGGGTGAGGGGGAGCAGCACGCACAGCGTGACTTGCATTAGTTCGGTTTTCCAAACATGATCCCCTCATGAAAATAGAAACCGCACATCCCTCACACTTCGAACGCCTGGTCGCAATCTGGGAATCTTCCGTTCGCGCTACCCATCACTTTTTACAGGAAAGCGATATCGCGGCTCTGCGCCCGCTATTGCTCAACGCGTATCTGCCAAACCTCACCGTCGTGTTGGCCCGCGATGATGCAGGTGTTATCCACGGCTTTTTAGGCGTGGATGAAAACCGCATTGAAATGCTGTTTGTTGATGATGCGAGCCGGGGAAAGGGCGTGGGGAAATTACTGCTGCACTATGCCATCGCAGAGTTTGGCGTAAACGAAGTGGATGTGAATGAGCAAAACCCGCAGGGCGTCGCGTTTTATCGCCATATGGGGTTTGTGCAGGTCGGCCGCTCAGAGGTTGATGGGCAGGGGAATCCGTTTCCGTTGCTGCATATGCGGTTGAATAGGGATTAGCGCTTAGCCTGCTTATCCCATTTTAATAAGCCGACAATATCTTTCTCTCCCTCGGCTTCTTTCAGCAGGCGCTGCTTCTTTTCATACTCAATGTATTCTGAACACGCCTTTTCATCCGCCGCTTTTTTGCTGATTTTGCCTGCGCCTTCTAAAACGTCCCGGTCGTTAAATTGCAGGAACTGATCGAGTTTGGTTTGCCAGTCTCGTAAAAATACCTGCTTGCGGCGTTTGGCCTGATCTTCAGCAAAGTCGAGCCACATATTAACGACACGATTTAGTTCGCTGACTTCATCCTGAGACAGATAATTTTTTGCTGTGGTGACATCGCTTTTACGGACTTCTTCGCCTTTATAGCTGGTCAGCCCCATATACGGTTGCGTGGCGTCCGCACGCTGGTGAATCAACTCAGCGGCGGTAAGGCCGGTGCAGGCAAAATGCAGTTTATTCTGGATGGTCTGGAAGAATTGCGTGGTTTCTTTGAGTGACGGCTGATAGTCAGCGGCTAATGCAAAAATCTCCCTCACACGGAGATAAACCCGGCGTTCGCTGGCCCGTATATCGCGAATGCGTTCCAGCATTTCATCGAAATAGTCAGGTACGGCGGATGATCCCACAGGCGGGTTTTTCAGGCGCTCGTCGTCCATAACGAAGCCTTTTACCAGATATTCCTGCAGCGTTTGGGTGGCCCACTGGCGGAACTGTGTTCCTCGCGTGGAGCGGACGCGATAGCCGATGGCGAGAATGACGGGCAGGCTAAAATATTGAACGTTATATACTTTACCATCGCTGGCAGTTGTTCGGTAAAACCGAACAACTGAATTTTCGACCAGCTCACCCTCATCAAAAATATTCTTGATATGCCCACTGATCGTTGCTTTGGCTTTGCCGTATAACTCACAGATCGTAGCCTGTGAGAGCCACAAAGTATCGCTTTCGAAGCGGCATTCAATGCGAACTTTTCCATCCTTGCTGGCAAACATGACGAACTCACCGGCTGGTGAATTGATTAATTCTTCATATGTCATGCTGCCCCCACCCTATAAGGTTGATGTCGGTAAGTTCGTAGTATGCCAGAAACAGCCGCTAAGCCAGGTGGTTTGTATTTGTTTTTGCGAGGCGCTTTCCAGCACGCGGAGTTTGGATGGCTGTAAGCGCGTTCTCTATCTCAATAAGCTTTGCTTTCGTCCGTTTATAATCATCCTGCAACCTCTGCTCCTGCTCGTTATACGCCACCAGAACGATGCATCCTTTCATGACTTTTATCGTGACTTGCTGCCCAGTATCAAAACCCGCCGCGCGCAGCCACTTGCCGGAAAGGATGATTTTCGGCGTGGATTTGTCGAAAACATTCGGCCGGTATCCCACAATTAACGAACGCTCGGTTCCGGATTGGTCGGTGTCTGGGGTAGAATGCGAATCAGCCATAATCAACTCCTTGATAGTTGGTGAGGTTAGACGCTCCTGATGTGTTCCCGCACATCGGAGCGTTGCTAGTAGAGGAGGTTTAGGTGGCCTCCTATATGGTTCAGAGTAGATGGATAGGTGGCCTCATGTCAATCATATCGCGCGAAAAAAAACCAAAAGGCGGTGGGCAGTCCCCGCAATTTAAGATGCGTATTGATCCGGCGTTGAAGGAGCAGTTGGATGCCGTGGCGGCTGAGGAAGGGGTGAGTCTCGCCAGTTGGTTGAAGGAACTGGCGAGGGAGGCTTTACGACGAAAAGGCCTGGAGCCAAAGGGATAATTCACTACGGGTTCATCGCACTTCGACAATGAGTCGCGGTTGCTAAGCAAGCGCAAGTCTGCGAACCGTCATCAGGAAGTCGTAAGAGGTCGTCTCCCACAGCTCAGGCGAAAAATCAAATCCATATCGGCTTTTGAACTCATCATCCAGCTTGTCTCCGTAACACTCAATAAAATTATCAATCTCTTCGGCTAGCTCTTTTAACAACCAACCAGGTGCCGTCTTTTTAAATAGCCCAATTATTCCCTCAATTGTATCCTCACCATCATTAATGAGGTCATAATCCTGATTGAAGTAACCATGAATCAACTGATCAAGATGATAGAAATTTTGCATAATTCACCTACGGGGTCGGGAATGCAGTAAGGATATAGTAAGGCTTACCATTATATTCTTTCAGCTCAATAACAATCCTCACACTTCGCATGCTGATACGCTGTGTACTACCTCGTGAAAACCCATATCCAATCTCCTGACCTGCCGGGTAAACTATAGTAAGGCGCCCCCCTCTGTTTCCCCCGTCAAGTAATGATTTTATATTTGCTCGATTATAATATATTGCTCTTGATATAACGCTTTCTGCAACGTTTAAATTTTTAAATGTTGAAGACATTATGAGTCGCTTATTCTGCTCGAATCGGGCAAGTAACTCATTATCCGTTTTTCCAACATGATTTGCGAGTGTATGGCCACCGGGTTTAAGACCTGTAACAGATTCATGCTGGATAAGTTTGATACGACCAGCTTTAACGGCTGCTACTCTTGCGGCACCGATAGCCGCTGCAAACCCGAGTGGAACAGCAATATCAACCGTCATGCCGATATTGAGAGCCGTATTTTCATCAGCCCCAAGCTCCTTTGCAGCACGAACGGCAAGCTCGTATGTTGCAGAGCGGGTATCCTGTCCGGTTATTGCTTGTCTGGCTGCACTTTGAATGGCGTCAAGACTATGTGCACCCACAACCACACATCCCGCTTTCGTGAGGCCAGTTGGTTCTGGTGCAATACAAAGTGCCGTAGCTCCGGCCATTTCTACTGCTCCAAGTAAAACGCCAAGCCCCCCCAGTAATCGGTTACTTAGCGTTTCCGCTTCTGTCACGCTCTTATCTGAAAGCACCGCCGCCAGTTGTACCGGTGACATAACGACGGTCATTCCACCTTCTTCCATAATATAATTCCATCACCATATCCTTACCCGATAATAACCATAAATATCTTCGTTTGGTAAGAATAAATTCCTAATCTGTCTTTCTTGTTAAATTACGAAATAATAGTAGATGTAAAAGGATCGGCTATTGCCGGTCTGGGATTTCAGCATTCGCTGCGGGAGCGGAGCACTTTGGTTGTCAATAGTCGCTCTACTATTTGAGTGAGTGGTTGGTCTGGATCCCTGTTTGGAGAGCCGCGGTTGCGCATGTTTCTGTACACGTTATTGTTGTCAAAAAAGTTATTAGTTTACGGGCAGCAGATCACATTTAAAATGCGTGGCCGTCAGTGCCAGGTGTATAAGCCAAAATTGTTTATAAAAGATCTATACGCAGTGCTATTTATTTAATATTGATTCAAAGTTAGCTTGTCGGACTGCTACGGATCAATGAATAACAATGTGAATGAAAGTAGAGATTTTTTAGACTTTCGTGGATAGTTGCGGACGAACTTTTGGCGATCATAGAAGTCAATAATGAATCGTAACCTAATGAAAATTTTATATTTGTGAAATAAGTTATACGCATTCCTATACACATTCGCAGTAAGTTTGTTTAGTGATCTTGGTCAGTATAACTAATTTCTATAAACACTATTTAAGTTGTTCATATCAACATTTTTCTTATTTTTCAATTGTATATGGAGTGAAAGGACGGTGGATAGTGAACACTTGATTACTCGTTTTTTAGCATCAAGTGTTGTAAATTATTATTCATACTATGCAAGTCCGTTTAAGATTTAGGGGGGGGATGTAATGATAAATCTTTCGATAAAATTATCATAAAAGATTTGCATAGTATCTTGTAAGCGGCATTAAACGTGCTATATGCTCCAATGCTCTTTTTTTGCTACAAAAATCACATATTAAAAAAAATTAATTATAAATGCCATGATTTTTTTATATATTTGAATGCATTTTAATAAGCTGTATTCATTATCCAATATGAAAATGGTAATAAAATATGAGACTTGAAAAGTTAATCTTAAAAAATTTTCGTGGCTATCAAGGCGAACACAGCATAGATATAAACTCTTTAACAGCTTTAGTTGGGCGTAATGATGTTGGTAAAACAACAATCTTAGATGCTCTTGGGATCTTCTTCGAACATAAACTATGTAAATATGATACAACTGATAAGTGCGTAGATTGTATTGATAACGATGATGTTGCGATTGGTTGTATTTTTTCTGAAGTTGATGTGCCTATAATATTAGATGCAACATCCATAACCAGTCTTAAAGAAGAATATTTATTAAATAGTGAAGGTAAGTTAGA
The DNA here is from genome assembly GCF_047530935.1 of Enterobacter sp. 03-F-07-AD-ECC. Classification (NCBI taxonomy): domain Bacteria; kingdom Pseudomonadati; phylum Pseudomonadota; class Gammaproteobacteria; order Enterobacterales; family Enterobacteriaceae; genus Enterobacter; species Enterobacter sp. 03-F-07-AD-ECC. The sequence goes on along the minus strand of NZ_JBLKBZ010000010.1, from coordinate 153,790 downwards.
AATATATAAAATTTTTGTGAAAGGAAAAGGTAATGGAAGCGTTCAGGCCAAATGCATAGCCCCCTCAGTTAAAGGAGCAAAATCGCTACTCACTAAAAAAAATGATGAACTCAAAACAATAGCTGAATTAATTGGTGTAAATGAAGCAGATAAAAGATCAAATGTTAGCTTAAGGAAAGAAATTTACAAAGAGATTGGTGATTTGAAGCTCAAAGAGGCTTTTATTAAATTGAATGCAGAAGAAGGCAAGGTTATTTGCGAAAAAATATATGAAAAATTACCTCACTTTGCTTTATTTCGTGCAGATAGACCGAGTACAGATGAGGAATCGGAAGTGCAAGATCCGATGAAATCGGCGGTGCTAACAGCGTTGCAAAAAATTGATGATCAACTTGAATTAATTAAGGATAGCGTTAAGGATCATGCAATTTCCGTAGCCGGAAATACAATTAAACACTTACATGATATTTCTCCCAATTTAGCTTCAAGTTTAATTCCTAAATTCAAAGTAGAACCTAAATGGGAGAATATTTTTAAACTTTCATTGGAAGATGAAAGAGGAATAGCTATCAATAAGCGTGGGAGTGGTGTCAGACGTTTAGTCCTTATTAGCTTTTTCAAAGCCGAAGCTGAAAGGCTACAAAAGGAATTTCCTGAAAAAGGGGTGATTTATGCGATTGAAGAACCAGAAACATCTCAACATCCAACTAATCAACGCTTACTCATTGAAGCCTTCCAGGAGTTAGCCAATTCAGAAAAATGTCAGGTTTTAATTACAACTCACGTACCAGCACTTGTAGAAATGATACCAACAGAATCACTACGTCATATAACCAAAACCCTTGATAACGGTTTGGAAATTAAAAATGGAAATGATATCGTTTTAAAAAACATTGCTAATGATCTTGGCGTATATCCTGATAGTAGAGCTTCTGTATTAGTTTGCGTAGAAGGTCCTAATGATATAATTTTCTTAAAAAACATTGGCAAGATATATCTTGATAATGGTGTTGCTAATATTCCAGATATGATGAATGATCCAAGAATAGTTTTTATCCCCATGGGAGGTCACACTCTCAAAGATTGGGTAAATAATAATTATCTAAGAACTTTGAAAAAACCTGAGGTTCACATTTACGATCGTGATATAACGACTCCACCTCAGTATGAAGCTGAGTTCACAGCGGTTAATTCACGAGCTGATGGATCTATTGCATTTATGACCTCTAAGCGTGAAATGGAAAATTATCTACATCCCGATGCTATTCGTGCGGTTTTTAATATAGATATAGCCATTGAGGATACTACAGATGTATCGACCGAAGTTTCTGCCTTGACTCGTTTCAACGAGAGCAAGGCTAAGAAAAAAATCAACAAGTTTGCCACAGCGAAAATGACGTATGAAATGCTAAATGCACGCGATCCGGATGGCGAGGTTATCATGTGGTTTAATGCCATTCACGAAAGGTTATAACTTTTCTAATTTGTATAGAATTTTAAATAAGTAAAAGTGGTTGTTTGTACGCTAGAGCATTTAGTACAAAGACCGGTCATGGCCGGTCTTTACAGATTATTAGGTCACAGACTAATCACATTTCGGTAGCCAATCTGCATTGCTTTTCACCCTAATAATTAAATTTGTCTGCATTCTTTGGTTCGTTCGTCGCTTTTCATAATTCAGGCCGTATTCTTTAAGCATCGCTGGTAGCCCTAGTCCAAATATTTTTAGGCTGAGTACGTTTCTGTATCCGTTGACCTCCATATAACCGTCTGAATGATTTTATGCAGGCGCACGGAGCGGAGCTGGCCGCCGCCCTTGCCCAGGAGCTAATGAATTATTCCGGGCAGCATTCCACCATTCAGCGCTGCGCCATGCAGCACTCGGTCGACTATCTGCGTGAGGCGCTACAGGTCTGGCTGGCCGTCGGTGAAAAAATTAATTATTCGGAGCAGGATCATGACATTTTAACGACCATCGGATTCAGGCCTGACGCGGCCTCGTGCGATGATAATCGTGAAAAATTCATACCTGAACAGAGCGTGAATTACACCCACCGACGCGCATAACTGGCCGCGCAATAGTCCTTTCAAAAATTCCCGAAAACACCGCTATTTTCCTGTAAAAAAGCCATGCATGCATAAGGTGCATGGTTTTGCATGCGTTTTTCCGACACTAGATCCCCCGTCAGCTCCAGCACTGGCGTTCCCTGAGGCCGCCCATGAACCTGCATTAGAAGCGCCCCCTTAAGCGGGTAGGCGGGGCGGGGAGAGCATTACGCGCCGAGAAAGAAATTATTTATAATTATTAATTACTTCCTCAATCTTCGAGAGAACGGGTGAAAAATCACTTAAATTTAGTTTATTAACTATGTGGCGCAATAAATTTCTGATTGACTCTGCTTCAGAGTTAAAGGTAAATCCTTTATAGTTTTCAATGATTTTAGTAACTCTCTCAGGAAGATCGTCATAATTATCAGAAATTTCCGAGGCTAATAAAAATAATTCAAACTTAATTTTTCTCTCTTCACTAAAATCAACAGTTGAGGTATTTTTGATGAATGTTTTTATCTTTTCCCTGATTTCTCCAGTAGTTATTCTATACAGGTCATATAGTATGGTTTCTACAGCTCTTGCTCTGTCTGCATTTGAATATGAACTAATCTCAACTAATAACTTATCAATCTTATCAGCGTCTTCAATATTGATGCCTAAGTTTTTCGCCACAGAGAAAATATTAGCAAGGCCACGATTGACTATAGCTATTAACTCATACCCGCCAATATTTCTGCTTATCAGCTTTTCGAGAATCGTATCAATTAAGGATTTGATTCCGTCAATAGATGAGTTCTCATCTTTAGCGTTATACCTTAAGACAATATATTCTGAAATGGCATCATAGAATGCTAGGTTATGATAAGAAGATTTTAGGGTGTCATCTATTGTTTTCAATACTATGGAATCTTGTTCGACAGTTACTTTAGTTAAAGATAGTATCTTTAATGTGTTAATTAGTTTAGTTTCGACCGGGTTAAAAGCCCTTGAGTTTTTACTATATGATTTTGCTAAATTATTGAGCGCTATGAGTATTAACCAGTCTAATTCTTTTGGTTGCACAGATAGTTTTATTGGTTTTTTGTCTTCTTTTCTCAAAAGAAGGGCAAGGGTTTTCTCGTCAATATAGTTAATGCAGGAGTATAATTCTAGCTTTGTTAAATAAAGTTCGCCCTTGCCAGCATTTTTTATGATTTTTATTTCAATGACCTTTCGAATTACATCTTTGAATTCTTTGTATACATCGATCAAACAACCATTTTTTAATACAAATATTATAAGGTTTTCAAATAGAAAATCCGTTTTGTAAAGATCCCCGTCAACTAATAACTTTGTATTTCTTTTTCTAATGTCACTATATTTTGTTAATAGTGAACTAACGGTATAATGAAGGCTTAGCAAATAATCAAACGTTACTAGGTCGTATATGACTGAAACAGTCTTTTTTATGTTTCTCGGAAGGTTGTCATATAACTCATGAATTTTGTTTTCTTCGAGAGTTGAATAGTTATCTTTGTCACTTGAAAACCCATACTTCAAACGATTTAGTATAATATTTTGATTGAAAAGCGAAATGAAAATGTTCGCATAGTCTTTTTGCCTTATTTCTTCCGAAAGTTCGTCCTCAATGATGCTATAAGCTTCATCAAGTTTATTTAACTGGAAGCAATTATATTGCCTGGATTTATCAATGTTATTAATTAAATTGTTCGATCGTGTTGGTGTAATGTTTTCGTAATAATTGAAGTTTATTTCTTTGTCGATTTTGATTAATGAATCATTTTGCAATATTTCAGAGGTTAGTAATGCTCTATCATGCTTATCATTTACAATGACACCATATATACTAGCTTTTTTGAATATAAAAAATAATTTTTGAAGTTGAGATTTATACTTTTCAATCTTTCCATCATCATTAAGGATACTTACGAATTTTTTATAAAATCCTCTAAGCTCTATATTGTTGTCACTAGAGGTTACTTCAGTATCGTAAAATCGCAATAAAGCTTTTGGTCCATTATCTTCAATATACATTAAACCACAATTAGTAAAACATCTTGTGATCTGCTCGGCAAGAATTGCATTTAGAGAATGTAGCGATTTTACTCTTGAATAAATAACGTTAATTATTTCTATATCACTTAAGTTTGTGCATAACTCAAGGCTGTTTAAGTTATGGAGAAAAGTATATAACTTGTTTGAGTATGAATCATTGTTAAAAGGCTTATGTTTTTCATCGGCTAAAATAATTGTAGTAATACCATGGCTTTCAAGATACTTCCTTTGCGCTGGGATATCTTTAAATACAACAAGATACATTGGTGGTCTTACAGATGAATGATTTTGAGTCCACTTGATGATTTGTTTGAGATCTATATCATTATATGAATATCCCAAGAACAGCACAGTATGCGTAGATATGATACTCTTAACATAGTTTTCAATTAACGGGAAGTTGTAGCTATAATTCAAATAATCATCTTCTTTAAAGACAATATTGTGATTTTTAAAATCACCATGCATTTTTATTAACTTTTTTCCTAGATAAGACTTCATCAAATCTTTATCACTGCTTATTACATTGTAAAAATAAGTTTTAGCATTTATAGCTGTTTCAAGTAGCGTATCCCAATTTGTAGTAATAACAGAGTGAGGGCTCAACTTAAATATTAGGTCATGGATTTTTGAATGAGGAATATTATCAGGAAAGAAATCTTTGATTTTTTTATAGTAAAGATGCTCACCAAATGTGAGATAATAAAGTTGTGCGATTTTTAGATAATCTGTTTCCCCCTCAATATTTAGATCTGATATGAGTGAGTCAATTAAATCTCCCCATGTAGGCATTTTTATGGTTTTTGTTTCAGATGACTTTGACACTCCAGCCCCAACAAAAATAGCTAAAGACTCCTCGTCCTTCGCTCTTAATATATTAGCTATATGTTTATTAAATAAGTCCATTTCTTATGCCCCCAGGGAGTATTTATCAGAATACCATCGCATCATTTTTTTTCTGTGCTCAATGTATTGAGCGTGATTGTAAGTCCCGCGAATACTGTTTTTATGAACATGTGCCAACTGCATCTCAATCCATGCACTATCAAATCCTTGTTTATGTAGGATTGTCGACATTGTATGCCTAAAACCGTGACCTGTAGCACGTCCTTTGTAACCAAGTAACTCAATCACTTGCGATACGCTTTCTTTCGAGATCGGTTTGCTGCGGTTGTGCCTGCCAGTAAAGATGGAAGGGTAATGGCCGGTTATAGGTTTTAGCTGTTTAAAAAGGTCTACTACCTGAGAAAATAAAGGAACAATGTGAGGCCTACGCATTTTCATACGTTCCGCTGGTATCTCCCATATACCTTTTTCGAGGTCTACTTCTTCACACGTAGCAAAGCGCATCTCCTGCGATCGTATACCAGTCAGCATGACTATCTTCGTAGCATTTTTGGTGATGATGCTACCGGTATACGCTTCAAGATCTCTAACAAAATGTGGCAACTCTTCGGCGTATAAAAAAGGATGATGCAATTGCTTAGGAACGGCCAGTGCGATAGCTAAATCAGGAGCTGGGTTGTATTCAGCCCGACCTGTGATAATCGCATAGCGATAAACCTCACCGCATCTTTGGCGCACTTTTCTGGTCTTATCCAGCGCTCCACGTTTTTCGATTCGTCGCAATACTTCAAGCAGTAATAGGACGTTTACCAATGAACGGAACACATCTTGCTCAAATGTCTTAATCATTTTTTCGCGATAGGCCACTGTCCAGCGGTCAGCTTTGTTAGTGTGCCACTCTCGACATATAGCCTCGAATGATTTTTCTGTTGAGAGTTTCTGTGCCAGTTTTTGGGCTTTCCGATCTTCAACGGAGTCAATGCCACTAGCAACTTTCTTACGGGCGGTGTCACGCTTCTCACGTGCTTCTGCAAGGCTTACCAAATTGTAGTTGCCAAATGACATTAACCGCGCTTTCCCGGCAAAGCGGAAACGGAAACGCCAGACCTTCGAGCCATCGGGATTGATAAGCAACGACAGGCCTTGCCCGTCGTTCAATGTGTATGGATTTGTCTTGGGGCTTTGCTCGTTTGATTTATATATCTGTAAGTGCCATGTGTATAAGTCAAAAATGTGTATAAAAAATCTATACACATCACTATACATATATTTCATGGATTCAGGGTGATCTTGTCGGATCTGCTACGGATGATTAATCTACAATGGTAATTGAAAATAAAGGGTTTTTAAGACTTTCTCGGATGGATGAGGAGTAACTTTGGCGGAAGATCACAGGAGTCGAACCTGCCCGGGAACGCTGGCGTCCCCAACTGGATTTGAAGTCCAGCCACCTCACCGGAGATGACGATCTTCCGCGCCTGCATTGCTACATGGAGGCGGGGCGCATTATAGCTACTTTCAGACATTTACCACATACCCCGACACACTTTTTTCACCTCTCTTTTGACCTGAACACCCCCATTTCAGTTAATTCTTAAGAAAATCCTCAGGTTAGCATTTCGTGCTCCGCGACATTTACCCCGATCACAAAAAACAAGAAACGTAATTTGCTAACCAGAAAACGCAATACTCGCTCCTGAAACAATGGTTTAAAACCTCTGTAACCGGTCTCAGTGCCCGTATCGCCACACGGCAGGCATCTGGCGGCCAGCAAAGGATTACAGAACCAGGAGGACGAAAGTATGAAAATCAGTGATGGAAACTGGCTTATTCAACCTGGCCTGACCGTGACGTATCCGGTCCAGGTGTTCGATGTGGAGCAGCAGGGCAATGACCTGGTGGTGTATGTGGCACCGCGTGACGTCCGGGAACGCGCGTGGCAGCTCGATACGTTGATGTTCACCGTCCGGCTCTTCGCACCGCAGGAAGGGATTGTCGGGGTGCGCATCGAGCACTTCCAGGGGGCGCAGGACAAAGGCCCGCACTATCCGCTCAGCGTGCTGAAGGACGTAAGGGTCGAGACGGTAAATAACGCCGAATACGCCGAGCTGAAAAGCGGAAATCTCAGCGTGCGCGTCACCAAAGGCGAATTCTGGGCGCTCGATTTTCTGCGTAACGGCCAGCGGATCACCGGCAGTGAACTGAAAAACAACGGCTACGTGCAGGACAGCAACACGAATCGCAACTATCTGTTCGAACGTCTGGATCTGGGCGTCGGGGAAACAGTTTATGGCCTCGGTGAGCGCTTTACCGCCCTGGTGCGCAACGGTCAGCAGGTCGATACCTGGAACCGCGACGGCGGCACCAGCACCGAGCAGTCCTACAAAAATATTCCGTTCTATCTCACCAACCGCGGCTACGGCGTGCTGGTCAACCATCCGGAAAATGTGTCGTTTGAAATCGGCTCGGAGAAGGTCTCCAAAGTACAGTTCAGCGTCGAGGGCGAATATCTGGAGTATTTTGTGATCGACGGCCCGACGCCAAAAGCGGTCCTGGACCGCTACACGCAGTTCACCGGTCGTCCGGCGCTGCCGCCAGCGTGGTCCTTCGGCCTGTGGCTCACCACCTCGTTTACCACTAACTACGACGAAGCAACGGTGAACAGCTTCATCGACGGCATGGCCGAACGCGACCTGCCGCTGCACGTCTTCCATTTTGACTGCTTCTGGATGAAGGCCTTCCAGTGGTGTGATTTTGAGTGGGACCCGGTGACTTTCCCGGATCCAGAAGGGATGATCCGCCGCCTGAAAGATAAGGGGCTGAAGGTCTGCGTGTGGATCAACCCGTACATCGGCCAGAAATCGCCGGTGTTTAACGAGCTGAAAGAGAAGGGCTATCTGCTGAAGCGCCCGGATGGCAGCGTGTGGCAGTGGGATAAATGGCAGCCCGGGCTGGCGATTTACGACTTCACTAATCCGGACGCGTGCCGGTGGTACGCCGACAAGCTGAAGGGCCTGGTGGAGATTGGCGTGGACTGCTTCAAAACCGATTTCGGCGAGCGTATCCCGACGGATGTGCAGTGGTTTGACGGTTCCGATCCGCAGAAGATGCACAACCATTACGCCTTCATCTATAACGCGCTGGTGTGGAACGTGCTGAAAGAGACGGTAGGCGAGGAGGAGGCGGTGCTGTTTGCGCGCTCGGCGTCCGTCGGCGCACAGCAGTTCCCGGTGCACTGGGGCGGCGACTGCTATGCCAACTATGAATCAATGGCGGAAAGCCTGCGCGGCGGCCTGTCGATTGGTCTGTCCGGCTTCGGGTTCTGGAGCCACGATATCGGCGGGTTCGAAAACACCGCCCCGGCGCACGTCTACAAACGCTGGTGCGCGTTCGGGCTGTTCTCCAGCCACAGCCGCCTGCATGGCAGCAAATCCTACCGGGTGCCGTGGGCGTACGATGATGAGTCCTGTGACGTGGTGCGCCACTTTACGCAGATGAAATGCCAGCTGATGCCGTACCTCTATCGTCAGGCGGCGCTGGCACGGGAGTGCGGCACGCCGATGCTGCGGGCGATGATGCTGGAGTTCCCGGACGATCCGGCATGTGACTATCTCGACCGTCAGTACATGCTGGGGGATGCCTTGATGGTGGCGCCGGTGTTCTCCGAGGCGGGTGAGGTGCAGTTTTACCTGCCGGAAGGTCGCTGGACGCACTTGTGGCACAACGATGAGGTTCAGGGCTGTCGCTGGCATAAGCAGCAGCACGATTTCATGAGCCTGCCGGTTTATGTGCGCGACAACACCTTGCTGGCGCTCGGTAACAACAAGCACAAACCGGACTACGCCTGGAATGAGGGCACGGCCTTCCAGCTGTTTAACCTGGATGAGGGCGCAACGGCAGTGAGCGAGGTGCCTGCGGCTGACGGTTCGGTGGTATTTACGCTGAAGGCGTCACGCAAGGGCGACACTGTGACCCTTACCGGCGCGGGTGAAGCGCGGAACTGGTCGGTATGCTTGCGCAACGTGCAGAAGGTGAGTGGTGTGAAAGGTGGCTCATACGCGGGAAGCGAGTGGGGCGTGGTGGTGAACGCGGAGGGGGATGAGGTGGTGGCTCACCTTTAATTCCCCTCACCCTAACCCTCTCCCCAAAGGGGCGAGGGAATGGTTTACTCCCTCTCCCTTTCAAGGAGAGGGCTGGGGTGAGGGTGGTGTTGAAACTACACCACCCGTCATGGTCTGCTGAACCTGCTGTTTATCCATATTTACCGCGCTCAGCTTGCCATTTACCGTTGGCTTCAGCGGGGTATTCGCCTGCACACTCCCGCTGGCATTCAGCTGAATATTGCCGTCGCCGCTCACCGGCAGCGCGGGCCAGCCCCACTGCTGCAGGATGTTGAGCGGCACGCCGCGCCCGTTCAGGCTCACCGTGGTCTGTCGTTGCGCAAGCTGAGAAACCGTCGCGGTGGCTTCCAGAATGCCTTTCTCGGTAAAGGCGCTCAGATCGGTGATATTGACCGTGGCGGCGTTAGCGTTCAGCGCCAGCGACGGGCGTCGCACGTCCACGCGGTTAAAGGTGGCTGCTGCGCCGTTTAGCGTGGCGCTGCCGCCCCATACGCCCCATTTGTGGTCCTGCGCCAGCTGCAGGTTAGCCCCATAACCATCAAGAGAGGTGATCTGCCACGGGAACGCGGGATCAATGTCGATCACCAGGTTGCGGCTCAGGCCGAATTTCTTCAGCGTCACGCTGTTCAGCCATTCCGGCAGCGGATCCATCCACAGCGTTTTCCAGTTCTGCGGCAGGGTGTACTCCAGCCCGGCGACGGCGACATCGTCCAGTACCAGCGCTTTACCGTCGCGCAGCCAGTTGCCGGAGGTGCGCACCATGCCCCCTTCCCAGCGGGAGGTGAACTGGCGCAGCGCCACGCCCTGCGGAGAGAATTCCGCATTCAGGATCGGGTCGAACAGATGCAGCGAGCCGTAAATAAATTCGCTGGCATTCATGGATAAACGCCCGTCCTGGCTCTGCCAGTCTCCTTTGCTCAGCGTCAGGTTGCGCAGGCTGAGATCCAGATCGGTTACGGCCCAGTCTGGCCCCTGCAGGCGCGCATCGGTGACTTCCAGGCGGCCAATCTGCAAGGAGGGGATGGTATTGAGCGGCGCGAAGAAATCCAGCAGCGATTTATCGCTCTGCAGGCGGATCTCGTTCAGGCGCATGGTGTCGATGACCCAGCTTCCGTCGGCGTTGCGCAGGGCGGAGCCGGTAAGCGAGCCGCGCGCCATATCGGCACCGATGGTGTTCAGCACCACCTCCTTGCCGTTCAGCTGGCCCTGGATCAGCACGTTAGTGGCCGGTACCCCGTTCAGGGTGAGCGAACCCGCGCTCATCTGGATCTGCGCATTTTTGCCCAGCACGTTACCCGCTTCTGGCTGCCACGGGCTGACACCGCCCGTCACTTTTTGCGCGCTTAAATCCCACTCCGTGTTGGGGCTGTTGAAGGCCATGTTGTTTAGCTGCAGACGGTCTGCCTGGAAGGGCATCGGCGCGGTCTGCGGAGAGAGGTTCAGCGTGCCATCGACCAGGGTGATGGTGTCCATATGCAGCGGATCGGTGAGCTGTCGGCTGCCAAGACCAATATCGACTTTTTTAGCCACCAGCGTGGCGGGCTGACCGTCGCGGCCAAAGGTGACGTTTTCCAGAAGGATGTGGGAAGGCGACGAAAAGCGGTGGTCCATCAGGTCGAAACTGAGTTCGTAATCGGTGTTCACCGTTACCCAACTGCTGACCTGTGACGCACCCCAGCGGGTCTGAAGCAGAAAATAGAGTGCCAGCAGCACAAGGAGCAGGGCTACCAGAAGATAGACGAGCAGCTTTCCAATAAATTTCATGGTCTTCCTTCCCGCGAAACGTACATAAAGGAGTTATGCACGATTTACGCGCAATGCTCAAGGCGGGAATGGTGTAAAGAGATGTCACGGCAGGCATTGACAGCCTGCCGTGAGGACAATCAGTTTTTCTCTGGCGGGAAAACGAGGTTCAGCACGATAGCGGTGATACCGCCAGCGGCGATGCCGGAAGAGAGCAGGTTTTTCACCCAGTCCGGGGCAAACTGCAGGATCAGCGGCTGCTGAGAAACGCCCAGACCCACGGCCAGCGACAGGGCAATAATCATGATCGCGCGGCGGTTCAGTGGCTCGCGGGAGACGATTCGCACGCCTGAGGCCGCGATAGTACCGAACATCACCAGCGTTGCTCCGCCCAGAACCGGCTCAGGGATGTGCTGCACAAAGCCACTCACGGCCGGGAACAGGCCAAGGACAATCAGCATCAGCGCCACCACAAACCCGACATAACGGCTGGCCACGCCGGTCAGCTGGATCACGCCGTTGTTCTGCCCGAAGCAGGAGTTCGGGAATGTATTAAACACGGCAGAGACAAAGGAGTTCAGACCGTTTGCCAGCACGCCGCCTTTCAGACGCTTCATGTACAGCGGGCCGGACACCGGCTGCTCCGAGACATCGGAGGTGGCGGTGATATCGCCGATGGTCTCCAGGGAGGTGATCATAAAGACCAGCATCAGCGGCAGCAGCAGACCCCAGTCAATGCCCAGGCCGTAGTACAGTGGCGTTGGAACGGTGATCAGCGCGCTGTTGGTCGGCGCGGTGTTTTCCGGCAACATGCCCAGCGCCCACGCCAGCAGGTAACCGGCCGCCATGGCGATCACCAGCGAGGCCACGCGCAGGTACGGGTTACGCTGACGGTTGAGCAGAATAATGATGGCCAGCACCACGCCAGCCAGCAGCAGGTTTTTTGGTGCGCCAAAGGTGTGATCGCTCATTGCGGCATAGCCCCCACCGATGGAGGTCAGCCCCACCTGAATCAGCGACAGACCGATAATCATCACCACCACGCCCGAGACCAGCGGGGTGATGACGCGGCGAGCCAGATGCAGAACACGGGAGATCACCATCTCCGTGCAGCTGGCCAGCATCAGCGTGCCGAACAGCGCCGCCATCATGGTCGGGACATCCGCCCCGCCGGTTTTTAACGCCGTACCGCCCATGATCAGCGGTGCCACAAAGTTAAAACTGGTACCCTGAATCGACAGCAAGCCAGACCCCACCGGACCCCAGGCTTTAATTTGAATAATTGAGGCTACGCCGGAGGCGAAGAGGGACATGCTGATGATGTGCTGCGTATCCTGAGCCGGTAAACCCAGCGCCTGACAGATCAACAGCGCCGGGGTGATCACCGCAACAAACATGGCCAGAAGATGCTGGCAGGCAGCGAAGAGCGTCTGCGGAAGCGGTGGGCGGTCTTCAAGACGGTAAATCAGTTCGCTATTTTGCTTCTGCGCAATCGGTTGCGCATCAGGAGACTCTATGCTGTTAACGGACATCGACGGTAATCCCACGGTGGAAAAGCGGGCATTTTATCTGACCACCTGGTAAAAGCAAACGATTGCCAGCAAAAAAAAGAGAGAAAATCTGCCGGTATGAGCAGGTTTTCTACAACGTGGAGGAAAAAAAAATTACACTTTTCGCGCCGGTAGCTCATGACGAGCATAAGCCGGCCCAGGATAACGCCGCGTGTGTATGGAACACGCGCATAACAGGAGCCTCTTATGATTCATCTCGATACGTTGTCGACCCTTGTTGCCGCAACGCTGGTTCTTCTGCTTGGTCGCAAGCTGGTACACAGTGTTTCCTTTCTGAAAAAGTACACCATTCCTGAACCTGTTGCCGGTGGGTTGCTGGTGGCGCTGGCCCTGCTGGTGCTGAAAAAAAGCATGGGCTGGGAAATCGATTTCGATATGTCCCTCAAAGATCCGCTGATGCTGGCCTTCTTTGCCACTATCGGCCTGAACGCCAACCTGGCGAGCCTGCGCTCGGGCGGTAAGGTGCTGGGCGTGTTTCTGATTGTCGTGGTTGGTCTGCTGCTGATGCAAAACGCCATCGGCATCGGTATGGCGTCTCTGCTGGGGCTGGATCCGCTGATGGGTCTGCTGGCTGGCTCCATCACTCTGTCCGGCGGGCACGGTACCGGGGCGGCGTGGAGTAAGCTGTTTATCGAGCGCTATGGCTTTGAAAACGCAACGGAAGTGGCGATGGCCTGCGCGACCTTTGGTCTGGTGCTTGGCGGTCTGATTGGCGGCCCGGTAGCGCGCTACCTGGTGAAGCACTCCACCACGCCGGACGGCAGACCGGACGATGAACTGGTCCCCACCGCGTTCGAAAAGCCGGACGTTGGCCGCACCATCACCTCGCTAGTGATGATTGAAACAATCGCCATGATCGCCATCTGTCTGACGCTGGGAAAAGTGGTTGCGCAATGGCTGGCGGGCACGGCCTTTGAACTGCCGACCTTTGTTTGTGTGCTGTTTATCGGGGTGATCCTGAGCAATGGTCTGGCCCTGATGGGCTTCTATCGCGTGTTTGAACGTGCGGTCTCGGTGCTGGGTAACGTCTGCCTGTCGCTGTTCCTGGCGATGGCCCTGATGAGCCTTAAGCTGTGGGAACTGGCGTCGCTGGCGCTGCCGATGGTAGCCATTCTGGCGGTGCAGGCGCTGTTTATGGCGCTCTATGCGATGTTCGTTACCTGGCGCATGATGGGCAAAAACTACGATGCCGCGGTGCTGGCGGCGGGGCACTGTGGGTTTGGTCTGGGTGCCACGCCAACGGCAATCGCCAATATGCAGGCAATCACCGAACGTTTCGGGCCTTCGCATATGGCGTTTCTGGTGGTACCGATGGTTGGGGCATTCTTTATTGATATCGTCAACGCGCTGGTGATCAAGCTGTACCTGATGCTGCCGATGTTCGCCTGAGATCAGGCGTTGGAGTAGCGCTCAGTTTCCGGCATCCAGCGCTCAATTAACGCTGCCGCCTGTTCGGGGTAGCGTTCATGAATATGGCGGGCAAGCCGCTGAACTTCAGGGATCATGGCCTGATCGCGCAGCAAATCTGCCACTTTGAATTCGGCGTTCCCGGTCTGACGTGTGCCCAGGAGCTCGCCCGGGCCACGGATCTCCAGGTCTTTTTGCGCAATGACGAATCCGTCATTGCTGTCACGCAGTACCTGCAAACGCATCTGCGCGGTTTTTGAGAGCGGGGCTTTGTAGAGCAGAACGCAGTGTGAGGCCACCGCACCACGGCCCACGCGGCCACGCAACTGGTGTAACTGCGCAAGCCCCAGACGCTCCGGGTTTTCGATGATCATCAGGCTGGAGTTTGGCACATCCACGCCCACTTCGATCACCGTTGTGGCGACCAGCAAATGCAGCTCACCCTGTTTGAAGGATTGCATGACGGCCTGTTTTTCTGCGGGCTTCATGCGCCCGTGCACCAGGCCCACCTTCAGTTCCGGTAGCGCCAGCTTCAGCTCTTCCCACGTTGCTTCTGCGGCCTGCGCTTCAAGCAGGTCAGACTCCTCAATCAGCGTGCAGACCCAGTACGCCTGACGTCCTTCATGGGTGCAGGCGTTGCGCACGCGATCGATGATGTCGCTGCGGCGGGTATCCGGGATGGCCACCGTCGTGACCGGCGTACGGCCCGGCGGCAGCTCGTCAATGGTGGAGGTGTCCAGATCGGCGTAGGCGGTCATCGCCAGGGTTCGCGGAATAGGCGTGGCGGTCATGATCAGCTGGTGCGGATGGAAGCCCTGCTGCAGCCCTTTTTCCCACAGCGCCAGGCGCTGATGCACGCCAAAGCGGTGCTGTTCATCGATGATCACCAGCGCGAGGCCGTTAAACTGCACCTGCTCCTGGAAGATGGCATGGGTGCCGACAATCATCTGCACCTCACCGCGAGCGATGGCGTCCTGTTGCGCAAGACGCGCTTTGCCCTTTTGTTTTCCGGCAAGCCAGCCCACCTCAATGCCCAGCGGGGCGAACCAGGCGCGGAAGTTATTCGCGTGCTGCTCCGCCAGCAGTTCCGTCGGCGCCATCAGCGCCACCTGCTTGCCGTGGGCAATGGCGCGCAGGGCTGCCAGGGCAGCAACCAGCGTTTTACCAGAGCCTACATCGCCCTGCACCAGGCGCATCATGGGCACATCAAGCGCCATATCGCGTTCGATCTCGGCGGTGACGCGCGCCTGGGCACCGGTAGGTTTAAACGGCAGGGAGGCCAGCAGCTTATCCTTGAGCTCATCACGCGGACTTAAGGGTTGGGCATGAAAACGCTGCGCACCGGCGCGCAGCGCCAGCATGCTCAGGTTATGCGCCAGTAATTCCTCAAGGATAAGACGCCGTTGGGCGGGGTGTTTGCCGCTTTCTAAATCGCTGAGCTGCAGCGTGGGCGGCGGGCGATGCAGCGTACGCAGCGCTTCCGGCAGGCTCATCATTCCCTGCGCCAGCTCAGGCGGCAGCAGCTCGGTGATGGCGCAGGTATCGAGTAATTCCAGGGCCTGGTCGGTGAGCTTACGCAGCGTCGCCTGTTTGATACCTTCCGTTGTCGGGTAGACCGGGGTGAGCGTCTCCTGCAGCTCCGGCGTGCTGAGATCGCCCTGCACGCGGTACTCCGGGTGGATCATCTCTGCGCCATATTTCCCGCGTTTGGCTTCGCCATACGCCAGCACCCGGCGGCCTGTTGCAAGGCTGTTTTTCATCGCCGCGTTGAAGTTGAAAAAGCGCATGGTGAGAATGCCGGTGCCGTCGCTGATTTGGCAGGTCATCATCCGGCGGCCGCCAAAGGTGATATTGCAGTTCAGCACCTCACCCTCAACGGTGGCGTAAATCGCGGGCAGCAGATCGCCAATCTTATAAAGTTGCGTGCGGTCTTCATAACGCAGGGGGAGGTGGAGCAGGAGATCCTGCACGGTGTGCAGGCCAATTTTGCCCAGTTTACTGCTTTGCGCCGCGCCCACGCCCGTCAGGCTATTGAGCGGGATGGCATCCAGCAGGCGGCCTTTCATCGGTTACCCTGCGTACTGCATGGTGGCCCACCACCCGGCATCGGCTTCAATTTCGCCCTGCGCGTTGACGTGGGGGTAAGGCAATTTTTTCTGCTTTGCAACACGAGCCAGCACCGGATAGCCGCCTTCAAACAGCAGGCGCTGCTGTTCGTCTTCCGGCAGCATGCTGTTGCTGCGCTCGTACATCCCGGCGTTCTGACGCTGGCGTTGGGCTTCATACAGAATGAGCGCGGAGGCCACAGAGACATTCAGGGACTGCACCATGCCGATCATGGGGATGATGATGTCCTGATCCGCCAGATCCAGCGCTTCCTGAGTGATCCCGGTTTTCTCCTGACCCATCAAAATGCAGGTCGGACGGGTGTAGTCGATCTCGCGGAAATCGACCGCTTTGGCAGACAGGTTGGTGGCAAGAATTTGCATACCGCGACCTTTCAGGTGCGATACGGCTTCTCCGATGGTCTGATGGGTTTTGACGGACACCCAGCTGTTACTGCCTGCGGCTGTCGACGCCATGGTGCGCATGCGGGCACCGGGCCAGACGGCGTGCACTTCATGCACGCCGACGGCGTCTGCGGTACGGACAATGGCAGAGACGTTATGAGGTTTATGGACCTGCTCCATGCAGACCGTCAGATCAGGCTGACGCCTGGCGAGCATTTCGCAGATACGTGCATAACGTTGTGCATTCATAAAACTAGTTTCGGTTTCGGGTGACTTTAATGACGTCCGGCATGACGCGGATCTTGCGCATAATATTTGCCAGATGCACGCGGTCGCGGGCGGTCAGACGAATAAAGGCGCTGTATACGCGGCCATCTTTTTCTTCCGTGTTCAGGCTCTGAATGTTGGAAGAAGCCGTGTTGATCGCTGCCGTCAGGTTCGCCAGGGCACCCTGGTGGTTGAACATATCCACCTTAATTTCGGTGATAAATTCCTGCGCCGTCTCTTTATCCCACTCGACCGCCATAAACTTCTCCGCCTCTTTTTGATAGCCGCGGATGTTACGACAAGATTCATGGTGGATAACCAGCCCTTTGCCCGGGCTGACATGCGCAATAATCGGATCGCCGGGAATTGGACGGCAACACTTCGCAAAGGTGATAAGCACCCCGTCCGCGCCTTTGATCGGCAGATGCGCGTGACCGGATGCGCCAGGTGCGGAAGGTATTGCTTCGCCCTGCTGCAGGTTTTTGGCTACCACGACGCTCATGGCGTTACCCAGCCCAATTTCCGCCAGCAGATCGTCCAGAGAGGTGAGCTTCATCCGGTCGAGTTCACGCTGGATATGTTCTGGTGGGATCTCTGCCAGCTTACGGCTGCCACCCAACGCATGGTTGAGCAGACGACGCCCAAGGCTGACGGAGTCATCACGCTTGAGGTTTTTCAGCAGCTGACGGATTTTGGCGCGCGCTTTGGAGCTCACAACAAAGTTCAGCCAGGCCGCGTTTGGACGTGCGCCCGGTGCGGTGATGATTTCGACTGTCTGGCCGCTGGCGAGCGGTTGAGACAGCGGATAAGGCTGTCTGTCAACGCGTGCGCCTACGCAGGCGTGGCCGATATCGGTATGCACGGCATACGCGAAGTCGACCGGGGTCGCGCCCGCAGGCAGTTCGACAATACGCCCTTCAGGCGTGAAAACGTAAATCTCATCCGGGAAGAGATCGGATTTTACGCTCTCGATAAATTCAAACGAGCTACCCGCACTCTGCTGCAGCTCCAGCAGGCTCTGCATCCAGCGCTGGGCGCGAATTTGTGCCGTGGTGCTGCTTTCACCACCGTGCTCTTTATAGGCCCAGTGTGCGGCGACACCCATCTCCGCCATCTGGTCCATGTCTTCTGTGCGGATCTGCACTTCAACAGGGACGCCATGCGGGCCGATCATCGAGGTATGCAAAGATTGATAGCCGTTCGCTTTTGGTATGGCGATGTAATCTTTCATGCGCCCTGGACGCGGCTTGTAGAGGCTGTGCATCTGCCCCAGCACGCGATAGCAGGTATCGGCGTCGTGGACGATCACGCGGAACGCGTAGATATCCATTATCGAGTGAAAACGCTGCTCTTTGAGCACCATTTTGCAGTAAATAGAGTACAGGTGTTTTTCGCGACCGCTCACGCGGCAGGGAATGCCCGCTTCCTGTAAACGTCCTTCAATTTCCGAGAGGATCTTTTGAATCATCTCTTTACGGTTACCGCGGGCGGCTTTCACCACCTCTTTAATGACGCGATAGCGGTTCGGGTACAACGCTTCAAAACCCAGCTCTTCCAGCTCGGTTTTAATATGATGGATACCTAAACGGTGCGCCAGCGGACTGTAGATTTCGAGGGTTTCACGGGCAATGCGGCGACGTTTGTCCGGGCGGAGTGAGCCCAGCGTGCGCATGTTGTGGGTACGGTCAGCGAGTTTGATGAGAATGACGCGGATATCCTGCACCATCGCCATAATCATCTTGCGAAAGTTTTCGGCTTGCGCCTCTTTCTTGTCGCGGAAGTTCAGCTTATCAAGCTTGGACACCCCTTCCACCAGTTCGGCAACGCTTTTGCCAAACAGCTGTTCCATATCCTGGTAAGTGGCAGGGGTATCTTCGATCACGTCGTGCAGCAGAGCGGCCATCAGCGTTTCATAGTCGAGTTTCATCTCGGCCAGAATACAGGCCACCGCTACCGGGTGCGTGATATAGGGTTCACCGCTTGAACGTGTCTGGCCCTCGTGAGCGTCACGTGCAACGAGATAAGCCTGCTGAAGACGCTTAATCTGGTCTTCAGGCAGGTAGGTTTGAATCAGTTGATTCAGGCTTTCAAACAGATACAAGGGCGACCCGCAGGTTTAATTAACGACGACCTTCAGCAATGGCGGTTACGGCCTGCAGTTCTGCGGCTTCCTGCTCTTGCTGCTCCTGGCGCTCACGCACGTCGAGGATCTGGTTGTTGATCAGACCTTCTTCGATTTCGCGAAGTGCAATTACGGTGGTTTTATCGTTTTCTTCCGGTACCAGCGGATCTTTTCCGCCTACCTGCATCTGACGAGCGCGACGCGCGGCGACCAGCACCAGGTCAAAACGGTTACCAATTTTCTCTACAGCGTCCTGAACAGTTACGCGTGCCATACTTAAAATGCTCCACAGGTGAAGAAATGACTGGGCATAATACTGAAAGTGGGTTCAGTCTGCCAACAGTTTGGTGATTAATGCGTCATGTCGCTGCTTCTGGCGGCTCATACGCAGACGTTCTGCGCGAAGGATGGTTTTGAGATCGCTCAGTGCGGCATCAAAATCATCATTCACAATAAGGTAATCATATTCGGCGTAATGGCTCATTTCTGCAACTGCCTGTTCCATACGCTTTGCAATGACCTCTTCGCTGTCCTGACCGCGGCCACGCAGGCGGCGATCCAGCTCATCTTTCGACGGCGGTAAAATAAAGATACTGCGCGAATCAGGCATTTTCTTGCGAATTTGCTGTGCGCCCTGCCAGTCGATATCCAGGAACACATTCACGCCGGTTGCCAGAACCTGCTCAATGGTTTCACGCGAAGTACCGTAGTAGTTCCCGAAAACTTCTGCGTGTTCAAGAAACGCGTCTCGGCCAATCATCGCTTTAAATTCGTCGTGATCGACAAAGAAATAGTGTTCACCGTGCACTTCACCCGGACGCGGTTTACGCGTGGTGTGTGAAACAGAAACCTGAGTGTCATACAACGGTTGGGTTTTTAACAGTGCCTGAATAAGGCTGGATTTACCCGCGCCACTAGGGGCAGAAACAATATAAAGCGTGCCTTGAGCCATGAGAGTCTTTTGTATGTGTTAACGAAGAAGTCCTACATACGGGCTTATTATACACGTCGCCGCTGTGTGACGTAGCCTTTGTCACACTTTTTCCCCTGGATTATTGCATTTTGCGTGTCGTTTTCAGGTTTTACCTGTGTTTTGCAGCAACATAAATTCACTCTGGATAGCGCCTCGCAAAGCGCAATGTTGCCATTAGCGTAGTTTTCGTCGCCGGGTTATACCTCCAGCAACGTAAAGGAGGGGTAGCAATGTGGCGATGGATAAGCGGCTTCATGCTGTTGTGGTGTGGTTCTGCGGCGGCGGTGTGCCCGGTGTGGTCTCAGGCGAGGGCGGAGAAAGAGATTGCGACGTTAAGTGCGCAAATCAAACGCTGGGATGACGCCTACTGGCAGCAGGGTATCAGCGAAGTGAACGATGAAGTGTATGACCAGCTCAACGGACGGTTAAAACAGTGGCAGCACTGTTTTGGGCATGCCTCACCTGACGCAGCACTTCCCGCCCTGACGGGACGTATCAAACACCCTGTCGCCCATACAGGGGTTCATAAGGTGAGCAGTAAAGAAGAGCTTGGCCAGTGGATGCATGCCCGGCGCAATCTCTGGATGCAACCCAAAGTTGACGGTGTAGCGGTCACGCTGGTGTATCGGGGGGGAACATTGGCTCAGGCCATTAGCCGTGGCGATGGGTTAAAAGGTGAAGACTGGACATCGCAGGTGCGTTTAATACCGTCGGTGCCACAACATCTTTCCGGTGCGCTGGCGAACAGCGTGTTACAGGGAGAGCTTTTTTGGCAGCGTGAAAATCACATTCAGCAGCAGATGGGCGGAATGAATGCACGCGCAAAAGTCGCAGGTGCGATGATGCGCCAGCAGGATAACGCGTTTTTGAGAGAGGTTGGGGTATTCATCTGGGCCTGGCCAGACGGGCCAAAAGAGATGAAAACCGCACTGGCGGAACTGTCTGACGCGGGATTTACCCTGACGGCGCGCTATACCTTGCCCGTAGAGCATATTGAGGCCGTAGAAAAGCAGCGCTCAGCGTGGCACACCGCAGCATTACCCTTTGCCACGGACGGCATTGTGGTTCGCTCGGCGGATGAACTGCCGGGTGAAAACTGGCTGCCTGGAGAGGGCAGTTGGGTTGTTGCATGGAAATATCCCCCTGTCGCGCAGGTTGCTGAAGTACGGGATATTCACTTCACTGTGGGCCGTACGGGTAAAATTGCCGTTGTGGCGGCGCTGGAGCCAGTACGGCTGGATGATAAACAGGTGCAGCGGGTTAGCCTCGGGTCCGTTGGCCGCTGGCAAAGGCTGGATATCGCGCCGGGCGACCAGATCCAGGTAAGCCTGGCCGGACAGGGGATCCCCCGATTCGACAAAGTCGTCTGGCGAGGGACCGACCGGCAAAAACCAGAACCTCCAGTCCCGCAGTACCATTCTCTCAGCTGTTTTTACGCTTCACCGGAATGTATGGAGCAGTTCTTTGCCCGGCTGACGTGGCTCAGTTCTAAGCAGGGGCTGGATATTGCCGGTTTAGGCGAGTCAGGCTGGCGGGCGCTCTGGCAGGCACATCGCTTTGAACATATTTTCTCATGGCTGTTGTTAACCCAGGCGCAGCTGCAAACCACGCCGGGGTTTTCGGCTGCACGCGGACTGGCGCTCTGGCATCAGTTTAATCTGGTGCGCGAGCGTCCTTTTATTCGTTGGATCATGGCGATGGGTGTTCCGCTGGCTCAGGCGACCCTGAAAGCCGCCGGAGAGCTATCATGGCAGACCATGCACCAGCGTAGCGCTATGGACTGGCAGACCTTGCCGGGGACGGGAGAGGAGAAAGCGCGGCAAATCGTTAACTGGCTCCACGCGCCGGAGGTGGATGTGCTGGCAAAGTGGCTGGCTGAACAGCACATCAAGGGATTCTGAAATTAGTGAGCGCTGTGTTTGTAGTGAAACACCGGCAGGCCGAGCTTCAGTCGCAACGCCAGCATGCGGGCCGTAAAGCCGAACAGCAGCGTGGAGATGACCACCACATCATGGTTCGAAACATAATGCTGCAGGGCAATATAGAGCACCGCTGCCGCGAAGGAGATGCCGGCATACAGCTCTTTTTGAAAGACCAGAGGAATACGTTTGCAGAACATATCGCGCAGCACGCCTCCAAACACCCCGGTCACCACGGCGGCAATGGTGGCGATAACTGGCCCTTCACCCATATCGAGCGCGATTTGTGCGCCAATGATAGAAAAGACAATCAGCCCGAGCGCATCAAGCACCAGAAACAGGCGACGCAGATGGGTCATAACGGGTGCGACAATGGTGGTTACT
Source organism: Enterobacter sp. 03-F-07-AD-ECC (assembly GCF_047530935.1). Taxonomy (NCBI): domain Bacteria; kingdom Pseudomonadati; phylum Pseudomonadota; class Gammaproteobacteria; order Enterobacterales; family Enterobacteriaceae; genus Enterobacter; species Enterobacter sp. 03-F-07-AD-ECC. The sequence goes on along the minus strand of NZ_JBLKBZ010000010.1, from coordinate 131,820 downwards.
ACGGCGGCGGTCGCCACAATAATCACGTACTCGGGGTTTTTCACCCAGCCCAGCGGGTAATGGCCCAGCAGAATATCGCGCACGGAACCGCCGCCCAGCGCGGTCGCTGTGGCAATAATGATCACGCCGAAGGTATCCATTCGGCGACGACCGGCTGCAAGCGCGCCAGTCATGGCTTCTGCAGTGATGCCAATGAGATAAAGAGTGTGAAGCAGCATATAACCTCCGGTGTGAAGCCGGGAAGGTTAACGTTTTGTGCGCACGATCACGATTGAGATTTTCTAAAGGGAGCGGGTTTGCCCTATAAAATTTTATCAACCCATAGTGGAGAAGGTTGATTGGTGGCGGCAAAGCGAGAAAAGACGGGTTAAAATGGATTAGAAATAGTAATGGGTGACGTCGGTCGACGCCACCCGAATAGTATTACTCAATATTGGATCTGTTTGTTGAGTAGGCGTCTTAAAGCTGCGTAGTTACTGGTTTTTTGGTAATGATTTTTTTCAGTAGGTACACCCTTGTGTACACATAAAATCAATGTGTTTGTTTTTTAACCATGCCTTTGAGCGTCAAACTCCATTACAGCTATGGCGATATTCAGCTTGGTTGTTTCAAGTATTTCTTCGCACAAGATCAGATCATGGATGATGTTTTTGAGCAATTCCTTTTCTATCGCCCCATCAGCCACCCAAACAGCGATGTTTTCCATTTCGCGCACAAAAAGCTGCACACAATGGCCGAAACCATTTATCTCAAGAAAGTATGTTGAAAGGGCGATGCCTGATCTTTTGTTTCCGTCAGTAAAAGCGTGAAATTTATTTATTGCAAAGAATAAGTGACTTAGCTTATCCACGAACTCGGGGTAATACCAATCGTTTTGGATATGCTCAAGGGCACTTTCAAGTACCCCTTGGTCTCTGATTCCGTGTAAGCCGCCTGTTTTATCAATGATCCAATCATGAACTCGAATAGCGTGATGAATGTCAAAATAATTGAATGTTATATCGTCCATTGATACCCCTAGCGATCTTTCAATCTTTTAAACACTTCTAGGGTTTCAGGGTCATTGAGCCTTTCCTCTAATGACTTGCTTTTTTCTCCAAGAAAACGCTCAAAATCACCCGCAGGAACAGCTTTAACATACGCTTCAAGTTTTTCATGTAGGGCATCGCGAAAGCATAAATCTCTGCTAGCCATTTTAGTCCTAACGTCTACTAGCATTGGCTCATATAGAGGATGCCCCTCCATTTGTTTAAGTATGGATTCTGCTTCTTTATAAGTGAGCTTGCGACCAAGATGTTCGGCTTTCTGCTTGATTTCATGTGCTAAACCAGCCTCAAAGCTAGAGATTAAAGTCAACACCTCCGAGTACATAGTATCTCTAATCTTGTCATTTTGGTGTAGCTTAAGAACACTGCGATACTCATTGGCATTTTCATGAAAAATGCTTTGGTAGATCGAGTTTGTTAAATTCCCATACTTCCATTTGTTGCCTTCGACGTACTCATCTAAAGCGTCAGTGAATTTTTTTCTATAGCTTTCGTCTTTGAACGCAGCTACTAAGTAGTCTTCATCACGTTGATTGATGAATTTTGTATGGCCGCCTGAACGTTCTGCCAGCGTATCGATAACAATATCTAAAAGGCGAGCTCGTATTGCACGTGCTTGTTCGCTTTCAACTAGTAACATTGCTAGGTTCAAAACTGAGCGAAACTTGAATATGCCTAGTATTGAGGTTTTGGTACCTTCATTGATGAGGGTACCATCTGCTATCTCTTTGAAATCCTTTAGAGATTTTCCTCTTAAGAGGGTGTATCCATTGTTTTTTAATTCATCTAAGTGATTGTTAATATAGCGTTCAATCGTTGTGTCGCTTACATCAAAAAGTTCAATCAACTGGTTTTTTGTGAACACTTTTTCGCCATTGAACTCAATCCCACCTAAGGACATATGTTTTTCAGCATGAGTTAGGGCATAAGAATTATTAAGTATGTTCTGTCGGTCATGTGCGGAGGTAGTAAGATCTTTAGCCATATCCATCGCCTTAAGAGGGAGCGTGAAGCATCACAAGGTAACATTATACCGCAAATATTTTTACCCCTCCTCCTGATAGTCTACGTGATCACCGCCCTAAAATGTGACGTCATGGTGATTGTCCCTGTCTGGTTATATCCGCTCTTTGTATTAGCTGTTCGGCGAATTACGACCGCACACGCCCGGTGATCTTGTCCACAACCGGACTGAACGCCCGCCAGTATGCAGCCTCATACATTATAAGCCTGCCTAACTTCCGCTCGAACGTCTCCCATCGCATACCCTTTGGCTTAGGAAAAGTGTTCGCGTGGTTAAACAGATTACGAAACTGCTCACCGTCTCCCCAAATGGCGTACCGCTGGCGGCGTATGCTCATACGCATCCGATCTAACTTATCCACGCTTTGGCTTTTGTAGTGGAGTTTCCAGCATTTCCGGCAGCCTATATCCTTCGAACCGATATACAGCTTCGCTACCCGTTTCACGCAATGGGGGCAAACGTACCATTGCCGAACGCCGTAGCCAGCCTGTGTGGTCGTGATTCTGATTGCCCGTGTAACGTCGTTGATTGTCATGGCGTAGCCGTCTGCCTGTCGGAAGATATACAGGGTTCCGCACTCTGTCTGGCAGGAAAGCTGTGTACCGGTTACTGCGCCCACCAAATTGCTGCGGATGTGCGCGAGGAATTTCAGACCAATGCGGGGTAAGTCCGTGGTATAGCTGCGCGTCCTGTCTCTCACTGGCTGGCCTCCTACGAATCGCTGCAAATCAGATTGCGAATGCGCAAAAAAATGAATACGAAATAATATGCGTATTTCACCGTAAATTGCGCACAAACTTTGCAGCTTCACATTAATAAAGCCAGTAACTGCGCGGGCTTGAGGATGATTTGCGCATTGGTATCCGTTTCGTTTTCCGTGGTTACTTTGCAAACTGCGCAATTCACAATATTCATCCGATGGTACGCACGCTCAATGCGCAGTTTTGCTGCGTACCTGTCCGCGTACTGCGAACCAGTGGCGCGAACCTGAATATTCTGGACAACCTAAATCATGATCAGGCGTAAAGCCCGCGACTGGCGCGGGTTTAGCGCTACAAAGGTTTAAAATCCGTCAAGAACAGTCCAAAATTTACAGCCGTTTTGGTGCGAACTTTACTGCGAACCATCACCTCCCGCTGGTGGCCTGCCATTGTCTCTTACCACCATTGAACCGGAAGGCGTTACCGTTCGTTGTAGTGCGGGTCTTGGGATCTGCCACAAGCCGCCCGTATGCAGAAATCTGTGCTGTCACGTTTAGCCCTCTTGCTAAAACATCTCGGTCTCGGTGTTTTTTACTTAATAAGCGTTCTAATTATTTGAGTAATCGAATAAATAACCAAAAGCTCAGCAGATCCCAGAACATATGCAACATAACCTCGCCTTGCCCAACTGGAATGAAAGAAATCTCTGGCATGATGCTGGATGCGGCTCACGATCCAAGTTCCAACACCACATAGTGCCGGAGCTATAAACAACGTGAGGAGCCATATGCCTATATCCAGACCATTCCTGAAGATATAAGCCAGCGGAACAGCAAAAAGAAAAGTTAATGCTGTATTTCCTAGCAGTATGTCTTTAACCGTGTTTTCTACTAATTTCTGTACATTTTCGTTCATTACATTCCCTGGTCGTCAATTTGGTATACATAACAGATATATTGTTGGTTCAGTCGGTTCAGTTGGTTCATTGCCCGCCAGCTCGCACCAGCACTGGTTTTTACTGAACCAACATTAGCGATTTTGTGTTGGTTCAGCGGGGATTTCTGTTGGTTCACTGCCTGCCAGAGTGAATGCCCTTATCAAAACATGTTGGTTCAAAACGGGCAGTTGTTGGTTCAGCGTTGGTTCAAAATGAAAATAAAAGGCCTTATAAAACAAAAAGATTTACATATTGAACCAACTGAACTAACTGAACCAACACCCTTTTTACGCATGTGAGAAATGCTATTCCTCTGGCTCATCGTAGTCCTCAGGCCGGAAGGTCAGGACATAAACGTTAATCTGTCGCCCGTCGATACGCGGTGATTTACGCTGATAACCACGTCCGCTGGCTGGCGGTTTCAGCATCCCGGCATTTTTCAGAACTTCGGCGAACTGCGTCGGGTTAAAGTTCTGCGCGATCTCCTTTTCGAATGCGCCGCGAAAGGTGTAGAAGATTACAGGATCGCTGTCGTGGTTCCCCTTCTGACGATACCCCGCCAGATCCTTAACGGGCATGTCGGTAGAACTATAGGGGAACGGCGCGAAACGGCTGAACCCATACGCATTAAGAAACGCCTCCGTCTGCTCAATAATCTGCTGGTGCTCTTTGTTGCCTGTGCCGAACTCACGCAACCACGCGTTGTAGCTGTGCTGTATGGCATCACGGCACGTCTGAGCATCCCACCCGGTGACTACTTCACCCAGCAATAACGCCGCCTCCAGAATGGCAAAACGTGCGGCCACGCGGTGAACCTGCTCGCCATAGTCGACAGGAATCAGACTGCGCCAGCGGACTTCACACTCACGCACGGTATCAATGGCCTGCTGCTGGTGGCCTGCCAGCCACTTGATCCACTCCCGCCCGGCAGCGCCGTGATGATGCTGGTAAGCGTCTTTCAGCGCATCGGCGTGCTGTTTGCCGTTCTGGTGGTCATGGAAGCGCACCGCCTTACTCAGCGGGATATTCAGCAGGCGCACCAGTTGCCCGGCTTTGGTCTTGCGTCCGGCGGTGGCTATGAAGGTTTCCAAGTCCATTTCCCCGGTGCTGATCGCCACGGTTCGCCAGCGTTTTAAATCGCGGTTGCCACCCTCCTTTGCTCCCTGTAATTTCCCCACGCCGTTAAACAGTGCATAAGCAGACTGTGACACGCTTATGGGGTCTGCCCCCTGTCCAACTTCATCCAGTGGCATCAGCCCGTCATTGTGTGCGGCGGCTTCGTTCGCCAGACCCAGCGCCGTGCCGTACCACGTCAGGCGTAGTAAGTCCGGGTTGCCGTATAAGCTGCTCGCCACGTTCGCCGTGGTGGTTTTACCCGCGCTCGACTGTTCATAGAAGTGAATGCCAAACCCGTCAGCGCCAGCCAGCCCGATTAACGGTGCTGCCAGTGCGGCGGCAATGCCCGTCATCATCGCGTAATTACCGTATGCCAGACCCGCAACACTGTTACGCCAGCTCTCAGAGGTTCCCGCCACGGTATACCCGGCAGCGGCAGAACTGCGGCCACTGAATAAAACGGGTTGCGCAGGTGCGCCGATAATCTCCCCGTCCGGCATGATGTATGCCCCGCACTGCCAGCCAGTAGCGTGAGCAACACGCCACAATTCTCGCGAGCCGCTACGCTGTAGCCAGTCAGCCAGAATCGCCCGCAAGCTGCTTTTAGTGGTGACGTTAACCCCGCCCGCTTTCAGAATGCGCCATCCTTCGCGCTCGCCAATGTCAGCCATGGGGATCGCGGCTGTCGTCAGCGCATTACTACCGAATGCCTGCCAGCGGATAATCAGGAACTGATCCTTATCGTCCCGCCCGGTGCCGACAACGTCCACCGGTGAGGCCAGCCAGCTTTCATTGTTGATAATCTCGCCGCTTTCCTTGTCCACTTTAGGCGTGATCCAGTAAACGCCATCTTTGCGGCTCTCAATGCGGGGTTTTAGCGGGTCTTTCTCTGGTTGGTCAGTTTTACCACTCTCAATGGCCTGTAGTTGTGGTTTCACGCATTCCCCCTGCGGCTGGTACATTGAATCGTTAAACGCAGCCGTAGCTACTTCCAGCCCGTTTTGCTGGTGGTAGTCGTTCCAGTCGGCTTTACAATCTGTTGGCGGTACAGCAACCCAGCCCGTGACGGCAAACGCAGCCTTTTCTGCGGCATCTGTGCCGGTGTTGGGCTTGTCGTCCAGTCGGTCGTTATCGGCGGCAATGATGATCTGCGCCTGCGGGTGCTGCTGGCGCATCCGTATTGCGACGGGGAGCAGGTTGCCAGCATCAATGGCGCACACCGTCAGCGCGTCAGGGCGTATCAGGTGAACAGATAAGGCAGTTGCCAGCCCTTCGGCAATGAGCACCTCCTGCGGCTGTTCCGGTGGGTTTACGGCGTGATATGCCCCAAGCTTTGCTGAACCTGCTAGGAGTCGCTTATCTCCCTGTGGGGTGATGGTCTGCGCTGCCACCACTGCGCCGGACTCAGCCACCAGCGGCAGGAGTAACGTACCATCGGACATAACAGGGTAATTAAACCCAGTCAGCCCTTTTGATTGCAGGTAATCAGATTCGCCCTGTGTGACGTTCTGGCGCATTCCGGCATACAGACGGGCAAACGTAGCCCTTCGCTGCTCTGTGTCCTCTGCTGCCTGTTGCTGGCGTTCCTGCTCACGCTGCTGGCGGTCAGCTTCCAGTTGCTCCCTTCTCTGGCTCGCTGCCGCCGGGTCGGTTTGCGCTGCCCGGTAATCAATACCCAGCACATCAGCGGCAAGGTATGCCGCCTCCGTGGTGTCGCAGTTGTTCACTTTCTTAATCAGGTCTAAGCCGTCGCCCGCGCCGCATTGGTTACAGATAAAGCTACCGCGACCATTGTCGTCGAACCGGAAGCGATCCGTGCCGCCGCACGCGGGGCAGGTGGTATGTTTTCTTGGCGAATCAGGAACGTTGATATTCACGCCAGCCAGTACAAAAGGCCATTGTCCGGCAGCGGCGTGGGTGACTTCGCGGATAAGGTCGATATTACGCATGATTGCCCCCTGCCACGGTCGCGCCCATATCATCAACCATGCTTTTCCATATCTCGCGCCCGGTATCAGTCAGGCCACCAGCATTAACGCATTTCTCCAGCATGGTGATCCCGATGCTTTCCCATTGAGGGTATGTCTCTTTGAGTGCTTCGAGCGCGTAACCACCAATAAGCTGGCGCGTGCCACTGACGCCGCCCACCAGTTCCACACGGATTTGCTGGCCTGCCGCGTCAACCATGAAGTAATTGCCACCATTGATAGCCGTGATGTGGTTGTAAAGTGCCGCCGCGTACTGGTTCGCCAACGCATTCAGTCGGAAGTTTTTGGTAATCATGTCGCCCCCTCAGTGCGCCGCTGGCATTTCAGGCCAGCCGTTTTCATCCAGATCAGCAATGAAGTGATCGTGTAGCTCTGCCAGCGTTTCACGTCCGAACGGGGTCAGCTCACCGCGCTCCGCATCCAGCATGGCGCGGTAGAACACAATGGCGTTCTCTGTTCCCTGCTCAATGCCGTAGCGCTCAATCATTGCGCCCTCGATGTTGTTCGCCATCGCCAGCCGTTCAGCAAGCCCTTTTTTATGGACTCCAGAAACTCACCTTCACGCATGCGCGTACTGGTCTCGAAACTCTCCTCGTCACCACGACGAGAAAATGAGGAGCTGGCATTAGCTGGCACTGTTATGCCAGCTTTACCCTCATGCGCGTACGCGATCCCGCGCAAGGCATACATCAGGCCAGCCAGGGAAAAGGCTTTGTTCTGGATGGTGGTCATCAGTGAACCTCCGGCAATTGAGGCTGATATTTGCGCCATAGCTCCGCTTCTTCGGCGATCAGGCGGGACTTCTCACCTTTGCAGGCTTGCAGGTCTTTACCGCGCTTGCTGGCCTTCTTGTCGTAAGCTGCTTTGCGTTTGCTGTGGTCGTTCAGGAAGGCGAACGGCACACCATAGGAGCCAGTTTTACGAATAGAGGGGATAACCTCGCGGAATACCCAGTTAGTGAAACGATGTGCGAACGTTCCAGCGGTGCTGGCCTTCCGGCTGCGGGCGATCAATTTGTAAAAGCCCGATTCGCAGACGGTACGCATAACCTGCAATCCACCGGGGGTGGGTGCTAAACACTCGCCCTTTTCATCGGCATCTAATCGCCTCAATGCGACTTTGTGATCGGCTATTTCCAGTGCCTCACAAACATCTTTGGCGATAAACCACGGATCGCCATCCATATGGACGATGCGAACTTTGATGCCCTCAAACCGGATAACGGAAATATCCCCCTCGACTGCTTGAGGAATTTTTTTCTGGCTAACGTAGGATTGTGGGGCGGCCTCCGAATTGAATCGGCTTTTTTCGATTTTCATTTGTCAGGCTCCGTTATGCGGCGTTAAACGCGTCCGGGTAGAGGTTCAGAATGTCGGTAATATCCTGCTGAGATAACCCGTGATGTTCATTAATGGCGGCGTTATGGTTCACAAGCTGGATGACCTTGAGAACGTCGCCACGGCTGGAAAAACGGTAGCGCAGGTGTGCGCCGATACCATCCGGGTTTTTCTCATCGATACGCTCCAGTTGAATATCAAGCTGGCGCTCCAGTTCAGACGCATAATTACGCCCGGATGAGAGACGGCAGTAGCGTAGGATGTCATTTTCTGTCCATCCCTCTACTCCAGTACGCAGCATATAGACGCGGGCGCGGTGTTTCTTTGGGGTGCGCTTAGGTACTTGTACCGGGCTGGTAGTCGGCGTAATATCAGACGTGCGAATATCTGAGTTAGCCGCCTGCTGAACGGGGCGGTTTTTCTTTTTCATTACGCCACCTTTCCCCGGCGCTCAGCCAGCCAGTTATTAATCTCTACCGCATCAAAGGCGGTCACGTTATCGGTGAGTTTTACCGGGCGCGGCAGAGTACCGTTCTTAACCCAGCGGTCAATGGTTGGCATGGAAACACCCAGAAGTTCCGGCATACGAAAACGGCGGATGTATCCAGTAGTAGGAAGTGCTGATTGCGCTGCGTTATGTGCTGTCATATGTCCTGTAACTCATGTGATAGCTGTTGAAGTTACGGTAATCATGTGATCAGGGGGATTAGATGTCATCGCAACGAAAAATGGATTTTCGCTGCGAAATTAACTTTATGATTTAAAAGATTTGTTAGCTGATGAGAAATATTCATCCAGTAAGCGGGAGCTTAATTTTAAACCCCTATCCAGCATTTCTGCTTTGAGAGCTTCTTGTGTCCACCTTTTAGAGGTTGGTTCGGCTTTTTTTAAAGCGCTGAGCACCGCGCCAAGCAGTAAAAGACTTTCATCGAGGTTCAGGAGACTGTTGTTATCACTGAGTGTTTTCTTTTCAAATTCTGCAATATTTTCTTTTCTGAATACGAATTCGACATTACCCAGCCCATCAGCAGGATAGAAAAAGGGATGATAACCATCGAGGCTAAAGTCAACAAACCTCTGTGATTCTTTGTCGTACAGTTTAGGTTTTCCATTTTCATCTGACTTGATGGCATATTCATCGAACGCGTTCAGAATGTTCACCAGACCAAATTCTGTTAAGAGGAAAGCACCTTCCATGTTGTGAAATTCACGGGGAACCTTGGCGCGTGAAAGGTCAAACTCGTGCATAACATCTAAAGATTCTGCCCCAACCATCGGTAGATCGTATATGCCATGATTTATACGAAAAACATCACTGACTCTTTCTATATCTTCATATTCATAATCTAGTTGCTCGTTAGAATAGAACTCATCACCAGCAATGGTTCTAATTACTGCGCCGTCGCTATTGGTTTCAATGATCCATTTTTCACAAACCTTTCGTTGTGATGTTTTGATGACCTGTGATGCGATAGCGTAACGGCCTTCATCCAGCATTGCTGAAATTGTAATGTGGCCTTCTACAGCCAATTGTAGACAATCGGCTACAGATACCTTTTCACCGAGTGTTGTGGTTAACCTGTTTGCGGTTTCCTCGATGGTCAACCAACTTTTCAACTGGAACAATTTGCTCATAGCGTAACCTTTCACGCAATGCCTAAAATAGGATTGAGTCAGGCAGTAAGGCTATCCGCTTTTCGTCCCGTCGAACTAGGCTCAATCTGTTCTTACGATAGCTTATGCGCCTTTATGATAGGCGTCACGTTGTAATCTTCACCGCGTTCCAGTGCCACCAGCAAATCACACCACAACATAAGTGCGGCTTTGCGCTCCTCAAAATATTGGTAGCGATTATAAATCCCTTCTACACCCTTAATTCTGTGGTTAAGGCAGCGTTCGGCCACCACTGGATCAACGCCCAGCGCAGCAAGATGGGTACGGGCAGTACGCCGGAAATCATGAATGGTGTAGTGGGGTACATCGGGCATTTCAGCGCGAACCTTTGCCAGCGCAACGGGCAGGGTGCTTTCCTGAATATGGGGGATCATGCGGTTTTGCATCTTTCTGGCAGGTAATACCCATTTGCTATTGCACGAAAAGGTGCACAGCTCTCGCAGCCACTCTACTGCTGGGGGCGGCAACGGTATGTCGATGGCATCGCCGTTTTTACTTCGTTCTTCTGGCAGATGCCAGATTGCCCCATCCAGGTCGAATTCTTCCCAGCGGGCGGCACATAGCTCCATTTTACGTACGCATAAGGTTAGCAGGAGCTTGAATGTAAGCTCATTCTGGCGGCTAAACCCTTTAGCCTGTCGCATGGCTTGAAAAAGTCTGATCAACTCGTCACGGGTAAGCCATCGTTCACGGGCAACCTCTTTCCCGCCAGCGTCCGAAACCTCAAAGGCTGAGCACGGATTTATCTCCAGCGCGTGACGTTTAATTCCGTAATCAAATATGCGGCGCGTCCAGCGTAGAACGTCTGTCGCTATGGTTGGCGCTCCACGGTCAACAATGCCTTTTAGCATGTCGTCAATGTGGCGTGGTTTCACGTCCTCCACCCTCATTTGACCAATGCAGGGGTTTATATCTTTGTCGATGCGGCGACGGAGAATGTCAGGGTGCTTCCAGCGTGGCAGGATCTGACGCTCGAAATATTCTGCGGCAAGCTGAGAAACACGCATGGCGTTTTTGTCATCTTCAATTTTTGCCAGTGCTTTGGCTTTACGTTCCTGTTTCTCCCCGGCAACGTCATAGCCTAACGATACGCGGGCGGATAGCTCTTTGGCTGTTTCTCTGGCTTTGGCTAATGACAGTTCAGCATACGAGCCAATCAGCATAGCGCGTGACTTCCCGGCAAGCTTATATCGGAATCTCCATGTGGGGGTTTTATCAGTTTCACGGTAGCGTAGATATAACCCGTTCCCGTCAGCCCGTCCCTCGAATCGCTCCCCGGCCTTTATCCATGCGCGGATCTGCATATCAGTTAGTTTTGGCATTTTGCGAATATCCAAGTTTTGAATTGGGGTGTACCCAAACTGATGTACACAAATATCAATGGGTACACCATTGTGTACACCCTAATCATGCGCTTTGTCGCGTTTTCATGATAGTCCATGATAACAAAAAAGCCCGCAATGTCGCGGGCTTCTTGATTTTTTGATGCTTGGTGTGAGTTGCTGATAGCTTACTCAATATTCTGGATCTGCTCGCGCATTTGCTCAATCAGTACCTTGAGCTCAATGGCGGAATTCGTCACGTCGGCATTGATTGATTTAGACGCCAGGGTATTCGACTCGCGGTTGAATTCCTGCATCATAAAGTCGAGACGACGCCCAACGGCTTCTTTCTTCTTCAGAATGTTGTAGGTCTCTTTAACGTGTGCTTCCAGACGGTCCAGCTCTTCGGCCACGTCAACGCGCTGCGCCATCAGCACCAGCTCTTGTTCCAGACGGTTATTTTCCAGCTGAACTTCCGCTTCTTCCAGTTTGGCAACCAGACGCTCGCGCTGCCACTGCAGCACTTCCGGCATATGGGTACGTACTTTTGCCACTTCGGCGCTGACGCCTTCAAGGCGCTGTTCAATCATCGCTTTCAGTGCCTGGCCTTCGGTTTCGCGAGCAACGATAAAATCATCCAGCGTGCTGTCGAGGGCGGCAAGGATTTCAGCGGCAATTGCATCCAGATCCTGCTCTCCGGCAGCCATGACGCCAGGCCAGCGCAGAATATCAACCGGATTAATTTCGCCTTCGTCGCTTTGCATTTTGACCCAGTTCGCCGCATTGACGAGCTGTTTTGCCAGTTTTTCGTTGAGGATCAGTTCGCCCTGCGCGCTGGCATCCGGCTCAAAACGCAGGTTACATTCCACTTTGCCGCGCGTCAGACGCGTACGGATACGCTCACGCACCACAGGCTCAAGGCTGCGGAACTGCTCCGGCATACGGAAATAGGTTTCCAGATAGCGCTGGTTTACCGAACGCATTTCCCAGGTAGCGCTACCCCAGCTACCCTTGATTTCACGCCGGGCGTAGGCGGTCATACTGCGGATCATAGATATTCCCGTTTTTAAAGGAGAGATGGGGGGATTATAGCTTTCAGGGGCTTCTCAGGATAGGAATAAGCGTCCTTTATCCGTATAATGCGCAGCCACATTCGTTTCAAGCCGGAGAATTCATCATGCGTCCAGCAGGTCGTAGCGCCAATCAGGTGCGTCCCGTCACCCTGACCCGTAACTATACAAAACACGCTGAAGGCTCCGTTCTGGTTGAGTTTGGTGACACCAAAGTGCTGTGCACGGCTTCCATTGAAGAAGGCGTTCCGCGTTTCCTGAAAGGTCAGGGCCAGGGCTGGATCACGGCTGAATACGGCATGCTGCCGCGTGCAACGCATACCCGTAATGCCCGTGAAGCGGCAAAGGGTAAGCAGGGCGGCCGTACCATGGAAATTCAGCGTCTCATCGCGCGTGCGCTGCGCGCCGCTGTTGATCTGAAAACGCTGGGCGAATTCACCATTACCCTGGACTGCGACGTCATTCAGGCTGACGGTGGCACGCGTACCGCATCGATTACCGGTGCCTGTGTGGCGCTGGCGGATGCCCTGAATAAACTGGTTGCGGCCGGTAAGCTGAAAACAAACCCAATGAAAGGGATGGTTGCCGCGGTGTCCGTCGGTATCGTTAACGGTGAAGCGCTTTGCGATCTGGAATACGTAGAAGACTCCGCTGCCGAAACTGACATGAACGTGGTGATGACCGAAGACGGACGTATCATTGAGGTGCAGGGCACCGCAGAAGGCGAACCGTTTACCCACGAAGAACTTCTCACCTTGCTGGCTCTGGCCCGAGGGGGAATTGAATCTATTGTAACGACGCAGAAAGCGGCGTTAGAAAATTGATTTTAAAGGCGACCAATGAGTCGCCTTTTTTTTGCCTGTAAGACAGAAAAGACAAAGGAGCGAATCCATGAAACCGTATCAGCGCCAGTTTATTGAGTTTGCGCTTAACAAGCAGGTCCTCAAGTTTGGCGAGTTTACGCTGAAATCCGGGCGCAAGAGCCCCTATTTCTTCAATGCCGGGCTGTTCAATACCGGGCGCGATCTGGCGCTGTTAGGCCGTTTCTATGCCGAAGCGCTGGTGGATTCAGGGATTGATTTCGACCTGCTGTTTGGCCCGGCCTATAAAGGCATTCCGATTGCGACCACCACCGCGGTTGCGCTGGCAGAACACCATGACCGCGACGTGCCGTACTGCTTTAACCGTAAAGAGGCCAAAACCCACGGTGAAGGCGGCAACCTGGTTGGCAGCCCACTGCAGGGGCGCGTGATGCTGGTGGACGACGTCATCACCGCGGGTACCGCCATTCGCGAATCCATGGAGATTATCCAGGCCAACGGCGCGACGCTGGCTGGCGTGTTGATTTCTCTGGACCGTCAGGAACGGGGTCGTGGTGAAATCTCGGCCATTCAGGAAGTTGAACGTGATTACAGCTGCAAAGTGACGTCAATCATTAATCTGAAAGACCTGATTGCGTATCTGGAAGAGAAGCCAGAGATGGCGGATCATCTGGCTGCGGTGCGGGCATATCGCGAAGAGTTTGGCGTGTAACGGAATTGCCCGGTGGCGCGTTGCTTGCCGGGCCTGCGCAATTTGTGGGCCGGATAAGGCGTAGCCGCCATCCGGCAACGACGTTACTGCAACTGCGCCGCCACTAACGGCCAACGGGCGTCGAAATCGTCCGTTGGGCTGTATTTGAACTCACTGCGTACAAAACGGGAGAGCATCCCTTCGCAAAACGCCAGGATCTGGCTTGCCAGCAGCGTTTCATCCGTGTTGTAACCTTCGCCTTCACGCATTTTCTTCTCACGCAGTACCTGGCGCAGCTGCGCTTCAATACGCTCGAAAAGCTGGTTAATGCGACCCTGCAGTCTGTCCTGCTCAAACATCAGCGCATGGCCAGTCAGAATACGGGTCAGGCCCGGGTTACGTTCTCCAAATCCCAGAATCAATTGCACAATCAGACGCAGACGCGCAGTGGTGTCTTTTTCGTCTTTCAGAATCAGGTTGATACGCGTGATCAGACTGTCTTCGATAAACTCGATCAGGCTGTCGAACATCCGGGTTTTGCTCGGGAAATGACGGTACAGCGCCGCTTCAGACACGCCTACAGAGGCGGCCAGTTTTGCGGTGGTGATGCGTTGACTGCCATCGCTGGATTCAAGCATCAGAGCCAGAGATTGAAGTATTTCTTCGCGACGGTTCCTTTTCGCGGTTTGTTTTTCTGCCATGTTGCAAAATACCCCTGAAAATAAGCACTTGTCAGGCTGGCATCCACACAGCGACCGCAAACTGGCGTTTGCGGTTTGTTATGACATTATGGCGCTGTGAGATGCGTGTCTGTCGGGCGGTTATTTGCGCCCGGAATGGCCGAAGCCGCCTTCGCCACGGTCGGTGGCATCAAAGTCTGCCACCAGGTTAAATTCTGCCTGCACCACAGGTACAAAGACCATCTGCGCGATACGCTCGCCCGGTTCAATGGTGAAGCTGTCCTGACCCCGGTTCCAGACGGAGACCATCAGCTGGCCCTGGTAGTCAGAGTCGATCAGGCCGACCAGGTTACCCAGCACGACACCATGCTTATGACCCAGGCCTGAACGTGGCAGGATCACCGCCGCCAGTGAAGGGTCAGCAATGTGAATCGCCAGGCCCGTTGGGATCAGGGTGGTCGCACCCGGAGCCAGTTCTACGGCGTCATCGAGACAGGCGCGCAGGTCAAGACCGGCAGAGCCGGAGGTGGCATAGGTTGGTAGCGGGAATTGCTCGCCAACACGCGGGTCCAGAATCTTAACGTCGATTTTTTTCATCATAACGGGTAACGATCTCGTCCAGTAATTGTTGGCCCAGGAGTTCCTTGCGCTCAAGCGGTAAGATTTTATCTCCATCCTGCCAGAAAAGGTGCAGTGCGTTGCTGTCGCTGTTAAATCCTTGCGTGGCCAGCGATACGTCATTCGCGCAAATCAAATCGAGGTTTTTGCGGGTACGTTTTTGCCGGGCATATTCTTCCACATTATTTGTTTCTGCGGCAAACCCAACAACGTAAGGACGATGGGTTTTCAGCGCGGCGACGCCAGCAACGATATCCGGGTTTTTCACCATTTTTAGTGTTAATTCATCGCCTTGCTTTTTGATTTTGGCATCAGAAATGGTCTCTGCGCGGTAGTCCGCGACGGCAGCACAACCGATAAAAATCTGCTGATTTTGCGCACGGGCCTGTACCGCGGCCTCCATTTCCAGCGCGGTGGTGACGTCAATACGCTGCACAAAAGGCGGCGTAGGTAACGAGACCGGGCCACTGACCAGCGTGACGTTCGCGCCGCGTTTCGCCGCTGCGGCCGCAATCGCAAAGCCCATTTTACCGGAGCTGTGGTTGGTAATGTAACGTACCGGATCCAGCGGCTCGCGCGTTGGGCCGGCTGTAATCATGATGTTGAGATGTTGCAGGTCGTTGACAGGCGAAAAATGGGCCGCGGCCATATCGACAATAGTCAATGGATCAAGCATACGACCTGGTCCGACATCGCCACAGGCCTGGCTCCCGCTGTCCGGCCCCCAGATCAGCAGGCCGCGCGAGGCCAGCGTCTGTAGATTATGCTGGGTCGCGGCATTGCGATACATCTGCTGATTCATGGCCGGCACGACGGCAACAGGAGCGGGCGTGGCCAGACAAATGGTCGAAACCAGATCGTTCGCCATCCCGGCGGCAACGCGGGCAATTAAATCGGCCGTGGCGGGGGCAAGGATAACCAGGTCTGCCCATTTCCCAAGCTCAATATGGCCCATCGCGGCTTCTGCGGCAGGGTCAAGCAGGCTGTCAGATACCGGGTATCCTGAAACGGCCTGCAGGCTCAGAGGAGTGATAAAGGCTTTTCCGCCTTCGGTTATCGCGACCCGTACGTCGGCCCCGCGCTCGCGCAGACGGCGCACCAGTTCCGGCGTTTTATAGGCTGCAATGCCGCCGCTAACGCCAAGAACGATTTTTTTACCGGCCAGGCTCATCATGATTCTTTCCTGTTGGGTTTCACCAGAGAGCGGGCATTTTATCACAATCCCAAAAACGGGGTGATCTTGTCCTTCGGTCACTTTGCGAGGCGTTACGCAAGAACGAGACGCGAGAGTCAGGTACCTGAGTAGCCTATGGCAAGATGGGCAAAAAACAGGGAGAAAAAGCATGGAAGACGAGGATGAACTGCTCTTACCGCGCGAAAAATTGCTGCGCTATGGCGTCACTTTGCTAAAAGATGAGGAACTGCTGGCGCTTTTTTTGCGCACCGGTACGCCGGGCAAAACGGTCTTTACGCTGGCAAAAGATCTGATAGGCCATTTTGGTTCACTCTACGGTTTGATGACGGCGGAACTGGCGGAGTTTGCGCATGTGGAGGGTATCGGTGTGGCGAAATATGCCCAGCTTAAGGGGATTGCCGAGCTGGCCCGCCGTTTTCAGTGTGTTCGTATGCAGGAAGAGGACCCGATACTGACTCCTGCGATGACGCGCGAGTTTCTGCAAAGTCAGTTAACCGATATTGAACGCGAGATCTTTATGGTGATCTTTCTCGATAACCGGAACCGGGTGCTCAAGCATAGCCACCTTTTCTCGGGCACGCTAAGCCATGTAGAGGTTCATCCGCGTGAAATTGTGCGCGAAGCAATAAAATTGAATGCAGCCGGCGTGATACTCGCGCATAATCACCCTTCTGGCTGTGCAGAACCAAGCAGAGCTGACAAAGAGATCACCGACCGCATTGTCAAATGCTGTCAATTCATGGACATTCGTGTGCTGGACCATCTGATAATTGGCCGCGGAGAGTACCTTTCTTTTGCAGAACATGGCTGGATTTAGGCTATTTCTCGCGATCCATCGGGATCTTTGTCTGTTCGGGACTTGAGCACACCGCCGAGTCAGCGTATACTACGCCACCTTTGAGAATCTCGGGTTTGGCATTTGGGCCTGGCAATCGAGAGTTCAATAGAACTATGCGATGACCGGGCTGTAAAGCCTGACGAGGCGCCGATACCCCATACGAAGCTCGAGCTAATTTGATTTTTGGAGAATAGACATGTCCCGAGTCTGCCAAGTTACTGGCAAGCGTCCGGTGACCGGTAACAACCGTTCCCACGCACTGAACGCGACTAAACGCCGTTTCCTGCCGAACCTGCACTCTCACCGTTTCTGGGTTGAGAGCGAGAAGCGTTTTGTCACCCTGCGCGTATCTGCTAAAGGTATGCGTGTAATTGATAAGAAAGGCATCGATACAGTTCTGTCCGAACTGCGTGCCCGTGGCGAAAAGTACTAAGTACTTAAAGAGGAAATAAATCATGGCTAAAGGTATTCGCGAGAAAATCAAGCTGGTTTCTTCTGCTGGTACAGGTCACTTCTACACCACCACGAAGAACAAACGTACTAAGCCGGAAAAACTGGAACTGAAAAAATTCGATCCAGTTGTACGCCAGCACGTAATGTACAAAGAAGCTAAAATCAAATAATTTTAGCCTCCTTGTATTGAAAAACCCCGCAACTGCGGGGTTTTTTGCATTCTGCATCTTACTACGGAGGAATCATGCCTGAATTACCTGAGGTGGAGACCAGCCGCCGCGGTATTGAGCCGCATCTGGTCGGCGCGACTATTCTTCATGCTACCGTGCGTAACGGCCGCCTCCGTTGGCCGGTTTCTGATGAGATCCATGCGTTAAGCGATAAACCGATCCTCAGCGTCCAGCGCCGCGCGAAATATCTGCTCCTGGAGCTGCCCGATGGCTGGATTATCATTCATCTTGGCATGTCCGGCAGCCTGCGGATCCTCACTGAAGAGCTGCCTGCGGAAAAGCATGACCATGTCGATCTGGTGATGAGTAACGGCAAAGTGTTGCGTTATACCGATCCCCGCCGCTTTGGCGCATGGCTGTGGACCAAAGAACTGGAAGGACATAGCGTACTGGCACATCTGGGGCCAGAGCCGCTTTCAGAAGCGTTTAACGCGGAATACCTGAAAGCGAAGTGTGCGAAAAAGAAAACCCCGATTAAACCCTGGCTGATGGATAACAAGCTGGTGGTCGGCGTGGGGAATATCTATGCCAGTGAATCGCTGTTTGCGGCCGGGATCCATCCCGATCGGCTGGCCTCTTCGCTGTCGGCGCAGGAGTGTGAGCTGCTGGTGCGGGTGATTAAAGCGGTGCTGCTTCGCTCAATTGAGCAGGGGGGAACGACGCTGAAGGACTTCCTGCAAAGCGATGGTAAGCCAGGCTATTTTGCTCAGGAGCTGCAGGTGTATGGCCGCAAAGGCGAGCCGTGCAGAGTGTGTGGAACGCCGATCATCGCAACAAAGCATGCCCAGCGCGCCACATTCTATTGCCGTCAGTGCCAGAAATAGCGCTACTTTAGCTTGTCCATCAACGCCTGGTGGACGTTAACCGGCAGGAAATGGGTAACGTCCCCGTGATGACGCGCCACCTCTTTCACCAGCGTGGAAGAGATGAACGACCACTCCTTGGATGGCATCAGAAATACGCTTTCCAGCTCCGGCATCAAATGACGGTTCATGTGCGCCAGCTGCATCTCATACTCGAAGTCTGCCACCGCGCGTAAGCCACGGATCAGAATCGTCGCCTGCTGAGCGCGGGCAAAGTTGGCCATCAGATCGCTGAAGCCCACCACCTCAACGTTCGGCAGGTGCGCAATGGCCTCGGTGGCAAGCGCAACACGCTCGTTCAGGTCAAACATCGGTTTTTTACTGGGGCTGGCAGCAATCGCCAGAATCACCTTGTCGAACATGCACGCCGCACGGGTGATGATATCAAGATGACCATTGGTGATCGGATCAAAGGTACCTGGATAAATCGCTTTTGTGCTCATGGCTCACGTTTTCTCTGAGTAGCCGCGGCTGAGCGCCCACAGCTCGGTGTATTTGTTGAAAGTATACTGGGCATTTACCACGGCCAGTAACCAGCCCTGTTTACCGTCCAGCACGCCGCCACGCAGCAGCAGCGTTTTCAGAAACGCCCCCAGCGTATGGGTGAAGATACCTGTCAGCGTGGCCTTCTTGCCGCGCTGATGGCGCTCCTGTGCCCAGGCGGTGGCATAGTTGAGCTGTTTACGCTGGAAGCTGGCGAAATCCCGGCAGGTCAGGTGCAAAAGATCGCCCGTCAGAGGGACGACTGGCGCACTGTCGCAGGCCAGGGATTCATGGACCAGATTATCATTGTACTGATACCGCACGCGCTCGAAGAGGCGCGTGACCCGGTCGGGGTACCAGCCGCTGTGACGCATAAAACGGCCAAGGAAATAGTTACGACGCGCAATGCTGTAGACCGTGCCCGGCGTTGGTGCGGCGAGCACCGCCTGAATGGCCTGACGCAGCTCCGGCGTGATGCGTTCGTCTGTGTCGAGCATCAGTACATAATCACCGGTGGCATATCCCTGCGCGCGCTGGCGCTGTATGCCATAACCTTGCCAGTCGGTGTTGGTATAGACTTTTGCACCCGCTGCGCGGGCAACGTCCGCCGTGTTGTCTTCACTGCCGGAGTCGAGCAGGATAATTTCGTCAGCCCAGGCAACGGAGGCCAGGCAATCCGGAAGCAGGTCGGCAGCGTTTTTGGCGATCAGAACGACCGACAGGCGCGTTGACATTAGTGGCTCCGCTGCGGCAGATAAGGTTGCAGAAGCTGCAGCAGACGAGTGAGGGCACCCTGGTTCTGATGCAGCACTTCGACGGCATGACGACCGTACCACAGGCGGTAATCTTCGTCGGTCAGCAGAGTCGAGACCTCTTTGACCACCGAATCCGCATCGGTCACGGTAATTAGCCCTTCCGCTTGCTGCAATTTCGCACAGATATCTTTGAAGTTGAAGGTATGTGGACCCATCAGTACGGGAATGGCATGGGCCGCTGGCTCCAGCGGGTTATGGCCACCACGCTCCACCAGGCTGCCGCCAACAAAGGCCAGATCAGCGATGCCATACAGCAGCATCAGCTCACCCATAGTATCGCCAATAACCACCTGCGTGCTGGTGGAGGGGATCTCACCGCTGCTGCGCAGGGTGAAGCTGAAGCCGCCTTTTTGCACCATTTCACGGGCGTCTTTAAAACGCTCGGGATGGCGAGGCACCAGAATCAGCAGCAAATCGGGGAATTTCTCCAGCAGCTTACGATGCGCCTGCAGGATAATCGCCTCTTCGCCATCATGGGTGCTGGTCGCAATCCAGACCTGGCGACGCGGTGCCCACTGGCGGCGCAGCGTGATAGCACGGGCCGCAAGTTCAGGCGTGACGGAGATATCGAATTTCAGGCTGCCTGTCACCGCCAGCTGGTTGCGTTTCAGGCCAAGCGAGATAAAGCGCGCTGCGTCTTCTTCGTTTTGCGCAGCAATCAGTGTGATCTTGCTGAGCAGGCGGCGCATAAATTTCCCCAGCTTGCCGTAGCCTTTCGCCGACCGCTCAGACAGACGCGCGTTCGCGATCACCAGTGGAATCTTACGGGCATGCAGAGCGGAAATCATATTCGGCCACAGCTCGGTTTCCATCACGATCACCAGTTTAGGGCGAACGGTTTCCAGAAAACGGTTCATGGCGCAGGGAAGGTCGTAAGGCAGATAGACGTGATGCACGTCTTTACCGAAGGCGGACATCACGCGCTCAGAGCCGGTCGGGGTCATGGTCGTGACGGTGATCGGCAGCGACGGATAACGGTGACGCAGGGCGCGAACCAGCGGGATCGCTGCCAGCGTTTCGCCAACAGAAACGGAATGCAGCAAAATACCGTCCGGGGCAACTTTATTGCGACAGAAGCCATAGCGTTCAGCCCAGCGTTTTCGGTACGCAGGCGCTTTACGGCTACGAAGCAGCAGTCTCAGCCACACCAGTGGCTGAATGATATAGAGCAGGGCGGTATACAACAATTCCAAGCGATTATCCGTCTTTTTAGTTTCGGCGGGCAAATTCTAAGCATTTGGGCCAGGTAAAGCTATCTCTTATGCCACATAGCGCTTCAAACGGAAGTAACGACGGCCCAGTCGCCAGCGCAGTCGGGGACTTTTTGCATTTTTCCAGATGAGTTTCCAGATCCCTTTATCGAAAAACTCTTTGATAATAAATGCTTTTTTCTGCTCATCTTTCATGTTGTCGAAAGTATGAATGATGCCCAGCCCTTCTTTGGCAATTTGCCAGTGGCAAGCAGGGATCCCTTTCACTTTATCGGGATAGCGCTGATTTATGGCATCGAGCATCTGCAGGATTTTCATGTAGTGACGCGCCGAGCGAATGAGCGTGTCGTCATTGTCCGGCATATGAGACACCGACGCAGAGTGAATGTAGTAGTCGTAGTAACGTTCACTGGTGTACTGCACCCGCTCCGCCGCCAGCAGTACTTCTGTGGTCCACGGAATATCCTGATGGCGCAGCCCCGGTTCAAAGTGAAAACCGTGCTCGCGAATAAAGTCATGACGATAGATGTTCAGCCAGGTCACGTGCAGGAACTTACGGGAGTCGAGCGCCATTTTGAGCCATGCAGGGCCGGACATGACGCCCGTTGATGCCAGTTTGTCTTCAGGGAAAATAGGGCGTGAAGGCTTCTTATTATTTTCCCATACGTAGTTGCCGTTACAGGTAGCGACATCAAGACGTTGCGTAACAGCCATATCAAGCAGGTGCTGATACATGCCGGGTTTAAAGACATCATCAATATCAGGGAAAGAAAGATATTGGCCCGTCGCGACGGCCAGACCGGTATTACGCGCGATGGATACGCCCTGATTTTGCTGCTCAATAACCTGCATCTGCGGCAGCTTTTCGCGCCAGTTTTCGACGATCTGCATCGAACGGTCCGTGGAGCCGTCATTGACGATGATGACTTCCATGCTGTCGATGCGTTGATCCACAAGGCAGGTAAAGAACTGATCCAGGAACGCTTCACCGTTATAAACGGCTACCACCACGCTTAATAATGGCGCTGAATTTTGCATAAGAAACCTGATTATTTTTGATTGTCGACCAAAGCAATATATTGCTGGCAAATGGCCTTGATACCGAACGATGCAATGGTTGCGCGATCAACGACCGGTGGAGAGGTATAAATATCCGCCAGCGTTTTTGCCAGAGACTCGTCATTCATCTCTGCCAGACCGCGGGATAAGTCTCCCTTGAGGATTTCGGCGGGGCCACCTGGACAATGTGTACTGACGGGTGGCGTCTGGCAGATAATGGATTCAACCAGCACATTACCAAAACCTTCGCAGTCAGAACTTAACACTAAAAGGCGTGCCCCTTTAATCCAGGGATAAGGATTAGGTTCGAACGGACGGAAAACCGTTTTGTCTTCAATGCCCAGTTCGCGGGCAAGCTGCTTAAGCTTTTGAATTTTAGCCTCAGAGCCATTGCCCATCATAACCAGCGTGGTATTGAGCTGACTCAGCGCGAACGCCCGTAGCAGGCGATCGTGGCGCTTGTGTTCATGGAAGCGGCCGACGTGAATGATGTAATCCTTTCCCTGCATCTCAAAGGGGGCGTCCGCCAGACGCTGGATTTCAGGAATATCAAAAGGATTATGGATTACCGCCGTGCGTCGGAGATTCAGGGCCAGCGTTTCTGAAAGATCTTTCAACACGGCGCCTGAGACGGCGACCACGTTGCGGTTTTCGTAGGTATGGCGAATTTTAGTGTGCTTAAACCAGCGTGAAAGCCCACGGCGATGGCGAAGGTAGGAGAATGAGAACATGCCATGCACACAGAACCACACTTTATTGCGCTCCAGGGCGCGGCAGTGCGCCACGATGCGGTCAGTTTTATGCAGATGCGAGAACACCACATCAAATTTGCCGCTGCGCTCCGCCCGCTCGATAGCTTGATCCAGCAGCCTGGCGCGGCGTGGGATCTCCGTTAGCTTCCGCCACGGTTTTTTGCAGGTATCCTGAACGACCTGATAATCGATGCCTTCCGGAATGGCGTAGTCGCACACTTTCCGCAGCGAGAAGAGAGAGACCTGATGCCCCATCTCTGTTAATCCGCTGGAGAGTGTAAGAACCGTTTTTTCAGCTCCTCCACCGGGTAAACCATCAATAATCATTAGGATGCGCATTTTTAATCCAGTAATTTTTGATAAAGCGAAATAAGCTGACTTGACAGTTTTTCGGGGGTGGCGTCTTTTACACGTTCACGTGCCGCTCGTCCCATATCGTTATTTTTTTCCAGCGAAGGGGTGGCCGCTACCGCCTCCTTCAGGGTGCTGATATCAAGTGCGTCACAGTAAAATCCGTTCTGGCCTTGCTGAATAAATTCTGCCCCACCGCAACTCTCTGATGTAATGACCGGCAAACCGCAGGCCATCGCTTCAAGAATGACGTTAGGGAAAGGATCATACAGCGTTGGTAGCAGTAAACCATCAGATAGCTGATAAAATGGCAGCGTCTCTTTTTGCATCCCCAGAAAACGGATTTGCCCCTCGCAGCCTAATGAACGGGCGAGGTCGCGATAGCGACGTTCTGCTTTATCCTGCCCAACCACAATCAGCCACGCCGCAGTACCCGCAACGGCGCGTATAGCGCTGGCCAATCCTTTTCGTTCAAATCCTGACCCTACGAAGCAGAAAATGACGGCATCGGTCGGCAAACCAAACTGCTGACGCAATGCAATACGTTGTGCCTCTTCTGCCGGAACGAAACGGGTGGAATCAATTGAATTATAAATCACATGTATTTTTTTTGCGTCAATATCAAAGTCTTCGACGATTTCGCGCTTGATCATCTCCGCATTACAGATAACCGCCTTTAACTCCGGCGCCTGGTACATTTCACGTTCGGCATTCATCACATAGCGGTGATAGCGATCATGCATCAGCAGTTTTGCACGCCAGGCAGGCAGAATGCGTGCGCGCTGCAGGAGCCAGCGTCGGTGTACGCCGTCGCCTGCACGATAAATGTCACAGCCCGGAATGCGCTCGTGGCTTTGCACAATATCAAACTGCTGCTGCTGCCAGAGCGCACGTGCGGCATGCGCAAATCCGCGCTCGCGGCTGATGCGGCCCCATTTGCGCGGATCGCAAATATGGATATGCCAGTCGTCCTGCTTCTCACCCTGCCACTCGCGCGTGATGACGTTGAGCTCGAGATTTTGGTTGCTCAGCGCTGTAAGGGCGCGAGACACGAAGCGTTCTGCCCCGCCATCCGGGCGATACTTTTGGCGAACAATCGCCAAGCGATGGTGTTTCATGACAGATATCTCCTTGCGGCGGAGACGACAGCATCAACGGGAATGGCGTCGAGATAGCGTTCTTTTGTTTTGGTATCAATGGCGTCTGGATCGGGCAGTGGGCCGTAATCACCTGCCCAGATGACTTCCCCATTAACCTGCCAGGGTGACCAGAAGGTAAGTTTTGATGGGCCAAATAATGCCACACAGGGGGTCTGAAGCGCAGCGGCCATATGCATCGGAACGGAGTCAACGCCAATAAACAGAGACGCATGATCGATAAGCGAAGCCAGTTGACGCAACGTGAGCTGACCTGCCAGCGAGACGACCCCCGTCTCTGGCGAGGCGGCGAGAATGCGATCGATCATCGCCAGCTCTTTTTTATCCGGCCCGGCGGTGAGGACGACAGTGTGGCCATCCTGCTGCAGCGCCGTGATGGTTTGCGCCATTTTGCCTTCGTCCCAGCATTTAAAGAACCAGCGCGACGTAGGCTGAATCACGATGTAGTTGTCTCCCACACCGTTTTGCATCAACTTTTGGTGAGCCTCGTGCCAGTCTTCGGCATGGTAGGCCATGGTCACGGCAGGTTGAGCGGTGACCGGTAATGGCGACAAAATAGAGAGGTTCTGTTCGACAGTGTGCAACGCGTTGTGCCCGGCCACAGAGACCAAATCGCTATGGCAAAACCGCCAGAATGCGTTGTTGCGCTTATTAAAAGCGAACCCGAGTCGTACCGGTGCGCCGGTGAAACGGGTAACGATAGCGCTGCGCCACTGATCGGCAAGATTAATCACCAAGTGATAATGCTGTTTCCTCAACGCACAGAGCAACTGCCACTCTTTTTGCAGATGTTTCAGCGTGCCCAGCTGCTTCCATTTACGGTCGATCCCGTAAACAGTACCGATCGCCGGGTGTGCGGCGAGCATATCGCGGGTTTCTTCATACAACAGCACATCAATCTGTGCCTGCGGCCATTTTTGACGTAACGAATCAATGACGGGAGTGGTCAGTAACATGTCGCCATGATGGCGGAGTTTGATAAGTAAAATGCGCAAATCAGGCGTGTCAGGTAAGTTATTCATCATCATCTTATTGGCGTTGTACTGTTGGCAATTCTAATAGACCTGATAGCGACTTGCACTCTTTCTCCATAATCTCAGGAAATTCCCTGGAAGGGTTTACTCATGCTTCGGTGAGTGCGTAACATAGCGCTAACTTTCCTGTCTTGCGGACTCATTATGAAAAAACCAGCGTTTATCATCACGATTGATACTGAAGGCGATAATCTCTGGCAAAATCACCGCGTCATTAAAACGGAGAATGCGCGCTATCTGGCGCGATTCCAGACGCTTTGTGAGCGTTTCGGTTTCAAACCCGTATGGCTGACAAATTATGAGATGGCGATTGAGCCGGTTTTCATTGAGTTTGCCAAAGATGTGATCGCCCGCGGTCAGGGTGAAGTCGGGATGCACCTTCACGCGTGGAATAGCCCTCCTGAACACGATCTCACCGGAGATGACTGGCGCTGGCAGCCGTATTTGATTGAATTTTCAGATGAGGTGATGCGCGAGAAAGTGTTGTTCATGACCCGTCTGCTGGAAGAGACCTTCCAGACCAAAATGTTAAGCCATCGCGCCGGGCGCTGGGCCTTTGATAGCCGTTACGCCAGACTGCTGATCGAACTGGGCTACCAGGTTGATTGCTCTGTTACGCCGCGCGTGAACTGGCGTAACGCGAAAGGCGCACCGCAGGGGAATGGCGGAACCAATTATCAGCACTTTCCAGACCACGCCTACTTTATTGATACAGACGATATCTCACGAGCGGGCAATAGCCCCTTACTCGAAGTGCCGATGAGCATCCAGTATAAGCATCCGGCCTGGTTGAACACCGTCAAACAGGGCTACGATCGCCTGCGCGGTAAATATCGTTCACCGTCCGTAAACTGGTTGAGACCGTCCGGTGGTAATGCGTCGCAGATGATTCAGGTCGCACAGCAATGCCTGTCTCAGGGACATGACTACGTGGAGTTTATGCTGCATTCCTCGGAATTTATGCCGGGCGGAAGTCCTACGTTTAAAGATGAGGCGGCGATTGAAGGGTTGTATCAGGATCTGGAAGTGCTCTTTAGCTGGTTATCCGACAAGACGGTAGGGATGACGCTGGCGGAGTTTTATTCCCATAAAAAAAGCGCCGATTAATCGGCGCCTCTGGAATTATTTTTGCAGCGCAGTTTTTACCGGGGTGCTGAAAATAATGGCAAGTGGAAGCCAGAATAGCACCCAGTATTCTCGCGGATTGCTGATTACGAACATGCCCTGGGTAACATAGAACATCAGCGCAAAGACAATAACCGCAATCTCTGCTTTGTGATTAGCAGCAAGGTGGCGAAGACATTGTCTGCCCGCAAAGAGAATCATACTCAAAAGTAGCAGAAGCCCCACAATACCGCCCTTCAGGAAAGTCGCTAAATAAAGGCTATGCGTTGTGGTAACAGGTTGACCATAGCCGTTAATGAATTCAAGTTCTTTATTGAAACCCCAGCCGAAAATCATTTTTTGCTTCGCCACTTCAAAAGCATGCTGCCAGATGCCGAAACGGACAGAGCCTGCACGGGAAGATTCTTCCGCGCGTTTGATGAATATATCGAAGAAGCCGCTGAAATAAAGGATGGAGCCAATAACTATCAATACGATCAGCGAGCCAGCTAATAGCTTTAAATTCCATTTCGGTTTACACAGAAACGCAACGATAGCGGCGACAATCATCGAAAGGAAAGGCCCACGGCTTTGGGTCAGAATCAAGCAGACCAGTAGCAGGGGAGCGGGAATATAGAACCAGTAGTTACGTGTTTCGCGAACCAGAATGGCGCTCAACAAAATACCCAGCGCCATGTATCCCCCAAGATCAATGACATTGTCCGGGGAGAACGGGAATGCACGCGATAGTCGGTTTTGAAATATGTGCTCTTTATTGACATAAACCAGCGTTAATATCGTCAGTGCCACGATACCGAGATAGGCTGCGCCAATGATGTATTTTTTTCTTTCCTGTAACTCACACTGACGATAAAGGCACAGGAAAATAAATAAATAAAAGGAATGGCTGATGGCTGAGCTAAGATGTGAAGATTCCGCCCACAAATTTGAGAGTGAAAAGTAAAGCAAAAAGGCACCGGTCATCCCCAGTGCAGGAAGGAAGTCACGATCGTTGATAAAACGGGTGCGTGTCTCACTATTGATAATCATAGTGATGATAAACAGAGCCAGCGTGATATGGAATAAGATATTTACCCGTGAGACACCGCAAAAAATCATGCTCAAAAACATAAAGAGCACAAAAGGATAGAACAGGTAGCGTTGCAAATTAATTGAAGACATCACTAAAATCCTTTCTGGGAAAAACGGAGTCAGGGATAGCGCTTTGAGGAGAGAGATTGATAACTGAAATGTTATCATTTTTGAAAATGGTGCTTGCCAGCGTTAGCGCGGGGATCACAACATTATGCACTTTATCCTCAAGAAATGATGGCAACATCGTATCGTTGCTTTCATAGAAACGTGGCTGGTTGAAATTATTCATATCAAGACCGGCAATATAAATTTTCTTGAATCCCAGAAAGTAAATTATCTGAAGCGCCCAGTATATCACGGTGCCAGCATCCACCACTCCATGTCGCACATCACGACTAAAAGCAATATTCGGATGCGTATCAGAGAAAACAATTTCTGGTGTGTCCGCTAAAGCTTGACGCAGATTATCCTGTTTAATTGAAGGTTTGTAGGTCTCATAACAAATATCTTCAATAATACAAATCTCGCACTGAATGTTTTCGTAGGAGAAACGCTTTATAAGTTTGACGATCCCCATAACGGTAGTAAATAAAATAACATTTTTACAGCCGGTTAATCGTTTCAAAAGCGCCGTTTGACGGTCGATAAACGTCATGTCGACAATGAAATAAAGACTAAAATTGAGCTGGTGATTAAGGTGCCAGGCGCCATTCACGCCAGCGGTCGCTACCGATGTCGGCAATTTTGCAAAATCAATATGTTTGATTGAAGGGCCTGTCGCCGCAATCAGAATCTCACCATTGAATCGATGGTGAAGTGAGGATAAGGAAGTCAGTTTGATATCCAACCCCTTATATTTTAAATCACATATTTCACCGGTTTCATTGCGGGATAATTTAATAAATGGCCATAAATTCTCATTATGTCGCATATTACGCTTATGCGTATATCGATACAGTTGCTTGGTCAAAGAGCCCATTTCACGCCTCAAGTGATTCTTTTTTGTTTTTATTCACGGTCGTTAATAAACTGGCAATCTTATCCAGATCGGTTTCACCTACGGCAAACAGCTCTTCTTTTGGTTGGCTGAAATAGTAACGCGTTTCAAATACGTATGAGTTAATATTTTCGTCATTGCCAATCAACAGAACATTGCCGAGAGGGCGTTGTTCGTAATGGCAGCACGGGCCAAACAACATGACGATAGGCACACCCACTGCATCGGCAATGTAAATATTCCCGGAATCAGACGCGATATAGCAATCCATCTTTGAAATAGCCCACGGGAGTTCTTCCAGCGTGATCTTCCCAATCAGACTGATCAAGTTAGGAATGTCACCGTAAGCACGGGTGATATCGTCCAGCCACGACTGTTCATCAGGGGCGCCAAACACATAAAACTCGCAGGGCAGGTCGGCGAGACGATCAATAATTCGCTTCCAGATGACCGGCGGCACCGTTTTGGCTTTATTACCTGCGGCAATGCTGATGCCGATGCGGATCACATCAGGTTTGTCGAGAATTGCCGGGTAGGTCGCCGGTTTGAACAGCGGCTTTGTGGCGTGCTTGGGCGAGTCCTGCCACGTCAACGAACGGTCGGCCAGCTTCAGGTAATTGGTCACTGATAGCGTTTTTTTGCCGTGCTCAACGGTACCGTCGGCGGTGAGATAGAAAATCCCGTGATACCATCTGCGGGTGTAAATGCTTAAAAATTGTTTGTTTTTGGCATTACAGACGGCGGCAAAAAAGAGATTTACACTGTTGGGTTGCAGAAGATATACGTTGTCGTAGCGGTTCATGATGCGGCAGGCAAAGCTGAGCTTACGCCACAGACTACGCTTATGCTGCTCGATAAAAAAAATCTCTTCGATCGTTTCGTCATGCTTCGCCAGCGCACCTACGCTGCGACTGATAAGCACATCACTTTTTTGCAGGTATGCCAGCAGGGGCGTCGCATTAACAAAATCACCGATTTTGGCTGTCTGAATGACCAGGTTTTTGCCTGTATCTTTGCGGAACAGCTTCCGGATAAGCTTCACCGGAAGGAGTAAAATCAGCAGAAATACGTAACTCATTCGTTAGATATCCCTGTCGGAAAGCCAGTGGCTGTCCTGTAAAAATGAAAAAATGGCATCTGCGCTAATGTCCCTCGTTTGTTGAGTCGGGCTGACCATTTGATGCTGGTTTTTACCGTAACCCCCAATCAAACCGGGATCGGTCGGGCCAAAAATCGTGATGTTTGGACGATCCAGCGCCGCGGTTAAATGGCTTAAACCCGTATCAACGGAAACGACAGCTTTAGCTCCGGCCAGCTCTGTAGCAACTTGCGCCAGCGTGAGTTTAGGTAAAACCTCGACGTGCGAAAAACCGGCTGCCAGACGTTCAGCACGCTGGCGCTCATGTTCAGCACCCCACGGCAGTTTAATATGGATGCCGGCAGGTTGCATTAGTTCAATGAGTCTTCGCCAGTGCGTTTCCGGCCAGTGCTTATCATCGCGCGTTGTGGCATGCAGGAAGACCAGCCAGGGCTGCGCAGGCTTCTCTGCATCACGCAGAAAATGCTGCGAAATCGCGTAATCACCCTGCGTTTCCGGCTTTGTGTAACCGAGGCTTTTTGCGAACAGCTCGCGGGTGCGTTCCACTGCGTGCTGCTGCTTTGCAATATGGTGACGACGGTTATAGAACAGGCTGGCGAGTGGTTCGCGGGCGGTTTGCCAGTCCATGCCGTGCTTTACACCGTGTGCCAGGCGCGTGACTAGCGCGGCGCTTTTGACCAGCCCCTGCGCGTCGATAATGGAGTCGTAACGCTGCGCCTGCACCGCATCGCGGAAGGCTTTGCGCTCGGCTTTAATCGGTGTGGAAAACCACGCTTTACGCCAGCGGCGGATGGCCACCGGGATCACGCGATCGACCGCTTCGTGCCAGGTAGGGATCTGCGCGAAGCCTTCTTCCACCACCCAGTCAAAACGAATGCCAGGAATGGCCCGCATGGCGTCCGTCAGCGACGGAAGCGTATGCAGCACATCACCCATCGAAGAGGTTTTAACGATCAATACCCGCATTCGTTATCCTTCTTCGCTCAGCAGCAGTTCGTTGAGTTCTTCGAGAACGCGCTGCGGCGTGATGTCGATCAGGCTCTGGTGATAACCTTGCGCGGCATCGCCTTTACGCACCTTATGGTAACCCGTGATCAGACGAATAACGCGCGCCTTATTTGAGAGCGGCGGCGTGAAGTCCGGGCTACTTGGACCGTACAACGCAACCAGCGGGCGGTTGAGCGCGGCGGCGACGTGCATCAGCCCGGAGTCGTTGGTGACTACGGCTTTACAGGCAGCAAGTAAAATCACCGCCTGCTCAAGCTGGGTTTCCCCGGCCAGGTTGCGGCACCAGGCCTGCTGTTCTGTGCTGAGGGCTGCCAGGATTTCGTTCCCCGCCTCGTGGTCTTTGGCCGAGCCGAACAGAACGATCTGATAACCTTCGTCAATCAACTGCTTTGCCAGCTCTGCGTAGTGATAGTGCGGCCAGCGTTTTGCCGGGCCGAATTCTGCGCCCGGGCAGAAGCCAATCATTGGCCGTTCAGAGGAAAGACCAAACGCGTTACAGGTCTGGGATTTTTCACCCTCGCTGACCTGTAGCTGTGGCCATAGCAGCGGCTGCGGCAGGTCTTTTGCGCTGCGCATCACGCCTTTGTCGTAGGCCAGCGCCACATAGCGCTCCACCATTAATGGCCAGGCCTCTTTATCCAGCACGCGTGCGTCATTAAGCAGACCGTAGCGCATCTCACCGCGCCAGCCGGTACGGTGCGGCACACCGGCGAAGAAGGGCACAAGCGCGGATTTAAACGAATTGGGTAACACGTAAGCGCGGTCATAACGCTTCTCGCGCAGACTGTGACCGAGTTTACGACGTTCGCCAATTTCCAGCGCCCCATGGCCGAGCGGCATTGGGATGGCTTCATTCACTTCCGGCATACGCGATAACAACGGACGGCACCATGCGGGTGCCATCACGTCGATTATCGCCTGGGGATAACGCGCCTTGAGCGTGCGATAGAGACTTTGCGACATCATCATGTCGCCCACCCATGACGGGCCGATCACCAGAATTCTCATACTTACGCGTCGCGATTCAGCCAGGCCATATATTCCGTTACGCCTTCGGCAACGGTCTTGAACGGCTTGTCATAACCCGCTGCGCGCAGGTTAGTCAGATCGGCCTGGGTGAATGCCTGGTAGCGGCCTTTCAGTTTGTCCGGGAAAGGAATGTACTCAATGCTGCCTTTCTTGTGATACGCCAGCGTTGCGTCAGCCACGGCCTGGAAAGATTCCGCGCGGCCGGTGCCAAGGTTGAAAATACCGGATACCCCATTTTCCCAGAACCACAGGTTCACGGCGGCAACGTCGCCTACGTAGACGAAGTCACGCTTAAAGCCGTCGCTGCCTTCGAACAGTTTTGGACTTTCGCCGTTATTCAGCTGAGTGTTCAGATGGAACGCCACGCTCGCCATGCTGCCTTTGTGGCCTTCGCGCGGCCCGTAGACGTTGAAGTAGCGGAAACCAACGATTTGGGAGTTCGCTTCTGGCAACACCTGACGCACATACTCGTCGAAAAGGAACTTGGAGTAACCGTAAACGTTCAACGGCTGCTCATATTGGCGGGATTCAATGAAATCAGAGGTACGTCCGCCGTAGGTGGCCGCCGAAGAGGCATACAGGAGCGGAATTTCACGCTCCAGACAGTAGTGAAGCAGCTCTTTAGAGTACTGATAGTTGTTGTCCATCATGTACTTGCCGTCCCACTCTGTGGTGGAGGAGCATGCCCCTTCGTGGAAGATGGCTTCGATCTCGCCGAACTCTTCACCTGCCATAATCTGGATAAGGAAGTCTTCTTTATCCATGTAGTCAGCGATGTTCAGATCCACCAGGTTGACGAACTTGGTGCCGTCTTTCAGGTTGTCAACCACCAGGATGTCGGTGATGCCTTTGTCATTGAGAGCTTTAACAATATTGCTGCCGATAAAGCCCGCGCCGCCGGTAACGATGATCATAACTGTAACCTTTGAAGTGTGGAGTCCGGGGACAATCCCGGACGCTAATGGTTCTATCATATCATTAGTATGGCTGCCCTTCAGCCATTCACCGACATAGCGCAAGGGTACACGTGATTTATGCTGCAAAAACGAGAAGAGATAATGTGTCATCTCGTCATGAACTATAGGTTTGGGTAATATGTGCCGAAATTTGCCGAGTCTGGAGAATTGCAATGCGTGGTGATTTTTACAAACAGTTAAACAGCGACCTTGAAACCGCGCGTGCGGAAGGGTTGTTTAAAGAAGAGCGTATTATCACGTCTGCTCAGCAGGCGGACATCACCGTTGCCGATGGCAGCCATGTGATCAACTTTTGTGCGAACAACTACCTGGGTCTTGCGAATCACCCTGAGCTGATTGCTGCGGCGAAAAGCGGTATGGATACCCACGGTTTTGGTATGGCCTCCGTACGCTTTATCTGCGGCACGCAGGACAGTCACAAGCAGCTTGAGAAAAAGCTGGCGAACTTCTTAGGCATGGAAGACGCAATTCTGTACTCCTCCTGCTTCGATGCCAACGGCGGTCTGTTTGAGACGCTGCTGGGTGCAGAAGATGCCATTATCTCCGACGCCCTTAACCACGCTTCCATCATTGACGGTGTGCGCCTGTGTAAAGCGAAGCGTTTCCGCTATGCCAACAACGATATGGTTGAACTGGAAGCACGCCTGAAAGAGGCGCGTGAAGCGGGTGCTCGCCATGTGCTCATCGCCACCGACGGCGTGTTCTCTATGGACGGCGTGATCGCCAATCTGAAGGGCGTGTGCGACCTGGCGGATAAATACGATGCGCTGGTGATGGTCGATGACTCGCACGCGGTCGGTTTTGTGGGTGAAAACGGCCGTGGCTCGCATGAATACTGTGACGTGATGGGCCGCGTGGACATCATCACCGGTACGCTGGGCAAAGCGCTTGGTGGCGCGTCTGGCGGCTATACCGCTGCGCGTAAAGAGGTGGTGGAGTGGCTGCGCCAGCGCTCCCGTCCGTACCTGTTCTCCAACTCCCTCGCGCCGGCCATTGTTGCCGCCTCCATCAAAGTGCTGGAGATGGTGGAATCCGGGGCTGAACTGCGCGACCGTCTGTGGTCCAACGCGCGCCTGTTCCGCGAAAAAATGAGTGCGGCAGGGTTTACCCTGGCCGGTGCTGACCACGCCATTATCCCGGTCATGCTGGGTGATGCCGTCGTGGCGCAGAACTTTGCCCGTGAGCTGCAAAAAGAAGGCATTTATGTGACTGGGTTCTTCTTCCCGGTCGTACCAAAAGGCCAGGCGCGTATCCGCACCCAGATGTCCGCGGCGCATTCGCCTGAACAAATTGAACGTGCGGTGGAAGCCTTTACCCGCATCGGTAAACAGCTGGGCGTAATTGCCTGAGGACGTGTGATGAAAGCGTTATCCAAACTGAAAGCGGAAGAAGGGATTTGGATGACCGACGTGCCGGAGCCGGAAGTCGGTCATAACGATCTGCTGATCAAAATTCGTAAAACCGCCATTTGCGGCACTGACGTTCATATCTACAACTGGGATCAGTGGTCGCAAAAAACCATTCCGGTACCCATGGTTGTCGGCCACGAATACGTTGGTGAAGTAGTTGGGATTGGTCAGGAAGTGAAAGGTTTTAACATTGGCGACCGCGTCTCGGGTGAAGGACACATCACCTGCGGCCACTGCCGTAACTGCCGCGGTGGGCGTACGCACCTGTGCCGTAATACCATTGGCGTGGGCGTGAATCGTCCGGGTTGCTTCGCGGAATATCTGGTGATCCCGGCTTTCAACGCGTTCAAAATTCCGGACAACATTTCTGACGATCTGGCCTCGATCTTTGACCCGTTCGGCAACGCGGTACATACGGCGCTCTCTTTCGACCTGGTCGGCGAGGATGTGCTGGTCTCCGGTGCGGGCCCTATCGGGATTATGGCCGCAGCGGTGGCGAAGCACGTGGGTGCGCGTAATGTAGTGATTACCGACGTGAACGAATACCGTCTGTCGCTGGCCCGCAAGATGGGCGTCACCCGTGCGGTGGATGTCTCTAAAGAGAGCCTGGCCGATGTGATGGAAGAGCTGGGCATGACCGAAGGGTTTGACGTGGGTCTTGAGATGTCCGGCGCACCACCGGCGTTCCGTACTATGTTGGATACCATGAACCACGGCGGTCGTATTGCGATGCTGGGTATTCCGCCGTCGGATATGTCTATCGACTGGAATAAAGTTATCTTCAAAGGGCTGTTCATTAAAGGCATCTATGGCCGTGAAATGTTCGAAACCTGGTATAAGATGGCGGCATTAATTCAGTCTGGCCTGGATCTGTCCCCGATTATTACACATCGTTTCTCCGTTGATGATTTCCAGAAAGGCTTTGACGCGATGCGTTCGGGCCAGTCCGGGAAAGTTATTTTGAGCTGGGATTAAACCTGCCAGCTGGCACCCGTATAAACGGGTGCCAGTGCTAATTATGGTAGTTTGACTTTTCGGGATTTTCTTGTTACTTTTCAATAAAATACCAATCTTTCTTCTCCACGCGTTTATTAATAATAATTACGTCAGGAAGACACTGTCAGGCTTGTCAAAACATTATGTCCACGCACCTTTCGCTGAAGCTGGTTGATACAACTTCACGGTTTACCTCTTTTTTAAATCTGGCGATTTCTCTTTTAATATTTATGGCTGTAAATATTTTACATGCCCGATATAATTTGGTAATTAACAGAACGTTTGTTTTTTTGCTGATGTTGTTGATGCTCAAGTGCATAGACAATAAATTAATACGCAATGTACTGGCGATTGTACTTCTCATTCCAGTTGCGGCAGATATTTCTCTCCAGCTACACGCATGGAGAAATTTCGATTCTGCGTTTAGTTATGGGTTTGCAATGAGCATAATCCACTCCACACCGGATGAAGCAAGTTCAATGCTCAGCGTGTACTGGCGTGAATGCATTATTTTTATCACACTCTCTGCTTTTTTTATTTATACCGCAAATACGGGTGCATGGCCCGTTGCACCGCGATTTCGTCGCTGGCCTGCCATTGTGCTTGGTGTGACGTTGTTGGCTTTCTATGGTCAGGCACTACAGCACCAGTTCAGGAAAAGCAGCGTCGAAAGTCTGGCGCAGCGCGTGGTTCAGGCGACACCAGTCAGTACGGCAAAAGTTTTTATGCAGGCTTTTGAAGATAACGCGGTCATTGCCAATATCGGTAACAACATTCCTGATTACAAACTCACGCTTTCGGATACCGGTATTGAGAACTACGTGCTGGTTATCGGTGAGTCTGAGCGAGCGGCGAATATGGGCATCTATGGTTATCAACGAGATACTACACCAGAGCTGGAAAAGCAGAAATCGCAGCTCTTGCTGTTCCGTAATGCTGTAGCGCCAGCGCCGGTCACGATTATGGCCGTACCGTTGGCCATGACCGCTGATAAAGTGAATATTCGCGATCCGAAAAAATATGGTGATAATGTTATTAATATTGCCAATAAAGCAGGCTATGAAACTTATTGGTTTAGTCATCAGGGTAAAGGCGGGGCGCATAACAACGTCATCACCGGGATTGCCATGAATACGAAAAAGCATGAATGGCTCGAAGGCGGTTACGATGAAGATCTTCTACCTCTGTTGCAGAATGCATTAAAAGCCCCGGGTAAAAAAGTGATCGTCTTGCATTTATACGGCAGCCATGAACCATCCTGTACGCGCTTTCCGGCAAACCAGGCGGTGTTACATGGTACCAATGAGGCCGATGACTGTTATGACAACTCGGTACGGTATACAGACACATTGATGGGCAAGATGTTTAGTATGCTGGCCAACTCGCGTTCTTCGGTTATGTATTTTTCCGATCATGGTTTGATTCGTGATCCGCAACGCGCTGTCGTTTACTCTCACGGTAATGTGAACCCTCCACGAGAGGCTCTGCACATCCCTGTGTTTATCTGGTATGGGCAACAGGTTGATAAAGCCAGGCAATACACAGGAGACTATTACACCGTCTGGTCTGCTGATGATGTGAACACGCTTGCTGAATTGTGGTTGGGGATCCATCGTCAGGGTCAACCTGTCCAGTCGGTACACTCATGGCTTGCCGGTTACGATAAGAATGTCTCAGTACTGGATACCACAGGTAAGACCTATTACTGGAGTAATATACGTTAGCCCGGACGTGTGATATCTACTGCACATCAAGGTGACGTAAAATAATAAAAGGGGCCTGAGGCCCCCTTTTATTATTAGTTCGCAGAACTATCGTTACTAAGTTTATTCAATACTTTTGATGAGATATCATCAATGTTTATTTTATTGTAGCGCTTGTCAAATATCAGTTGTTCTGAATTCTTGCCTACTGGGGAGAAAATAGTATTGCCTTCAAAGTTTTTATTATGATCCAGCAGCATTGAAAAATAGATGGCAATAATTTTTTTATCAAACGCACAGGCGATATGAACAATGGCCGTATCAACAGAGACCACTAAATCGGCTTTTTTTATGAGCGTGATAGCATCCCAAAGCGATTTAAATCGACAGACAGTAATTTTCTCATCATCGAAGGCAAGGTCTGCCAGTTTTTTTCCTTCACCAATGATTAAAACTTGTGTATCCGGGTGCTGCACAATATCAATCGCCAGTTTTTCCAGTTGAGGCAGAGAAAGACTGCGTTCGGCTACGCTCGCGAAGGGATTAAGCACAACGATCTTTTTACCAGCATGAGGTTGTAGAAAATCATCAATAAAAACTTCATGCTCGGGTAAAACAGGTAAGGAGTAGCTAAGAGATGCGGGCTTAATACTTAAAGCGTTAAGTATTTTTTTTTGGGGATGTGTAATATGAAACTCAGGACTCACCGGTAACATTAAGTTATAGGGTTTATCCAGCCAGCCACCAAATCCAATCGCATATTTATAATGAATTTTTGCCAGAAGTTGTGTGTTAAATAATTCCTTTCTCTTCATCCATGAATAATGACTAATCACCAGATCTGTCTCGATATCTTTCATTTTTTTGATATTGTTGATATCGACAACATAAACTTCGTCAATGTCAGTCATCTTCTCGAAGAGATCGCGATTTCGTTCTTCAACAATGACCTGAAGTTGATAGCCTGCATCTTTCAGATTACGCCAGGTTCCTGTATGGCATACCGCATCGCCAATTCCAAGATCAACAAAAGGGAAAAGAATTTTTTTAACGCTGGAGACGTCAATTTTTTCTTGTCGCTTATCCTGTAATTGTCGCGATAAAGAAAGCAACTGTAGCCGTCTTTTTAATTCTTTAGTTTTATAGTTTCGCTGCCTGTTAATTTCCTTTAAATAACCAATTATTTTCTTCATAACCACGCTAAACCAAATTAAGCATTTTACTGTGGGTAGTATAATCTTAACGACAACGAAAAGGAATGTCTGAGGAAATAGAACAACGCGACAAAGATTTTACTGTTACTTAACAATAAGTTAATGCATTTTTTCACTCTGTGAGTTCCGTCATTTTTTCTGGGATGACTATCATGTTATAGAGTTTTTTATTGACCAAAGTGAGCCTTGCCAGCTTTTCCATAAAAAATAAGATACAGATTCGGAAGTGACAACAGTGATAGCTGGCACTATCTTGTCAGGAATGACTTGACTGAGTTCAGGAGACCACATGTTTAAACTAACCGTATGTCTTTTGACATACAACTCTGCCCGCTTGTTACATAAGGTGTTAACGCCGTTAATGAGTATTGCAGATGAGTTTATTGTTGTTGATTCTGGTAGTTCAGATGAGACATTAGTTATCCTTCAGGAATATGCCATTACACCAATATTTCATCCGTATGCAATGCACGGTGAGCAGATGAATATTGCCATTTCCCGGTCATCTAACGACTGGGTGTTATGTATGGATAGTGACGAAATACTCGATGAAGACACTATACACTATATCCTGGCGTTAAAGTCTGGAGAGGAGCCGCCCGCTGATTGCGGATGGAGCCTGTCACGCTACTGGTATGTCTTAGGCGAGCGCACACGAACCATCTATCCGATTTCTTCTCCAGATTTCCCATTAAGATTGTTCAACCGCCAGCATGTCAGATTTAACAATCGACCAGTGGATGATAAGGCGATAGGTGCGGCGCGGGTGACACGTATACCTGGCCATGTCCGGCACGACACATTTTATTCCCTGCATGAAGTGTTTAATAAGCTGAATGTCTATACCACCCGAGTCGTAAAATATCAGACGCTCAGGCCGTCAATCGCACGTGGTGTGGTGAGTGCTATTGGGGCTTTCTTTAAATGGTACTTGTTTAGCGGGGCATGGCGGCAGGGGAAAGTTGGTGTAGTTACAGGGCTCTATGCCACCTTGTACAGTTTTTTAAAATATTTCAAAGCCTGGTATCAGTATCAGGATGAACGTGAGTCCGCTGCACGGGAGCACACGGACTCTCACCTTATAAAATAGTTACGCTTTCTTACCCCAGCCCTGCCACTGATGTTGAAAATATTGCACCAGCGTACTCTGGCTCATGCTTTCACCAATCACAGAGAAGAACCGGGTAGCATAAACCGGTTCAGGGGCATGTTTCGGCACACAGCGTTTTACGCCGCGGAACGGGTTACGCGGCGTTGATGATCCTGGTTTCCCCTGGTTCGGCGTTGACGTATCAACCTGTGGTTCGTTCAGGAGATCGCTCGGGCGGACCAGCGTGATATCCGAAGGCAATGTCGGCAGCATTTGCTGCAGGACGCGAACGGTCGACGGATGCGGGTGGCCGATGGCAATCGCGGAGCCATTGCGGCGGGCCAGCTGCACAGCGCGATTAAACTGCACGCGAATGTCTGCTTCGTTCTGCGTATCGTCAAGGAACACCTTGCGCTTAATCACCTTCACCCCCGTTCCCTGCGCGGCACGCATCGCCTGACTGTTGCCGATGGTCATGCTATCGAGGAAGTAGAGGTTGTAACGCTCCAGCGCCTGCATCACTTTGAGCATCCCGTACAGGCTGGATGTCATCGCGCTGCCCATATGGTTGTTTAACCCCACGGCATACGGCACTTTGTTGTAAGCGTCGCGGATAATGCGATCGATCTCATCGCTGCTCATCTCAGGGCGCAGAGTATCTTTTTCCAGCGATTGTTTGCTGATGGGGGCCATCGGCAGATGGATCAAAACCTGGTGGCCGCTGTTGTGGGCCTTGGTCGCCATCTCACGCGCGTGTGGCGCATTCGGGAGGACGGCGACAGAAATGGCTGCCGGCATCGCCAGCACCTGATTTTCATAGTGCGGACGAT
The DNA here is from genome assembly GCF_047530935.1 of Enterobacter sp. 03-F-07-AD-ECC. Classification (NCBI taxonomy): domain Bacteria; kingdom Pseudomonadati; phylum Pseudomonadota; class Gammaproteobacteria; order Enterobacterales; family Enterobacteriaceae; genus Enterobacter; species Enterobacter sp. 03-F-07-AD-ECC. The sequence continues at coordinate 91,803 of NZ_JBLKBZ010000010.1, read as the reverse complement.
AACCGAAGTCATCAATCACAATGGCGAGTTTACCGGCGTATACCGGTGCGACCAGCGCCAGTGCGCTGGCGACGGAGAGAACAATTCGACGAAATTGAAGCAAAACTTATCTTCCCAACCACGGCTGTGGATTGACCGCCTGACCCTGGCGACGAATTTCGAAATAGAGTGACGGGCGGCCCTGACCGCCACTGCTGCCCACAAGGGCGATGGGTTGACCCGCGCGCACCTGAGTGCCAACGCTGACCAGTGCGCTCTGGTTGTAACCGTAGAGGCTCATGTCGCCTTTACCGTGCTCAACCACCACCACAAGCCCGTAACCCTGCAGCCAGTCGGCCAGGATCACGCGGCCATCGGCGATGGCTTTCACTTCGCTACCTTCAGACGCACCGATAACTATCCCTTTCCAACGTAGTTCACCCTGCAGCTGTTCGCCATAACGATGCAGAATTGTACCGCGAACGGGCCAGTAAGCCTGACCGCGAGGGGAGCCCAGGCCACCGGTTCGTGACATCAATGAGCGTTCGCTTTCGCTTGGTTTATAGGTCGTGCCTTTACGGGAGGCTTCCTGCTGCTTATCGCGAACGGCCTGCGCCTCGCGAGCCTCTTTTTCGGCGCGGGCTTTTGCCGCGGCCTCCGCTCGGGCGATGCTGTTACGCAGCTTCGATTCGTTGGCGCGCATTTCGCTCAACTGGCTCTGACCAGCCTGAATGGAGGATTCAAGCCCGGAAAGGGTTTTCTTACGTTCGTTGCGAGCCTGCTCGAGCTTCGCCTGCTGGGCCTGCTGTTCGTAGAGCAGCGTCTGCTGCTGGCTCTGCTTCTCTTCCAGCTCGGCTTTTTGCGTGGTGACCTCTTCGCGCGTCTGTTTTAGCTGCGCGATAGTCTCCTGACGCGCCTGGTTCAGATAGCCGAAATAAGCCTGCAGGCGCTGACCGCGCTGGCTCTCTTCACCGCTGAGGATCAGCTGAAGGCCGGTGTGTTCACCCTGGCGGAATGCGGCGTCAAGTTGCGCCGCAAGATTACGTTCCTGCGCATCGCGCTGACGTTCCAGCTTGGCAATCGACGCGTTCATCTCGTCGATCTGTTTATTCAACTGGGAGAGGGTGTTTTGTGTTTCGCGGAGCTTACGTGCGGCGGCGGAGATCGCCTCTTCCTGCTGCTTAAGCTGAGCAAGCAGCGACGCGCGTTGCTGTTGCTGCTGACGTACCGCACGCTCTTTGGAGGCGATATCGGCCTGAATGGATTTCAGCTGGTCGCGATCGTCCGCGTGGGCGGATGCGGCGCACAGCAATACGCCAGCGCTGAGTGCGCTGGCGTAAAACAGAGGTCTGACTGATAACCTAAGCGGTTTCACGACCCATGTGATTGAAAAAATCGCCTTTCCCCTCATGGGGAGCGATTATTCCACGATGAACAGCGGCTTACCAGTCATCTCTTCAGGGATCGGCATACCCATCAGCGACAACATGGTTGGCGCGATGTCAGAAAGCTTGCCGCCTTCCACTGCTTTCAGTGCTTTATCACCTACATAAATCAGCGGAACCGGCAGGTTGGTGTGGGCGGTGTGCGCCTGTCCGGTTGCCGGGTCGCGCATCTGCTCTGCGTTACCGTGGTCAGCGGTAATCAGCAGCTGGCCGCCAACGGATTCAACCGCTTTGGCAACCTGCTCAACGCAGTGATCCAGCGCTTCAACCGCTTTAATAGCCGCTTCCATCACCCCGGTATGACCCACCATGTCACCGTTCGGATAGTTACAGATGATGGTGTCGTATTTACCGCTAACGATCGCCGTAACCAGTTTTTCGGTCAATTCCGCAGAGCTCATCTCTGGCTGCAGGTCATAGGTAGCGACTTTTGGTGAATTAATCAGAATGCGCTCTTCGCCTTTGAACGGCTCTTCTACACCGCCGTTAAAGAAGAAGGTGACGTGGGCATATTTCTCGGTTTCGGAGATACGCAACTGCGTCTTATCGTTTTTCGCCATCCACTCACCGAAGGTATTGGCCAGTGAAGCTGGTGGGTAAGCGCATGGGGCGTCGATGTCAGCGGCGTATTCGGTCAACTGGATGAAGTTGATGTTCACCGCTTTCTTACGGGCGAAACCGTCGAAATCGCTGTTAACGAATGCGCGGGTGATTTCACGCGCACGGTCAGCACGGAAGTTCATGAAGATCAGCGCGTCGCCATCTTCCATGGCGGCATCAGCCTGGCCTTCTGCTCGAATGACGGTCGCTTTCACGAATTCGTCGTTTTCATCGCGCGCGTACGCGGCTTCAAGGCCCTCAACGGCAGTCGCAAACTGGAACTCGCCTTTTGCCAGCGTCATCAGGTCATAGGCCTGTTCCACACGATCCCAGCGATTATCGCGATCCATGGCGTAGTAGCGGCCAATAATAGATGCCACGCGGCCTTTGCCCAGTACGGCAAATTTCTCTTCGAAGGCTTCCAGCGAACCTTTAGCGCTACGCGGTGGCGTATCGCGGCCATCAAGGAACGCGTGCAGGTAGATTTTTTCCGCACCGCGCTCAGCGGCCAGTTCAACCATCGCCATAATATGATCTTCATGGCTATGAACGCCGCCGGCAGACAGCAGACCCATGATATGCACGGCTTTGCCTGCGGCAACGGCTTTATCCACCGCACCGCACAGCACAGGGTTGGCGAAGAAGGTGCGTTCTTTGATTTCAACATCCAGACGCGTCAGATCCTGATAGACGATACGCCCGGCGCCCAGGTTGACGTGACCGACTTCAGAGTTACCCATCTGACGGTCCGGCAGACCCACTTCCAGGCCGGATGCGTCAATCAGAGTGTGGGGACGTTTCGCCCACAGCGCATCCATGACCGGGGTTTTAGCGTTGAAAATGGCGTTATCCTGTTGATCTTCACGGTAGCCATAGCCATCCAGAATCACCAGTACCATAGGTTTTTTAGAAACCGACATTGCGACAACCTCATGCTCAAGAGTCAAAAATTTGCGTAATTTTACTACAGCTGAATCGTTCAAATAGCCGCAGAAGATCAAAGAAAGGGCAGGGGCAAGATGCTTCTCCGACCATTTTGAGGCATTTTTTTAGGTGGCATGCCGCAGAAAATGGATTAGCTTAGGGTCGCTGGCTGTATTTGCCACAACGCACAGGTATACTCCTGTCCTGGTTTTTTTAATCACTAAGTCGGGAGTAGTTACCCTCCATGCAAGAAATTATGCAATTCGTTAGCCGCCATCCGGTTCTGAGCATCGCGTGGATTGGCCTGCTGGCCGCTGTGCTGTTCACCACATTTAAGGGCCTGACGTCTAAGATTAAGGTTATCACCCGTGGTGAAGCGACGCGTCTGATTAACAAAGAAGATGCCGTCGTGGTCGATCTGCGTCAGCGTGACGATTTCCGCAAAGGGCACATTGCAGGCGCTATCAACCTGCTGCCAGCTGAAATCAAAGCCAACAACGTGGGCGAGCTTGAGAAGCATAAAGCCCAGCCGATTATCGTTGTTGACGGTACCGGCATGCAGGCGCAGGAATCTGCTAGCCTGCTTCATAAAGCAGGCTTCGAAAACGTCTCTGTACTGAAAGAAGGCATTTCCGGCTGGAGCGGAGAAAACCTTCCTTTGGTGCGCGGTAAATAAGGAGTTCAGTGATGGCCAATATCGAGATCTACACCAAAGCGACCTGCCCGTTCTGTCACCGTGCGAAAGCGCTACTGAACAGCAAAGGCGTAACGTTCCAGGAACTGCCGATCGATGGTGACGCGATAAAACGCGAAGAGATGATTCAACGTAGTGGTCGCACGACGGTTCCGCAGATTTTTATTGATGCGCAGCACATTGGCGGCTGTGATGACTTGTATGCGCTCGACGCCCGTGGTGGACTCGATCCCCTGCTGAGCTAAGAGACTTTAGGACAATTTAAAAAGGGTTTTTCCATGTCAGAACAAAACAACACCGAAATGACTTTCCAGATCCAGCGTATCTACACCAAGGATGTCTCTTTCGAAGCGCCAAATGCGCCACATGTTTTCCAGAAAGATTGGCAGCCAGAGGTTAAACTTGATCTGGATACCGCATCAACCCAGCTGGCTGATGACGTGTATGAAGTCGTACTGCGTGTGACCGTGACCGCCTCTCTGGGCGAAGAAACTGCATTCCTGTGTGAAGTTCAGCAGGGCGGTATCTTCTCCATCGGCGGTATTGAAGGCAACCAGATGGCGCATTGCCTGGGTGCATACTGCCCGAACATCCTGTTCCCGTATGCGCGTGAATGCATCACCAGCCTGGTTTCTCGCGGTACATTCCCGCAACTGAACCTTGCGCCAGTTAACTTTGATGCGCTGTTCATGAACTATCTGCAGCAGCAGGCTGGCGAAGGTGCTGAACAACATCAGGATGCCTGATGAGCACTGTTAATGCGTCAATGACTGTGATCGGTGCCGGCTCTTACGGCACCGCTCTTGCCATCACGCTGGCAAGAAATGGTCACGAGGTGGTCCTCTGGGGCCACGACCCAAAACATATCGCAACGCTGCAGCACGACCGCTGCAACGTGGCGTTCCTTCCTGACGTTCCGTTCCCTGACTCCCTGTATCTGGAAAGCGATCTTGCGACCGCGCTGGCAGCCAGCCGCAATATTTTGATTGTGGTGCCGAGCCATGTGTTTGGCGACGTGCTACAGCAGATCAAGCCGCTGATGCGCCCGGATGCACGCATTGTGTGGGCAACGAAGGGGCTGGAAGCCGAAACCGGTCGTCTGTTGCAGGACGTTGCCCGCGAAGTGCTGGGTACCGAGATCCCGCTGGCGGTTATCTCCGGCCCAACGTTTGCCAAAGAGCTGGCCGCTGGCCTGCCGACAGCGATTTCGCTGGCATCCACCGACCAGGCCTTCTCCGACGATCTCCAGCAGCTGCTGCACTGCGGCAAGAGCTTCCGCGTGTACAGCAATCCCGATTTTATCGGCGTGCAGCTGGGCGGTGCGGTGAAGAACGTCATCGCCATTGGCGCCGGGATGTCCGACGGCATTGGCTTTGGTGCCAATGCACGTACTGCGCTGATTACCCGTGGGTTAACCGAGATGTCCCGTCTCGGGGCGGCACTGGGTGCCGATCCGGCCACCTTTATGGGGATGGCGGGTTTAGGCGATCTGGTGCTGACCTGTACCGACAACCAGTCGCGTAACCGCCGCTTTGGCATGATGCTCGGTCAGGGCATGGATGTAAAAGGCGCGCAGGAGAAGATTGGTCAGGTGGTTGAAGGCTACCGCAATACCAAAGAAGTCCGCGAATTGGCGCACCGTTTTGGTGTCGAAATGCCAATAACCGAGGAAATTTATCAGGTATTGTATTGCGGAAAAAATGCGCGCGAGGCAGCATTGACCTTATTAGGTCGTGCGCGCAAGGACGAGCGCAGCAGTAACTAGTCGGAACCATTGTCACCTGAATGACCCAGCCAGCGCAGAACTGGCTGGTCATTATACTATCGTCTGGAGTAAGCAATGCCGTGTGAAGAACTGGATATCGTCTGGAATAATATTAAAGCCGAAGCCCGGGCGTTGGCCGACTGTGAGCCGATGCTGGCCAGTTTCTACCATGCAACGTTACTCAAGCACGAAAACCTCGGTAGTGCCCTGAGCTATATGCTCGCCAACAAGCTGGCGTCTTCAATCATGCCCGCCATCGCCATTCGTGAAGTGGTGGAAGAGGCCTACGCCGCAGACCCGGAAATGATCGCCTCTGCCGCCTGTGATATTCAGGCCGTGCGCACGCGTGATCCGGCGGTCGATAAATATTCTACGCCGCTGCTGTACCTTAAGGGTTTTCATGCCTTACAGGCGTACCGCATCGGCCACTGGTTATGGAAGGAAGGCCGCCGCGCGCTGGCAATTTTCCTGCAAAACCAGGTTTCTGTGACCTTCCAGGTTGATATTCACCCGGCGGCCAAAATTGGCCGGGGGATCATGCTCGACCATGCCACCGGGATTGTTGTCGGTGAGACGGCGGTCATTGAAGATGACGTGTCGATCCTGCAGTCGGTTACCCTGGGCGGTACCGGCAAAACCAGCGGCGATCGCCATCCGAAAATTCGTGAAGGGGTGATGATTGGCGCGGGTGCCAAAATCCTCGGCAATATCGAAGTGGGCCGCGGCGCGAAAATCGGCGCGGGCTCTGTGGTGCTGCAGCCCGTGCCGCCGCACACCACCGCCGCTGGCGTACCGGCGCGCATCGTCGGTAAGCCAGACAGTGATAAACCATCGATGGACATGGATCAGCACTTCAACGGCATTCACCATACGTTTGAGTATGGTGACGGCATTTAACTTCTGAGAATGGCGCCCGGATACCCCAGCTGGCGCCAGGCTTCATACACCACCACGGACACCGCGTTCGACAGGTTCATGCTGCGGCTGTCCGGCATCATCGGAATACGGATTTTCTGCTCAGCGGGCAGGGCGTCCAGAATCGTGGCCGGCAGGCCGCGGGTTTCCGGGCCAAACATCAGATAGTCACCTGCCTGGTAGCTCACGGCGCTGTGCGCGGGCGTGCCTTTGGTCGTCAGGGCAAACATGCGCTCTGGCTTTTCGCTTTCCAGAAACGCGGCGTAATCATGATGGCGAACCACCGCGGTAAATTCATGATAATCCAGCCCCGCACGACGCAGGCGTTTATCATCCCACGTAAAACCCATCGGCTCGATAATATGCAGGCGAAACCCGGTGTTGGCGCACAGGCGGATAATGTTGCCGGTATTAGGCGGAATTTCTGGTTCGAATAAAACGATGTTAAGCATGCTGCCCCCTTAATTGCGGGGGCAGCATAGCAGAAATGACGGGCACTACGCGACGCCGGGTTCCTGTGGGCGGCAGCGCAGCATTTTATAGACGGTGGCACCCGCAGCCACCAGCGCGGGCAGGCTGAGGATCATCAAAATACTGTCTGCCTGCCACTGCATGGAGAGAAGCTGCGCGCTGGTCATGGTACCCGCCACGCCACCAAAACGGCCAATTCCCTGCATCCACGCGATACCCGTCGCGCGGCATTCGGTTGGGTAGAAGGTGGCGGCCAGGGTTTGCATCCCTGATTGCGCGCCGTTCATGGCGATCCCCATCAGGAAAATCAATCCGCCAAACAGGGCGATGTGATTATGCTCCATGCCGAGCAGCAGGATGAGCGCCATGGTCAGCATAAACCCACCTGCCACCACCCTGTGCGCCTCCCAGCGGTCCATCATCCACCCGGCGAGAAGAATGCCTGCGGTACCGCCGAAGGTGAACAGCGAGGTGAGCCAGGCAGATTCCGCCAGCGGATAACCCATCCCCAGCATCAGCGTCGGCATCCAGCTCAGCAGGACGTAATAAATCACCAGCCCCATAAAGTAGGTCACCCACAGCATCAGGGTGCCGGGCAGCCAGGGCATAGAAAACAGCTGTGCCACGCTCCCTTTCTTAGACGCGACCCGCTCCTCCGCCAGGAAAAAGCCGGTCACGCCATCCAGCGTGCCGCGGGCGAAGCGGCTGGCGATACGGCGGATCTGCATCACGTCTCTTCCACGCTGAACCAGAAACTTCACCGACTCCGGCAAAAACAGCGCCAGCAGCAGCGTCAGGATCAGCGGGGCAATTGCGCCGGTCAGCAGTACGCTTCGCCAGCCGTGGTGAGGAATCAGCCAGGAGGAGATTGCCCCACCCCCCGCCGCGCCCAGAGGAAAACCGCAGTACATGGTATTGATCGCCATGGCGCGACAGCGCTTAGGGGCAAACTCTGAGATCAGCGTGATGGCGTTAGGCATTGCCGCACCCAAACCCAGGCCGGTGAGAAATCGCCACAGCGTCAGGGTGTTCAGGGTTTGCGCCCAGGCGGCGCCCAGGCTTGCAAGACCAAAGAATAAACACGAAAAGACCAGCACGCGCTTGCGGCCCATCCGGTCCGATACCGGACCTGCGATCAGCGCACCCAGCGACAGTCCCAGCAGCGCGGCACTCAGTACCGGCCCCAGATCCTGTTTGTGGATCCCCCATTCTGCCGAGAGCGTCGGGGCAATATAGCCCATTGCCGCTGTATCGAAACCATCGATTGCCAGCACCAGAAAGCCCAGCACAATGAGTAGCCAGTGAAACCATGAAAAGGAACTGTCGTCGATTACCTGCTGAATATCCACCTTACCTGAATAGGCCATACGCTCCTCTCTGATGTGATGTTGTTTTTGTGTTCTTGTATTTGCTTGTCTATACAATTGCGTGTGGCGGGTGATGTCAAATATTCTTATCTAATATGTTATCTAGATGTTATTTACGACACAAAAACGCGCCCGATGGAGGAGATCGGACGCGTGAGAAAGGTAGGTTAAGCGGAGGGGATCAGGCCGCGTCTCCGTGGGTAAGCGGTGCCAGTGCCGCAGGGATCTTGCTCAGCTCCTGCACCAGAGAATCCTTGCTGATCTCGCCGATTGTTTTCGCCCCGGTGAGAGTCATTGCAACCTTCATCTCTTTCTCAATCAGGTTGAGCAGGTTTGCTACCCCTGCCTGGCCGCTGGTGGCCAGCGCGTAAAGATAAGCGCGTCCCAGAAGTACGCTGTCGGCGCCGAGCGCAATCATTCGCACCACGTCCAGCCCGTTACGAATACCGCTATCGGCGAGGATAGCGATGTCGCCTTTAACCGCATCGGCAATCGCCGGAAGGGCGCGTGCGGATGAGAGCACGCCATCAAGCTGACGTCCGCCGTGGTTCGAGACCACTATCCCGTCTGCGCCAAAACGCACCGCGTCGCGGGCGTCGTCCGGGTCGAGGATCCCTTTGATCACCATTGGGCCGTCCCAGAATTCGCGGATCCACTCCAGGTCTTTCCAGGAGATGGACGGATCGAAATTGTTCGCCAGCCAGCCGATATAATCTTCCAGCCCGGTAGGCTTACCGAGATAAGCCGAGATGTTACCCAGATCGTGTGGACGGCCATTCAGGCCCACGTCCCACGCCCACTGCGGATGTGTTACCGCCTGCCAGTAACGACGCATAGCAGCGTTCGGGCCGCTCATGCCGGAGTGGGCATCACGGTAGCGCGCGCCGGGGGTGGGCATATCAACGGTAAAGACCAGCGTGGAACAGCCCGCCGCTTTGGCGCGCTCCAGCGCGTTACGCATAAAGCCGCGATCGCGCAGGACGTACAGCTGGAACCACATCGGGCGCTTGATGGTCGGGGCGACCTCTTCAATCGGGCAGACAGACACGGTGGAGAGGGTAAACGGGATGCCTTTGGCATCCGCCGCGGCTGCGGCCTGCACTTCACCGCGACGGGCGTACATGCCACACAGCCCGACCGGGGCAAGCGCTACCGGCATGGAGAGCGTTTCGTTAAACAGTTTCGTCTCAAGGCTCAGATCCGACATATTCTTCAGCACGCGCTGACGCAGAGCCACCTCCGACAGATCTTCCACGTTACGGCGCAGGGTATATTCGGCATAGGCCCCGCCGTCGATATAGTGGAACAGGAACGGCGGCAAAATACGCTGCGCCGCGGCGCGGTAGTCACTGGCTGCTGAAATAATCATGCTTTGTTCTCCCTGGATATATCACTGTCGCCAGGCAGACGGGTAATACGCGCCTGTCGGGCCTGATCTTCATCAAATCGTTTAATGGTGGTGTGGACGAAGCCCAGATGCGCCATCATCGCCTTGCGTGCGGCCTCGGCATCACCGGCCAGAATGGCGTTGAGCACCGCCTCGTGCTGTTCGGTCAGTTGAGCAAAGACCGGCGGGACCAGATACATGCGCTGGCGGCTCTGCTTCACGGAGGATTGCAGCAGGTCGAAAAAACCGCGCATGGTCTGGAGCAGCACCACGTTGTGTGATGCCTCGGCAATCGCCAGGTGAAAGCGGACATCCGCCTGCGAAGCGATATCCGGGTCGCTGCTTTGCGTGGCGTCGAAGCAGGCCCTGAGCTTCTCTTTGTCGGCTTCGGTTGCCCGCATGGCCGCATGCCAGGCGGTACTGGTTTCGATGGCGTGACGGGCTTCGAGGATGTCGAAGCTGTAGTCCGGGTCATTCTCCATCAGGGTTTTGAGCGGCTGGACGATGTTTTGCTCGGACCAGTCGTCATGTTGCCAGCGCACAAAGGTGCCGCCGCCGCGACGGCTTACCAGTACTCCTTCGCTGACCAGCGTCGCCAGCGCTTCACGCAGGGAATTGCGCGACACGCCAAGCTGAGCGGCGAGTTGACGTTCGGCGGGCAATTTCATGCCCGCTTCCAGCTGTTGTTCTTCAATCAGCGCCCGCACGCGAGAGGCAATCTCGTCGGACAGGCGTCTGGGCATGACTATCATGGGATCATCCAGGTTAAGACATAGGCCTGCAGGGTGGTGATCACCCCGACCATGCAGGTGAATATCAGGCTGTGTTTCACTGTAAAACGGAACAGGTCGGACTCTTTACCCACCAGCCCTACTGCCGCACAGGCAATGGCGATGGACTGCGGAGAGATCATCTTCCCGGTCACGCCGCCGGTGGTATTCGCGGCCACCAGCAGCACGTCAGAGACGCCAATCTGCTGAGCCGCCGTCGCCTGCAGGGCGGCGAACAGGGCGTTAGACGAGGTATCTGAACCGGTCAGGAACACCCCCAGCCAGCCGAGGAACGGCGAGAAGAAGGTGAAGGCGTGGCCGGTATGGGCCAGCGCCAGTGCCAGCGTTGATGACAGGCCAGAGTAGTTTGAGATAAACGCGAACGCCAGCACCATGCCGATGGAGTAGATCGGCAGCATCAATTCTTTAATGGTCGCCGCAAAGGTCTGTACCGCGGCGGCCGGCTTCATGCGCAGCCACACCACAGAAAGGAGTGCGGCAAACAGGATGGCCGTGCCGGTGGCGGAGAACCAGTCAAACTTAAACACTGCCGCGTACGGCGTGGCGTCGTGCACCACTGGCGGCATACGGGCGACCATCTTGTCGAGGAACGGCACGGAGATGTTAATCACCATGTCGTACAGCGCACCGCCCGGGGCAAACAGGGCCTTAAACGGCGGGATGCTCCACAGCGTTACCGTGGCGGTCAGGAACAGGAACGGTGACCAGGCGCGAACGATCTGCCCGGCGGTATAGCCCGTGCGGGCGAGCGTCTGATCCACGTGCGACGCGCCCATATCGGCAAAGCGGAAGATGCGCACAGGCTGCCAGCGTTTCAGGAACAGCGTCAGACAGACCAGCGACACCAGGGAAGAGATAATGTCCGGCAGCTCCGGGCCAAGGAAGTTCGAGCTGAGATACTGGGCAATCGCGAACGAACCGCCCGCCACCATCACCGCAGGCCAGGTCTCCTTCACGCCGCGCCAGCCGTCCATAATCGCCATGATCCAGAACAGCACGATAATGGTCAGGAACGGCAACTGGCGGCCAACCATCTGACCAATCTCGAAGCTGTCCAGGCCAGTCACCTGGCCTGCGACCAGAATCGGAATACCCATCGCACCAAACGCCACCGGCGCGGTGTTGACGATCAGGCAAAGACCGGCGGCATAGAGCGGGTTAAAGCCCAGCCCCACCAGCAGCGCGGCGGTGATTGCCACCGGCGCACCAAACCCTGCCGCCCCTTCCAGAAACGCCCCGAAGGAGAAGCCGACAATCAGCATCTGCAGGCGCTGGTCCGGCGTGATGGAGAGAATCGACGAGCGAATGATGTCGAACTGCCCGGTTTTGACTGAGATTTTATAGACGAAGACTGCGGCAATGATGATCCACGCAATCGGCCACAGGCCATAGAAGAAACCGTAGACAACGGATGCCAGCGCGCGATCGATCGGCATTTTGTAGAAGAACAGCGCCACCAGCAGCGCGATGGCGACGGTGTACGTCGCGGCGAGGTAGCCCTTCAGCTTGAGCTTAATCAGCGCAAAGAAGAAGAACAGGATCGGCAGCGATGCGATCAGGCTAGACAGCCAGATATTTCCGGCCGGGTCGTAGTTTTGTTGCCAGAGGCTCATGCAGGTCTCCTGGGGACCAGACAGCCTATGCTGCGGGTGAGTCTCCGCTCATCTCTGCGTCACAGTCTGTGTAAAAGTGGTCCTGCCAATATTGTGTTGTAGGGGTAATGACAATGAATGGTTAATCAACTGTTGCTATTCGGCAATATATTTGTGACGTGAATCATTGAAACTGTGAACGAAGGATAGCTTTAAAACTCATTGGTAGGACCAAATCCACGATGTTCAGGGGTGAGCAGGAACTGGGTCAAAATCGTGTCATTCAGTCAGGCGCGGTGCCTTGAGAAGGGGATAAAGAGAAGCAAGTACCGCAATTATGTTAACTATGGGAGGGGTTTATGTTTTATTCTGGTTTGCGTTGGGTGTCTTGCGTGTTAATGGTGTGATTTTTTACCTAAAAATAAAAAATTTTTTTAGGTAAAAATGCGGAATATCATGTTTAGCAAAAAATTACATTTAAGGTAAATTTCACATATAGGATTTAACAGCTTATTACAAACGATCATTTGCTGATCAATGATAAAATATCCTTTATAAGCGCACCTGGCCAGTATAAAAACGATGTTTTTCGGACGATGCTAATAATTTCTTCTAATAATATTCTTAAAAAAATTGATCAAACAATGATCAGTTGTGTAAGTAAAATAATTTAGCTTCGGTATTAGGAGGTAGTTAATAATTCTCAGGGCTGTGGAAATGCGTTAAATATGTTATCTGGCTGTTAAATATGAAATGTGAAACAGGCCTGCTGAGCGCTTTTAAGTGCGTAGACGTTAAAGGACATTTGATTTACTATTTATTCAGATACAACGTTACAGAAGATGCTGAATTAAATTTTAACCACAAACTAATCATTGTTATTTGCGGCCTGGCGGATTTTCCAAAACTGTAGGATATAGCGGAAGGGTTTGCAGAAAATATACGGATTGTCACGCTGGGATGGACCCTGATTTATTCTTTGAGGTCGCGTCACCAATTCTGTTAGTACCCTTTGGGTGACGGTTTTAAAATCCTTATGGAAATTATTGTACCTGGTACAACAAATCAATATCTGTTTAATTTACAGAGGGGAAAGTGTTCCTAATGAAAATCAAAAATGTGGCGCTGGCATTTGCCACGGCGGGGTTTCTGTTATCTTCTCAGGCGGTGCTGGCAAGCAGTAATTCAGGCGTTAATACTAGCATGAATACAGACGCAGGTACACAGAGCACAGGCGGTACAATCAACTTCACCGGCAAGATTACCCTTATTTCCTGTAACATTACTACGGCATCAAAAACCAGAACGGTAGATCTTGGGGCGTGGGCGAAAAGCTACTTCGATGAACACGTTGAAACAACGCCGCGTGAGTTCAAAATCAACGTCGAAAAATGCCCGGAAACGGTTAAATCTGTGGCGGTGCTGTTTGACGGGAATAAAGATGCGGTTGATGACTCGCTGTTGCAGGTTACGCCAGGCACGGGTATGGCGACGGGCGTCGGGGTGAAGCTTTATAACAGCGATCGCAGCACGGTTATTAAGCCGGGTACGGTTTCAAAAACCACCGCACCAGATGCTCAAGGCAATGCAGAATTAACGTTCTTTGCCGCACTGGACAAAGATGGAACGGAAATCAAAGCGGGTGATGTCAACGCTGTGTCCAATTTCCTGATGGTTTATAACTGATTATTTTTAGCCACCTCCAGAGATAATAGAGATGAAACGTTTGTCGTATATTATGCTCACTGCATTAATGATTAGCTCTGCGTCAGTTTCCGCAGGCGTAGTAATGGGGGGAACACGGATCGTATACCCGCAAAACAGTAAGGAGGTGGCATTTTCTGTATCTAATATGGAAAGTGCAGTTCCCTATTTGATTCAGTCGTGGGTTGAGAATGACGCTGAAGGGAAAAACCGCGCCGCGCCATTTATCGTCACGCCGCCACTATTCAGGCTTGATCCGGATCAGACCAATACGCTTCGTATTCAATATACCGGCGCGCCGCTGCCCGCAGATCGTGAATCCGTATTTTGGCTCGATATTAAGGCCATTGCGCCAAAGCCAAAAGAGAGCAGCAACGAATTACAAATTAACGTTAAATCGAAATTTAAAATTTTCTACCGCCCTGAAAACCTGAAAGGCGATGCTGCAACCGCCTGGCAAAAGGTGAGGTTCTCAACGACGCAGAAAGGGCTTGAGGCCACCAACCCGACGCCGTACTACGTCTCTTTTTATCGCCTCAGCGTCTCGGGGCACAACATTGAGCAACCGGGCATGATCGGCCCAGGCGAAACCCGCGAATGGCCTGTGGCAACCTCCGGCAGCGTTACCTGGTCGGCTATTAATGATTTTGGCGCTATTACCGCGACCCGGTCGCAGCCTCTTTAAACCATGCCTTCTCGCCTGTTTCGTTATGCGCCACTTTCGGTGCTGCTGCTCAGCTTCAGCCGTACAGGATGGGCCGAGGATTATTTTGATCCCGCCGCGCTGGAGCTTTCTTCTGCCGAACAGAAAACGGCGGATCTGCACTATTTCTCCGAAAAGGGCGGGCAGATGCCCGGCACGTGGCTCGTAACGATTGAGGTTAACGGACGCGAGGAACGGCATCAGGAGATTACTTTCGTCAATGAGAAAGGCAGCCTGCAGCCCGTGTTTAGCGTGCCGCTGCTGGAGACGCTCGGGGTGAATGTGGGGGCGATCCCGGCGCTTTCCCGGTTGCAGGAGGGAGAGACCTTCACGCATATCGCCGATTTTATCCCGGCGGCGCGGACCTCCTATGATTTTAACCAGCAGCGCCTGTTTCTCAGCCTGCCGCAGGCGGCGATGACGCACCGCAGCCGTGGCTATGTGCCCCCCTCGCAGTGGGATGATGGTATTCCGGCGGCATTTGTTGATTACAGCCTCACGGGGGGGCAGGCTCATCATCAAAACGGCGACACGACGTCAAGCTACCTTAGCCTGCGTAACGGCGTAAACCTGGGACCGTGGCGGCTGCGTAATACGTCGGCCTGGAGTTACAGCAACGCGGGCGGCAATCGTTTTCAGTCACAAAGCAGCTGGCTGAGCAGGGATATTCGCAGCCTGAACAGCCAACTGCGGATCGGCGATGCCTGGACTGCCGGCGACCTGTTCGATAGCGTGGCGTTTCGCGGGGTTCAGCTCTCATCCAGCGAGAGTATGTTACCCGACAGCCAGCGCGGCTTCGCGCCGACAATTCGCGGCGTCGCGCACAGCTATGCCAGGGTTTCTGTTTCGCAAAATGGCTATGTCATTTATGAAACCTGGGTTGCCGCCGGGCCGTTTGTTATTAACGATCTGTTCCCCGGCGCGCAAAGCGGCGATTTGCAAGTGACCATCACGGAAAGCGACGGCTCGAAACGCGTATTTACCCAGCCTTATTCTGCGGTACCGTTTATGCGGCGCCAGGGCAGCCTGAAATACAGCCTCAACGCCGGACGCTTTCACTCCGGCTCCAGCGATGCCCGGTCGCCGGACTTTGTTGAAGGCGCTTTTTTCTACGGCTTGTTCTCCAGTATGACGGTATACGGCGGCTTTCGTACCGCGAATAACTACCAGGCCGGCGCCATTGGCGTGGGCAGAGGGTTTGGCGCGTTCGGCTCGCTGGGCGTTGACGATACGCTGGCAAAAAGCCGTTTATCTGACGGCAAAAGCGTAATAGGGCAGGCGTGGCGCGTTCAGTATCAGAAGGATTTTAATACCACCGGCACCGCCTTCAATCTGGCGAGCTATCGTTATGCTTCGCGCAATTTTTATGAGTTTAGCGAGCTGAATCAGTCTGACAGCCAGCAGTTACGGCTCAATAACCGCCGTAGCCGCTCGCAAATAACCTTCTCACAGACGCTGGGGCAGTTCGGCAGTCTTAGCGTTTCGGCGTGGATGCAGGATTACTGGCACACCTCCGGGCAGGATAAAACCATACACCTTGGCTGGTACACCAGCTGGCGGGGCATTTCATGGGGAGCGGGGTATGACTATACCGACTCAGCACGTGAGCAACATCCCGATCGCACCGTGTCGTTTAATATCAATATTCCGCTCGGTAACTGGCTACCGGACAGCTCGGTGAGTTACTTCATCAATAAAAATAACCGTGGGATGTCCACGCAGCAGGTGTCACTCAACGGCAGCGCGCTGGCGAACCGCAACCTCAACTATAGCGTTCAGCAGAGTAAAGCCAGCGAGGGACAAGCCGACAGCACCAGTCTGGCGCTGCAATATAACGGCGGCTACGGCAACGTAAGCCTCGGTTATGATCGCAGCCGAAACGGCGATAATGCCAGTCTCGGCCTCGCCGGGGGCGTTATCGCCACGCAGTATGGCGTCACGCTCAGCCAGCCGCTGGGCGATAGCGTCGCCCTGCTGCGCGTGCCTGGCGCGGCGAACGTTGAGCCGGAGGGCTACAGCGGCATCCATACCGACAGTCGCGGCTACGCGGTTATGCCCGCGCTTTCGGCCTATCGTAAGAATACCGTCAATCTTGATACGGCGACGCTTGGCGAAAACGTCGACGTTGAGCAGAGCGGTCTGACGCTCGTTCCCACCAGCGGCGCGGTGGTGCTTGCTAATTACGCAACGCACATTGGCTATCGCGTGCTGTTCTCCCTGCGATACCACGGCGAGCCATTGCCATTTGGCGCCCAGGCCGAGGTGGTGGAGCAAAAACGTCGTTCAGCCAACCGAAGCATGGTGGCTGACGGCGGTCAGGCTTACCTGAGCGGAGTACCGGAGCGCGGCACGCTGCGCGTAACCTGGTATGAAGACGGAGAGCCGCGTCAGTGCCAGACGCCGTTCAAACTGGGGGCGGTTCATATGGCTCCCGGCATCGCTACGCTGTCTCTTGAGTGCCACTAGAGGAATATTATGCGTCACTTTATTCAATGGGTTTTCTACCTCAGTCTACTTTCTCTTTTTGGCATGCTGAGTTTTCATGCGCACGCTCAGGCCTCGCCCTGCCACACCACGCGCAATCAGTGGGTTGTCCAGGTACCCTACGCCATTGGATATGCTCCTGGCACAGCGGACTGGACGCCGGTTTCCGCGCCGATACAGTCTACCGGGGCGGATTTTTACAGCTGCGATGGCGGAAATGACGCCTGGCGAAGTATCGGATTTGTCGAGATGGATAATCCCGTCGGCACCGTGGTGGGGGAAGACGGTGCGTCGCGGCACGTCTACAAAACCCAGATTGAAGGCATCGGCTACGCGCTCGGGTTCCGCGAGCAGCAGTACTGTGGTGCGGATGCCGTGCGGTATATTGACGGCACCAGCCCGGTGGACGGCAACGAGTCACGCCGTATCTGCGACGCCTCACAGAATCCTGCTTTTGCCAGCGCCTCAACCTATAAGATGCAGTTCTGGGTGGTGTTTTACAAAATACCGACGTCCAGCGCCATGCCTGATGATAACGCCAACTCCCAGGAGCAAAACGTCGGATCGCTGATATTACAGGCGGGAGAAAACAAAGCCAGCGCGACCAGCGTCGCGACACCGGTGCAGATCCGTCTCGCCAGCTTCACGGTCAGGCATACCAGCTGTTCCGTTGGTTCCCGCAGCATTCTGGTGCCGATGGGAACCGTAAGCCAGCGTGAATTTCACGGCACAGGCTCCCGCGCCGGTGGCGGACGCTTCAGCATTCCGGTGACCTGTGAAAATAACACGACGGTGAAGATGGGCTTTTTCGGCGATACCACGCCGGGCAACGATCGGGCGCTGGCGTTAACGAAGCAGCAGGACAGCGCCAGCGGCGTCGGGATCGAACTGCTTTATGGCGACAATACCGGCTCGGTTCAGGGGCAGGTGGTGCCGTGGAACACCCCGCAGGTGTCGGCGCTTGGGCAGGTGGGAGATAACCAGACGCAGACCTTCTGGTTTGATGCGCATTATATTCAGACAGAAGAGAACGTGACGGCGGGAAAAGCGGATGCGATGGCCACGTTTAACCTGATTTACAACTGAGTGTTCCCCTGCCGCTGCGGCAGGGGAGACCGATCAGAACGCCGTCTTACAAAAACCCGTCATCTCTTTCAGGCCCATCTCGCGGCCAAGCTCGGTCATCGGGTGGACCACCACCAGACCCCGTACGCTTTTCTTCAGCTTGCCCATATCGGCCTGCTCTTTTTTGGTAATGGCGCGGCGGTGCGGCATATTCATCAGCTTCTGCGCTTCTTTACTCAGCTTCTGGCTTTTCACTTCGCGCAGGCGCTCGATCTCCGCTTCCAGCTTCGCGGTCTCTTTCTCAAGCTCGGCGTACTTCTCGGCGGAGTCTACCAGCGAGAGACCGGCCATCTGATGGCGGATCAGATCCAGGCGGTCGCTCAGGCGTTTAATTTCGTTCTTTTCGACTTCTTTCATGACAAATAACTCTGAAAACGGGGAATTTAGAGGGAAGGATACACCAATGTGAGCAGGCTTACTTCTGAAACGCTTTTTTTAAGCTGATTCGGGAAATCAGCTCAGTCAGGGAAAGAACCATCGTGGAACGGACAACCTGTTGATAACGCAGCTTTTGCATGGCGTACAGTTCCGGGTCGCTGTTATCAAAATGGGGGGCAGGGGGGAGCGCGGTAACGCAATGCAGCTCGCCGAAGGGGCCAAGGATCTCGTCATCGGTAAAGGTGTACTCATTACCGTCATGATTGAGCTCTTCGCGCAGCGCCATCAACAGCTCCGCATCTTCATACTCTTGCCGGTTCAGCACGCCAAGACCATAAATCAACTTCAGACGCACGGATAAATCGCCCAGCGGTCCGTCGCCGTCCAGTAACGGTTCTACAGCATATTTTACCGCGTAGTCGTCTTTGCGAAACACCTGAAGTACCAGGATATTCACCGCCTCGGTTAACAACTCGACGGCGGTAATCAGGAAACTTCGTACGGTTTTGCCAGCATTCAGACGCTCAAGCACACGATTTTCAAAGGCCTGGGTTTGTTCCATTATTGCCTGCATATCTGACAATCTGTAATCAGGGCGCAGGATCACCTGCGCCTCACTGTGCATCATTTGGTTGCGTTATATGCGTTAACCGCCTCCGCAACCACGTCGCTGTTGGCGTCCAGACCGGAAATCTGCGCCAGCGCAGCCTGTGCGCCCTGGTCATCAATCAGCTGAGCCAGCTCCTGCGCCTGCGGATCCTGCTCGCTGCGGTAGTGCATCGCGGCGGCAATCCCTTTCACCAGGTTGGCGTGCGGCAGGCCGTATTCCAGCGTACCCAGCAGCGGCTTAATCAGGCGATCGCCCGCGCTCAGCTTACGCAATGGCTGGCGGCCCACGCGCTCAACGTCATCTTTCAGATACGGGTTTTCAAAACGACCGAGGATTTTCTGGATATATGCTGCGTGTTTATCAGCATCAAAACCGTAGCGTTTGATCAGCACCGCGCCGCTCTCTTCCATTGCCCCTTTTACCACCGCGCGGATCTTCTCGTCGAGGATCGCATCACGAATAGTCTGATGACCGGCCAATTTTCCGAGGTACGCGGTTATAGCATGACCTGTGTTCAGCGTGAAGAGTTTACGTTCCACAAATGCCATCAGGTTATCCGTTAATTCCATACCTGGAATGGTCGGCAGCGCGCCTTTAAATTGGGTTTTGTCCACGATCCACTCGCTGAAAGTTTCTACCGTGACTTCCAGCGGGTCGTTAGTTGCAGATTCTGACGGCGGAACGATACGGTCAACGGCGGAATCCACGAAGCCAACGTGCGCTTCAACCCAGGCTTTGTCTTCGTCCGCAACGGCGGCCAGAACGTGGCCTTTCAGCTGCGTGGTGCCACGCACCATATTTTCACAGGCAATGATGTTCAGCGGGGTATCGATGCCCTGCGCTTTACGTTTTGCCAGACCTTTTGCGACCGCAGGCGCGATGCGCTCAAGTACCACCGGGCCCACCGCGGTGGTCACCAGGTCAACGCTGGCGATGAGGTCGATAACATCGTCGCCAATGCTGCTTACCGCGTTGACGCCAGAGACCGTTTCAACCTGCTCGTTTTCTCCCACCACGTGTACCTGGTAGCTATGACGGGCATTCAGGGCATCCAGAACGACCTGATTCACATCGGCGAATGTCAGCGTAATGCCCGCGTCTGCCAGCAGTTTGCCGATAAAGCCACGACCGATATTACCTGCGCCAAAATGTAATGCTTTCATAGTGTTAACCTTTATCAATGTTTTTACCCGAGAGGGCTGGGGTGAGGTACTAATACCCCTCACCCCAGCCCTCTCCCCAAAGGGGAGAGGGAAGATACGCTGTTATTTGTTGAGGAGTGCCAGCACTTCTTCAACGCTTTCAGTCTGTGCCAGACGCTCGATGACGGACTCATCATCCAGCGCGTTGGTCAGGCTGGTAATCACCTGGATGTGCTCGTTATTGCGAGCGGCGATACCAATCACCAGACGGGCGATGTCGTCTTCTTCTTCACCGAAGCGCACGCCATCAGGATACTGGCAGAACACCACGCCGGTTTTGAGCACGCGGTCTTTCGCTTCCACCGTACCGTGCGGCACCGCGATGGATTCGCCCAGGTAGGTTGGCGTCAGTTTTTCGCGTTCCAGCATCGCGTCGACATATTCAGGCTGAACGTAGCCGTCTTTCACCAGCTGCTCACCGGCAAAGCGAATTGCCTCTTCTTTGGTGCTCGCGGTACGGCCGAGGAAGATGTTCTCCGCGCCCAGCTTAAACAGGTGAGCATTGCTCTCGTCAAAGCTGTCCTGCAGGCTGGTTCGCACTTTCACTTCGTTGTCTTCGTGACGCTGTGCGGCCACCAGACGTTCAGTCAGGCTGGTGTACAGGCCGCTGTCGAGGAAGTTGGTCAGCGAAATATGCTGTGCCTGCGGTACCTGGCGCATGGCACGTTCGGTCAGGTCACGGTGCGTAATCACCAGGTCAACATCCGGTGGCAGGCTGTTAATGGCGCTGTTGGTCACTGAGATATTGGTCAGGCCCGCATCCTGCACTTTCTTACGCAGCACGCCGGCACCCATTGCGCTGGAACCCATACCGGCATCACAGGCAACGATGATTTTACGCACGTGGCTCAGGTCGTTAGAAACATCACCCGCTGACAGCGGCGTTGCGCCTTTGGACTCGGCTTTCATGTCGTGCATACGACGGGTGGCCGCTTCGATATCGTCATCTTCTTTCACTTTGCTGGTTTTCAGCAGGATAGAAGCGACCACGAAGGAGACCGCCATTGCCGCACAGATAGCCGCGATGTTAGCAAAATAGGCACCTTTCGGCGTCATTGCCAGTACCGCCAGGATAGAGCCCGGAGACGCCGGAGAAACCAGACCACCGTTCAGCACGCTCAGAGTGAACACACCGGTCATACCGCCGAGGATAACGGCCAGGATCAGACGTGGGTTCATCAGCACGTACGGGAAGTAAATTTCGTGAATACCACCCAGGAAGTGAATGATAGCTGCACCGCCAGCAGACTGCTTCGCGCTGCCGCGACCAAAGAACATGTACGCCAGCAGAACGCCCATACCCGGACCCGGGTTCGCTTCAATCAGGAAGAAGATGGACTTGCCGAGGTCATGAGACTGCTGAATACCCAGCGGTGAGAAGATACCGTGGTTGATGGCGTTGTTCAGGAACAGGATTTTCGCCGGTTCAACAAAGATAGACGCCAGCGGCAGCATGTCGTGCGCCACCATGAAGTTAACGCCCGCCGCCAGAATCTTGGACAGGACTTCAACTGCCGGGCCAATGCCGAGGAACGCCAGAATCGCGAGGATCATCCCGATGATGCCCGCAGAGAAGTTGTTCACCAGCATCTCGAAGCCGGATTTGATTTTGCCATCAACCCAAACGTCGAATTTCTTAATCGCCCAGCCACCCAGAGGACCGGCGATCATCGCACCGAGAAACATCGGCATATCCGCACCGACGATAACACCCATGGTTGTGATGGCACCCACTACGCCACCACGGTCACCGCCCACCAGACGACCACCGGTATAACCGATGAGCAGCGGCAGCAGGTAAGTAATCATTGGGCCAACAAGTTTCGCCAGCGTTTCGTTAGGCAACCACCCTGTCGGAATGAATAATGCAGTGATGATACCCCACGCGATAAACGCGCCGATATTTGGCATCACCATATTGCTGAGGAAACGACCAAAGCTTTGAACTTTGATCTTGAAATCGGATGACATAAAACACCCCTTCTTCTGTTTACGCTTAGGCTTGCGGCCCGAGGTTTATTGTTAATGAGGCGGCAGAGGTAGCCGGGCCCTGT
This sequence comes from Enterobacter sp. 03-F-07-AD-ECC, assembly GCF_047530935.1. Classification (NCBI taxonomy): domain Bacteria; kingdom Pseudomonadati; phylum Pseudomonadota; class Gammaproteobacteria; order Enterobacterales; family Enterobacteriaceae; genus Enterobacter; species Enterobacter sp. 03-F-07-AD-ECC. The sequence goes on along the minus strand of NZ_JBLKBZ010000010.1, from coordinate 69,613 downwards.
TCTGATGCTGTGAAATCTGGCACTGAATCGTTCAACTGTCCAGACAGCGAAAAATTGTGTGATCACAATCACGTAAATGCAGGGGGTGTGGCGGGAAATGAGGTGATCTGAATCACAAAACCACAGTCTAAAAAAAACACAATGTTGAGAAAATCGGCAAAACACCCCTGTTTTTGTGAGGTGTATCACATTTAGTTGTCGCGAGTTTGTTTGTGAGTTGTGATTTAATTCACAAAAAATTTTTATGCGGATTTCTCCGGCTGTGATCGGCGGCAAATTCTGCCTGACGAATGAGCGTCACGATGGTCCTGGGCAACACGCAAAGCTAAAAAACCACTTTTCATGTGTGGTATGGCGAAAAGCGAAAACGTGGATTACGCTCATAATGTAAGGTTAAGTATATTATTATTCAGGATATATTTTGACACGTTTATAAACTTGCATGGAGATATTATAAAAACCGATACTCCCCGGCTCTGAAATAACCAGTCTACCTTTTATGTTTAAAAATAAATTAATTAGGTTGCGTACTGTTTTATTAATTTAATGAGTTGACGTTGTTTAAGTGAGGAGAATATGTTTCTCAACTATTTTGCGCTGGGCGTATTGATTTTTGTTTTTCTGGTTCTGTTTTACGGAATCATCGCCATTCATGACATCCCCTATAACATGGCCAAAAAGCGTAATCATCCCCATGCCGATGCAATCCACACGGCGGGCTGGATTAGCCTGTTTACGCTCCATGCCATCTGGCCGTTCCTGTGGATCTGGGCCACGCTGTACCGGGAAGATCGCGGTTGGGGCATGCAAAACCACATCACCAAACCTGATGAGGTGCCGGGTATGGATGCGCTGGCCAAACGCGTGGCCGAATTAGAACAAAAGCTGGCAGCGGTACAGCCCACTGCTGATACGAAAACGCTGGAGCGCTAATTATGGATCTGTTGATTATTTTGACCTACGTGGCGTTTGCCTAGGCGATTTTTAAAATATTCCGTATTCCGGTCAACCAGTGGACGCTCGCCACCGCCACATTAGGTGGGGTATTTATTGTGGCGGGCCTTATTTTATTAATGAACTATAACCACCCGTATACGTTTACGGCGCAAAAAGCAGTTATTTCAATCCCAATTACGCCGCAGGTGACCGGCGTGGTCAGCGAAGTCACTGATAAAAATAACCAGCTTATTAAAAAAGGCGAAGTGTTATTTAAACTTGACCCGGGCCGCTATCAGGCCCGGGTCGACAGACTGCAGGCCGACCTGGTGACCGCGACGCACAATATCGACGTGCTCAAAGCGCAGTTGTCTGAAGCAGTAGCCAACACCACGCGCGTGTCCGCCGAGCGGGACCGTCTGTATAAAGATTACCAGCGCTATCTCAAAGGCAGCCAGGCGAAGGTAAACCCGTTCTCTGAGAGCGATATCGACAACGCGCGGCAGAACTATCTGGCTCAGGACGCGCTGGTAAAAGGCTCAGTGGCGGAACAGACGCAGATCAAAAGCCAGTTAGACAGCATGGTGAACGGCGAACAGTCGCAGATTGCCTCTTTACGCGCCCAGCTGGCCGAAGCCAAATACAACCTGGATCAGACCGTGGTACGTGCGCCGAGTAATGGCTACATCACCCAGGTGTTGATTCGCCCGGGAACGTATGCCGCCGCGCTGCCGCTGCGCCCGGTCATGGTCTTTATTCCTGAACAGAAACGCCAGATTGTGGCCCAGTTCCGTCAGAACTCGCTGCTGCGTCTGAAGCCGGGCGATGAAGCGGAAGTGGTGTTTAACGCTCTGCCGGGGCAGGTCTTCTCCGGCAAGCTCACCAGCATTCTGCCGGTGGTGCCAGGGGGCTCATATCAGGCGCAGGGGGCGCTGCAATCGCTAACGGTTACACCGGGAACGGATGGCGTGCAGGCGCTGATAGAACTGGAGCCTAACGCCGACGTTGATGCGTTGCCGGACGGTATTTACGCGCAGGTGGCGGTCTATTCCGACCATTTCGCGCACGTCTCGGTGATGCGTAAAGTCCTGCTGCGCATGACCAGCTGGATGCACTATCTCTATCTTGATCATTAATCCTCGCCGGGCAGGAATGCGACATGCATACCTGCCCTTTTTTCAGCGCTTGATCCATACTGACTTTTTCTGGCATCAAGGATCAGGCAATGAAACTCATCGGCAGCTACACCAGTCCCTTCGTGCGAAAGATCTCGATTCTCCTGCTGGAGAAAGGGATTGAATTTGAATTCGTTAATGAACAGCCGTACCACGCCGAAAACGGCGTTGCGCAGTACAACCCGCTGGGGAAAGTCCCGGCGCTGGTAACGGACGAGGGCGAATACTGGTTTGATTCCCCGATTATCGCTGAGTACATCGAGCTGCTCGGCGTTGCGCCAGCCATGTTACCGGCAGATCCGAAGGCGGCCCTGGCAGTGAAGCAAATTGAAGCGCTGGCCGATGGCATCATGGATGCGGCGTTAACTTCCGTGCGCGAGCAGGCAAGGCCCGTTGCTCAGCAGTCGGAAACGGAGCTGCTGCGCCAGCGTGAGAAAATCAGCCGCAGCCTGGACAGGTGCGAGCAGCTCATCCAGGAGGGCAAAATAGCAACGGATAGCCTGAATCTGGCGACGATCGCTATCGCCTGCGCCATTGGTTATCTCAACTTTCGTCGCGTCTCCCCTGGCTGGTGCGTCGACCGTCCGCTGCTGGTGAAGCTCGCCGAAACGCTCTTCCAGCGCGAGAGCTTCGCCCGTACCGAACCGCCAAAGGCTTGACGCGGGTTATAACACTTCGCGTCAGGAGGCGGTACAATCCCTCCACATGTTAACTCCCTCTCCCGTCGGGAGGGGGGATGATATTTACTCGCCAGGCTCTTTCATGACTACTCATCACTCCCTGTACAGCCAGATCCCCGCTACCGACCGACTCCTTCGAGAACCCCTTATTCATTCCGCTGTCGAGCGGTTCGGCCATACCGCGACGGTTGAGATGTTACGTCTGCTTCAGGACGAGGCCCGGCGCCATATTCAGGCAGAAAATGCCTTGCCCGGCTGGTGCGTGGCGTGGGAGCAGGAGCTGGAACAGAGGCTGGTTGAGAAAGGGCAAAGCGCGTTGCGCCCGGTGATTAACCTGACGGGGACAGTCCTGCATACCAATCTCGGGCGTGCGCAGCAGGCGGAAGAGGCGGTAGATGCCGTAACGCAGGCCATGCGTTCGCCTGTCACGCTGGAGTACGATCTCGACGGTGCAGGACGCGGGCATCGTGATCGGGCCCTGGCGGATCTGCTTTGCCAGCTCACCGGTGCTGAAGATGCCTGCATTGTGAATAACAACGCGGCGGCGGTCCTGTTGATGCTGGCAGCGACCGCCAGCGGCAAAGAGGTGGTCGTCTCGCGCGGCGAACTGGTGGAGATTGGCGGCGCGTTTCGCATCCCGGACGTGATGCGCCAGGCGGGCTGTACCCTGCATGAAGTGGGTACCACTAACCGGACCCATGCGAAAGATTACCGTGCGGCGGTGAATGAAAACACCGCCCTGCTGATGAAGGTCCACACCAGTAATTATCATATCGAAGGGTTCACTAAAGCCGTTGAAGAGGCCGAGCTGGCGGCGATAGGCCAGGAGCTGAATGTGCCGGTCGTTGCCGATCTCGGCAGCGGCTCGCTGGTGGATCTGAGCCAGTATGGTCTGCCGAAAGAGCCGATGGTGCAGGAGATGATTGCGGCGGGCGTTAGCCTGGTCAGTTTTTCCGGTGATAAGCTGCTGGGCGGGCCGCAGGCCGGGATCATCGTCGGTAAGCGTGAATTGATTGCGAAACTGCAGCAGCATCCGCTGAAGCGCGCCCTGCGTGCCGATAAAATGACGCTTGCCGCGCTGGACGCGACGCTGCGGCTCTATCTCCACCCGGAGAAACTGGCGGAACGCCTGCCAACGCTGCGTCTGTTAACGCGTGATGCCGCCTCGATTCGCGCGCAGGCCGAGTTACTGTTGCCCAATGTCGCGTCGCATTACGCCGATTTCGACGTGCGCATTGAGTCCTGCCAGTCGCAAATTGGCAGTGGCTCGTTACCAGTGGATCGGCTGCCCAGCGCGGCCCTGACCTTCACCCCGCGCGATGGCCGCGGCAGCAGGCTTGATGCGCTCTCTGCGCGCTGGCGTGCTCTGCCTACGCCGGTTATCGGGCGAATTTACGATGGCCGAATGTGGCTGGATCTACGCTGTCTTGAAGATGAAGAGCGATTTCTGGAGATGCTGTTGAAATGATTATTGCCACCGCCGGTCATGTTGACCACGGAAAAACCACCTTGTTGCAGGCCATCACGGGCGTGAATGCCGATCGCCTGCCGGAAGAGAAAAAGCGCGGTATGACCATCGATCTGGGTTATGCCTACTGGCCGCAGCCCGATGGCCGCGTGCTGGGCTTTATTGACGTCCCCGGACACGAAAAGTTTCTTTCCAACATGCTGGCGGGGGTCGGAGGTATTGACCATGCCCTGCTGGTGGTGGCCTGTGATGACGGCGTTATGGCGCAAACGCGTGAACACCTGGCGATCCTGCAGTTGACGGGCAACCCACAGCTAACCGTGGCGCTGACCAAAGCCGATCGTGTGGACGCGACGCGTATTAACGAGGTGCGCGAGGCGGTGCAGGCCACGTTGCGCGAATATGGCTTTACCGATGCTGCGCTGTTTGAAACAGTCGCCACAGAAGGGCGCGGGATCGACGCACTTCGCCACCATTTGCAGCAGCTTTCGTCGCGGGAACATGCCAGCCATCATCGCTTTCGTCTGGCCATTGACAGGGCGTTTACCGTTAAAGGTGCGGGTCTGGTGGTGACCGGTACTGCCCTGAGTGGGGAAGTGAAGGTGGGCGATACCGTATGGCTGACGGGTATTAACAAGCCGATGCGGGTGCGCGGGTTGCATGCACAAAACCAGCCCGTTGATCATGCCCATGCCGGGCAGCGTATCGCCCTCAATATTGCCGGCGATGCGGAGAAAGCGCAGCTAAACCGCGGCGACTGGCTGCTGTCTGAGGCGCCGCCAGAACCGTCTGAGCGGGTGATTGTCTCCCTGCAGACGCATATCCCGCTCAGTCAGTGGCAGCCGCTGCATATCCACCATGCGGCCAGCCATATCACCGGGCGCGTGTCGCTGTTGGAAAACGATCTCGCTGAACTGGTTTTCGATACGCCACTCTGGCTGGCAGATAATGACCGTCTGGTGCTGCGTGATATTTCGGCGCGAGAAACGCTGGCCGGGGCGCGGGTGGTGACGCTCAACCCGCCGCGTCGCGGGAAGCGTAAACCGGAGTATTTGCAGTGGCTGTCGGCACTGGCGCAGGCCAGTAACGATAAGGCTGCGCTGGAGGTGCATCTTGAACGCGGTGCGGTGAACCTGACCGACTTCGCCTGGGCACGACAGCTCAGCAACGAAGGCCTCCTCCCGCTGACCCAGCAGCCGGGATTTATCCAGGCCGGTAATAACCTGCTGAACGCGCCGGTTGCGGCGTGCTGGCAGCGAAAGGTGTTAAACACGCTCGCCACCTACCATGAACAGCATCAGGATGAACCTGGCCCGGGGCGCGAGCGCCTGCGTCGTATGGCGCTGCCAATGGAAGACGATGCGCTGGTGCTGTTGCTGATTGAAAACATGCGTGAAAGCGGCGTGATCAAAAGCCACCACGGCTGGCTGCATCTGCCGGAACACAAAGCCGGGTTCACCGCAGAGCAAGAGGCAATCTGGCAAAAAGCGGCCCCTCTGTTTGGCGATGAGCCCTGGTGGGTTCGCGATCTCGCCCGTGAAACGAATACCGACGAGCAGGTGATGCGCCAGGTATTGCGCCATGCCGCGCAGCAGGGGCTCATCGTTGCGATCGTGAAAGATCGTTATTACCGCAACGATCGTATCGTCGCGTTTGCCAGTCTGATCCGCGAACTGGATCAGGCGCGAGGCTCCACCTGTGCGGCTGATTTCCGCGATCGTCTGAACGTGGGGCGAAAGCTTGCCATTCAGATCCTGGAATATTTCAACCGCATCGGTTTTACCCGCCGTCGCGGTAACGACCATTTATTACGGGATTCGTTGCTCTTTCCAGAAACAGCGTGACCCCTGTCGTAAACACCACTCCCGGCTGGCGATAAAATCACCAGCCGGTACTACCCTTGTTGTACACCAACAGCAAGGAGACGGTCATGACAAACAATCCTCCCTCTTCACGCATTCAGCCAGGCGAGTACGGTTTCCCTCTCAAGCTAAAACCCCGTTATGACAACTTTATTGGCGGCGACTGGGTGGCACCCGTCGACGGCGAATACTATTCCAACCTGACCCCCGTCACCGGCCAGCCGCTGTGTGAGATAGCCAGCTCAGGCAAGCGCGATATCGATCTGGCGCTGGATGCGGCGCATAAAGCCAAAGATAAATGGGGACAGACTTCCGTGCAGGACAGGGCGGCGATCCTGTTCAAAATTGCCGACCGGATGGAGCAAAATCTTGAGCTGCTGGCGACGGCAGAAACCTGGGATAACGGCAAGCCGATCCGTGAAACGATGGCGGCCGATGTGCCGCTGGCGATTGACCACTTCCGCTATTTTGCCTCCTGTATTCGTGCTCAGGAGGGAGGAATCAGTGAAGTCGATAGCGACACCGTGGCGTATCACTTCCACGAGCCGCTGGGCGTGGTGGGGCAGATTATCCCGTGGAACTTCCCGTTGTTGATGGCGAGCTGGAAAATGGCGCCCGCGCTGGCGGCCGGGAACTGCATTGTCCTGAAACCGGCCCGCTTAACGCCGCTTTCAGTACTGCTGCTGATGGACATTATCGGTGACCTGCTGCCCCCGGGTGTGATTAACGTGGTCAACGGGGCCGGGGGGGAGATTGGGGAATATCTGGCGACCTCAAAACGCATCGCCAAAGTGGCGTTTACCGGCTCGACGGAAGTGGGTCAGCAGATCATGCAGTACGCCACCCAGAACATCATTCCGGTGACGCTGGAGCTGGGCGGAAAATCCCCAAACATCTTCTTCGAGGACGTAATGGCGGAAGAGGACGCCTTCTTCGATAAAGCGCTGGAAGGGTTTGCGCTGTTTGCCTTTAACCAGGGCGAAGTCTGCACCTGTCCAAGCCGCGCGCTGGTGCAGGAGTCCATCTATGAGCGCTTTATGGAACGGGCCATTCGCCGCGTGGAGTCGATCCGTAGCGGTAACCCGCTAGATAACGTGACGCAGATGGGCGCGCAGGTGTCGCATGGACAGCTGGAAACCATCCTCAATTACATTGATATCGGCAAAAAAGAAGGGGCGGATGTCCTGACTGGTGGACGCCGTAAAGTGCTCGGTGGCGATCTGCAGGAAGGGTATTACCTTGAGCCGACCATTCTGTCTGGCAAAAACAATATGCGCGTTTTCCAGGAGGAAATTTTTGGACCGGTGCTGGCCGTGACCACCTTCAAAACGATGGAGGAGGCGCTGGAGATTGCCAACGATACGCCGTATGGCCTGGGGGCAGGCGTCTGGAGCCGCAACGGCAATCTGGCGTATAAAATGGGCCGGGGGATCCAGGCCGGACGCGTATGGACCAACTGTTATCACGCCTACCCGGCGCACGCGGCCTTTGGGGGCTATAAGCAGTCAGGCATCGGGCGTGAAACGCACAAAATGATGCTGGAGCATTATCAGCAGACGAAATGCCTGCTGGTCAGCTACTCCGATAAACCGCTGGGGCTGTTCTAGTCATCCAGCTCAGGCCGTCCGTGGGCGGCCTGAGCTATTTGCTGGCGAAGATTATTCAGGACGCCATCCAGAACATATTGCACGCGCCATGGCTGGTATTCACGTTTGCGGAAGATGGCCGTCAGATCCAGCCACCACTCTTCCTGATGCGGGAAGCAGGGAACAAGTGAACCGTTTTTTAACTCTTTTCTCAGGCTCTCTTTCGGCGCAAAGACGATACCGAGATTATTCCTCGCCAGCTCCAGGGCAGTTTGCGTATTGTCGCAAATATAATTCCCGGTAACCCGGTAATCCTGTACATCATCACTGCCATGAACGCGGAACCGCCAGATGTTAGCATCATCCACCAGCATGGAGTCGATTAAAATACAGGAATGATGAATTAAATCTTCCGGGCCGTTTAACGGGTGCTGATTTAAATACTCCTCGGTCGCGAAGGCGGTAACGGAATATTGGGTTAATACACTTGCGACCAGACTTTCATCTTTCGGCTGAGCATAGGTAATTAAAATATCGCAGTCATCCGGAAAGGTCACCCCCTCAGAAAATTCATTGCGATCCAGATTGTATGTTTTCAGCGAAATACGAATATCGCCAATATCTTTTATCTGGTGGATCACATGACGAGAGAGATAGGTCACGATGCCTGTCGGGGCGTAAATCGTCACCTTTCCACGCTTTTCATGCTTATAATCGGCAATAAAATTAATAAGCTGACTATTTTTATCCAGCGTGGCGTTCACGTAAGGAAGCAAGGCCTCACCAAACTGCGTTAGCGCAAGCTGACGGGTGGTGCGCTCAAAGACCTTGAGACCGACTCGTGTTTCAAAATCAGAGAGATATTTACTGACGTTGGCCTGTGCCATGCCCAGCAGGGCGGCGGCGTCGCCAATGCTGTGGGTGGCGGCGATGACGGAAATTATTTTTAATTCGCGGGGTTTTAGTTGTAATTTATTCATCATGCCCACCCATCTATATGATTTTATATATAATATTATATAAACAGCGGCGTTGCATACGCAAATTTGTAACCATTATTATTCGCCTCGCTTGTTCGGCGTTTAAATGGATTACATGGAATGACTATTAAAAACAATTTACTCATCGCTGCCACGTTATTTGCGACCTCATCCGCAATGGCCGGTGACTTTTCACTTGGCGCGGGGGCTGTATTTAATGAGTCACCTTATAAAGGGTATAATGAAAATACCACCGCGGTTCCGTTAATTAGCTATGAAGGTGACCGATTCTATGTGCGCCAGACCACAGGTGGATGGATCCTGTGGAAAGACGAAAAAAATGAATTTAGCCTGACCGCGTCGTGGATGCCGCTGCATTTTGATCCCGACGATAACGACGACCCTCAGATGAAACATCTGGATGAGCGTAAAGCGTCTGCTTTCCTGGGTGGCGCCTATTACCGCCATGAAAACTGGGGCTCGCTGAAAATTGCCGTTTCCGGCGATGCGATGGATGAAAGCGGTGGCGTAGTCGGTGAGATTTCGTACTTCCGCCCCATCCGCATGGAACGCCTCACGCTGACGCCATCTGTGGGCATTTTCTACAGTGACGAGAGCTATAACGACTACTACTACGGGGTTTCCGGCAGCGAGTCTCGCCGCTCAGGTCTCAATGAATACGCCGCCGGTGACAGCTGGACGCCATACGTGGGTCTGGCGGCAAAATATCAGTTAACCCAGAACCTGTTCCTTAACGCCAGCGCGGTATATACCGTATTGCCTGACGACGTGAAGAACAGCCCGATGATCGACCGCGACGACAGCTTTGCGCTGATGACCGGGCTGAGCTGGCGCTTCTGATGCTGTAACGCCGGGTGGCGGCTTCACCTTACCCGGCGTTGTGATAGCGCCTGTATTTCGATCTGCAATTTACCTGTTCCGCCTTTCTTTTTGCGTTGCTCCTTCCTGTTCAGACAAAACCCGGCTGCGTTTGCATTTCCTTTCGTCTATTGTCATCTGCACCAGTAGCTATGGTGTGTATGATGTGTATAATCATGGAAGGATTGGAATGTGAAAAGTGCGGATGTCATTACTGTTCTGGTCAGGCATGGCTGGAAATGTGTAAGAACGAAAGGAAGCCATCATCAGTTTCGCCACCCAGTACATGCGGGGTTGGTGACCGTTCCACATCCCAAAAAGGACATAAAACCCGGCACCCTCGCGCAAATCTGGCGGCAGGCGGGAATCAAACACTGATATCAGGAGTAGTTATGTTTTATCCGGCTTACATTCATTCTGATCCCGACGGTAGCGCCAGCGGTTTTTTTCCTGACGTTCCTGGTTGTTTTTTTGCCGGCAATTCTCTGGATGATGCTTTTCAGGATGCACGTGATGCACTGACAGCTCACTTCGAAGCGCTATTTGAAATGGATGAAGAGTTACCTCTCCCTGGCAATGTTGAAGCACATCTTGAAGCCACACCGGGTGATTTTATCGGCGGACAATGGTTGCTTGTAGATATCAATATGAAGCAATTCGACGGTAAGGCCGAGCGTATCAATATCACCCTGCCTCGTCGATTGCTGGTGAAAATTGATTCTTTTGTGAATGAGCATCCGCAGTTTAGTAACCGAAGCGCTTTTCTTGCTGAGGCAGCGCGTCGCGTGCTGCCTTAACGATCCCTCTCCCGTGGGAGAGGGTTGGGGTGAGGGCATCAGGCCGCAGATATTCAGTCCTCATCCACCCAAATGCGCATTTCCCCTTCTCCCCGGTTAGCCCAGCTAAACCACGGAATAAAGGTCAACGTTTTGGGTTGACGTTGCACCGCAGGACGGTCGTACTGCCATAACGCCTCCGATCCCGCTTCTGCGGCGTCATGCGTGACACCTTCCGCCTGAATCAGCATCTTATGAGCGAAAATTCCTTTACCCTCGAAAACCCGGAATTCACTGTCGGCAGGCAGGGCAAGATTATGCAGGTTGGCGCCATTGTCGGCTTCTTCAAGGCAGTAGACCAGCGGACCGCGCTGCAGCGCGACCTTTCCGGCCTGCTGACGAACCTGTGGGTGACCGTACACGCGGCGGACCGGCATCGGTAAGGTTAGCGTGAGCGTATCGCCCTCCTGCCAGCGACGGGTGAGGTGAAGATAGCCCCGTGATACCTCGCCCGTCATGCCTTCTCCGTTCAGCGACACGTGAGGATTTGCGCACCAGTCCGGCAGTCGCAGGGCCAGGGTGTGCGTCACCGGTACGGGCGAGACGATCTCAATGTTGACCTCTTCCTGCCACGGATAATTACCGCTGATCCGCAGCTTAAGCGTCTCATCGCCCATCGGGATGGTGACCTCATTCCCTACGTAGAGATTAATGAAAAGCGCATCCGGGCGAACGGTGTAAATGTAATGCCCCAGCGACGTCAGCACGCGGGCGATATTCGGCGGGCAACAGGCGCAGCCGAACCAGCGCTGACGAACCGGTTTGACGTGGTCGTAGATGTGGTTAAAGGCCAGCGTCCTGGGGTGCACTTCCAGCGGGTTAACATAGAAGAAATGCTTACCGTCCAGCGCCATGCCGCCCAGCACCGTGTTGTACAGGGCGCGCTCCATCACGTCGGCGTAGCGGCTATCCGCTTCCATCTCCAGCATCCGACGGGCAAACATCATCAGGCCAATCGAGGCGCAGCTTTCGGCATACACCGTATCGTTGGGCAGATCGTAATCACTGCTGAAGGCTTCTCCGCTACTTTGCGAACCAATCCCGCCGGTAATGTACAGCTGGCGCTGCGCCATGTTGTTCCACAGGCGTAAGCAGTCCTGACGTTTTGCGTCGTCTTTGCTCAGACGGGCCAGGTGTGCCATACCCGCCATCAGGTAGACAAAACGAACCGCATGGCCAATCGCTGTTTGTTGTTCAGCAAGCGGTTGATGCGCCTGGCTGTAAGCTTTGTCCTTGACCATCCATGCCGGGCCGTAGGTGTGCCAGTACGATGTTCTGCCGCGCTTCTCGTATTCGATATCATAGAAGTGAGGCTGCGTACCGCGCGCCTCGATGAAGTATTTCACCAGGTTCAGGTAGCGTGGCTCCTCAGTAACGTCGTACAGCCGCATCAGCGCCAGCTCGATTTCCGGGTGGCCCGGATAGCCGTGAAGCTGGCCTTCCCGGGGGCCGAAAACGGTGTCGATATGATCTGCCAGTTTGCACACCACCTCCAGCAGTCGGCGTTTTCCGGTGCCCTGAAAATACACCACGCCAGCTTCGATCATATGCCCGGCGCAGTAAAGCTCGTGGCACTCGGCCAGATTTGTCCAGCGTTCGTCGGGCGCTTTGACGGTGAAGTACGTATTGAGATAACCATCTTCACACTGCGCCGCGGCGATCAGTTCAATCACCTCATCGGCGGTTTTTTCCAGTTCAGCATCGGGTTTCTGACACAGCGACCACGCCACGGCTTCCAGCCATTTCGCCACGTCACTGTCCTGAAATACCATGCCGTAGAACTCACCTTCTTCAAGACCTGCCGCAATGCGGAAGTTGGTGATGGCATGACTGGGCTCGGCTTCTGCCACGCGATCGTTGAGCGCATCCCACTGATAGGGGATGACCACATCACGCACCAGCCGCTGATACTGGCCAAGAAACGGATCGTTGATTTTCAGGTTATGCAGGTCGGCTTCCATTATGGACATCACGTTCTCCTCAGGACGGTACATGACGCTGGCGCAAATCGGTGGCAATGCGCGACATCATCGGATTGTTGAGTCTGCACCAGCGGATTGAGACCGCCAGCAGCAGGTGGAAAAGGGCAGGGAGCAGCGTCTCCATGGCGGTAATGCCCTGCAGCGAGGCGGGCGTCTGGTTACCCGCTCCCGGCTGATAGGCGACGGCGATAAACACCAGGCTGATGATCCCGGCGCTGGAGGCCCACGCCAGCTTGATGAAAAACAGGTTGAAGGCGAAGTTCATGCCCGACGATCGCACGCCGGTCTTCCACTCGCCGTAGTCGTCGGCAAAAGCCATCAGCGAAAAGTGCAGCGGCAGGGTAAAGCCCAGGATGACGCCGTTACTCAGAATTACGATCAGCCAGAGCGTCTGATGCGCCGGGCCGCCGGGCAGGAACCACATGCCAGCCGCGATCGCGGCGAGCACCAGGTTGGTGTAGTAGTAGAGTTTGACCGTATCAACACGGCGAGAGAGGGGGCTGACGATCACCGCCCCGAGGATCGCTGCGAAGGTCACCATGGTGAAAAACAGCGAGGTGTAGGCGGTACTGCCCTGAAGCACATAGGTGATGAAGTACATGTATCCGCCGCCACGGATATTGAAGACGTTGATCAGCAAAAACGACATCACCAGCATCAGCAGCAGCTGGTCATTTTTGCGCAGCCCTGCCAGGTGTTCGCGCAGGGTGAATTTACCCATCAGCGCCAGTGGGACGCGTTCACGGACCCAGAAGAAGCAGCAGAGAAACATCACCACGGCGAGGGTGCACAGGACGCCAACGCCCAGCTGATAACCCCGGGCGGCGTTGCCTTGCCCCAGCGCTGCCACCAGCCACGGCAGGCCGACGGAGACCAAAAATCCCGCAACGCCGCACAGCACAAAGCGCCATGACTGGCAGGAAATGACCTCGCTGTGGCGGGTGGTCATGGTGTTGATCAGCGCGCAGTAGGGCACGTTGATGGCGGTATAGCCGACGGACAGCAGCAGGTAGGTGCCGAATGCCCACGCAATCTTCACGCCCATGCTGGCTTCAGGTACGGTGAAGGTCAGCACGCCGATGATGCCAATAGGGAATGCCACCCACAGCTGCCAGGGACGAAAGCGCCCCCATCGGCTTTGGGTGCGGTCGGCAATCACGCCCATGACAGGGTCAGAAATCGCGTCAAATACGCGCAGGGCAATAAACAGCGTGCCGACAAGCGCCGGGGTCAGGCCAAAAATATCGGTATAGAAAAAGGTCAGGAAATTCATTATCAGGCAGGTAATTACTGTGCCGCCCGCGTCGCCCAGGCCGTAGCCAATTTTCTCGCGAACGGACAAACGTTCTTCTCTCACCCGTTGTGCAACGTCAGACTCGGTAATCGGTGTGGAAGTCATGAGATAACTCCTCGGTAATCGATTTTTATCGTATTTGTGCAAGGTACCTCATTCATTCTGCACTGAACGCAAAGGGCAACAAGGGGAGGGGAAAGTATAAAAAGATGACGATTCCGACCTGATGAAGAAAGTGTGAGTTTGATCGGGCAGCTATAACGTTAATTGTTAATAATCAATGGATAAGTCAATTAAATGCGGCAATAAAAGCGGAATGGTGAATATCCATGCTCGAATTATCCATAGCGCTTCCGATTAAAGTGCAAAACGGCGGATTGTTTATTTCGCGGGGCGTGGGTCGCCACCCGGCGCGTAAATTAACGTCGTGGGAAATCATTTTCGTCGAAAAGGGGACATTAACGATCCAGGAGGAGAACCGTCTTTTTGAGGTGAAGGCGGGGGAGAGTTTATTGCTCTGGCCGAAGCGGCGGCATGTGGGTACAGAAGATTTTCCGGCCGATCTGCGATTCTACTGGCTGCATTTTGAGGTGAAACCTGGGCCTTCTGCTTTGCCGGAGGCTTCTCCGCTGACCATTGAACAACATTGCTGCGTGAGGGATGTCCCGTCGGTGATTGCGCTTTTTCGCCAGTTCCTCAGCGAGCAGGAAAAATTACAGCGCAGCGTGGCGCTGGAAATGCTTTTGCTACTGATTTTGCAGCAAATATCCCTCTCAGCAGGGTATGAGGACCGCCCCGATGAGGCCGGTGCAGCACTGGCCTGGAAGGCAAAACAGCTTATTCGCACGCAGTTTCATTTACCGCTCTCCACCTCGCTGCTGGCAAAATCGCTGCACTGTAATGCCGATTACCTGGGGCGCGTGTTTCGTCGGACATTTCATTTAACCCTGACGGAGGCGATTCATCGCCAGCGCGTCAGGGCGGCAGAAAAAATGCTGCTGAATGACTCAGCGTCATTAACGGAAGTGGCCACCCGCTGCGGTTTTAACGACGTGGGGTATTTCCGGCAGATATTTTCGAAGCATACCGGGTTAACACCCGCCGTCTGGAAACGGCGGTACTGTAAAGAACACATTAATTCCGGTTGATCACTGCCCGTAATAGGCATGCGCACCGTGCTTGCGCAGATAATGTTTGTCGAGCAGTTCCTGCTGCATAACCGGAAGCTGCGGCGCAAGCTGGCGCGAAAACAGGCCCATGTACGCGCACTCTTCCAGCACCACGGCGTTGTGTACCGCATCGGCGGCATCTTTACCCCATGCGAACGGTCCGTGGGAGTGCACCAGCACTGCCGGGATCTGCATGGGGCTGATGTCGCGCTCTTCAAAGGTTTTGATGATCACTTCACCGGTCTGATACTCGTAGTCTCCTGCGATCTCCGCCGTGGTCATCCGCCGCGTGCAGGGGATCGCGCCGTAGAAGTAGTCCGCATGCGTCGTGCCCCATGCGGGCAGATCCTGACCTGCCTGAGACCAGATGGTGGCATGGCGGGAATGGGTATGGACGATGCCGCCAATCTCCGGGTAGCGACGGTACAGCGCAAGATGGGTAGGCGTGTCTGACGACGGTTTCATGCTGCCCTCGACCACCTCACCGGTGGCAATATTCACCACCACCATATCCTCCGCCGTCATCACGTCATACTCCACGCCGGACGGTTTGATCACCATCAGACCGCTGTCGCGATCCACCGCGCTGACGTTACCCCAGGTGAAGGTCACCAGCTGGTGGGCGGGCAGTGCCAGGTTGGCTGCCAGCACCTCGGCTTTGAGTTGTTCTAACATGTCATGCCTCCTTCCTGCATACGGGCTTCAATCCAGCGGCGCGCCTGGATAATCTCCAGCACCGGCTCTTTTGCTTTTTCGGTCCACATTTCAATCAGAAACGCGCCGCGGTAGTTCAGCTTATTGAGCGTATTAAACACGCCAACGAAATCGACGCAGCCCTCGCCAAACGGCACGTCGCGGAACTGTCCTGGGCTTTGTGCCGTGACGGGCTGGGTATCTTTCAGGTGAATTGCCGCGATGCGGTCAATGCCCAGCGTCAGTTCGGCGGCCACATCGTTACCCCACGCGCTGAGGTTGCCGACATCCGGGTAAACGCTAAACCACGGCGAGGCCAGCATCTCGTCCCACTTTTTCCATTTGCTGATGGAGTTCATAAACGCGGTGTCCATGATCTCAACGGCCACCATCACCTGCGCGGCGGCGGCCTGCTCGACTGCCCATGCCAGCCCTTCAGCGAAGCGTTGCCGGGTGCCTTCATCATGCTCTTCGTAATACACGTCATACCCGGCCAGCTGGATGGTGCGAATACCCAAATCACGCGCCAGTTTAATGGCGCTGGACATGATCTCCCGGGCGCGGGCGCGCACGGTTTCATCCCGACTGCCAAACGGGAAGCGGCGGTGGGCAGACAGGCACATGGAGGGGATCGACACACCGGTCTCCAGCATCGCTTCCACCAGCGATGCACGCTGTGTGGTGCTCCACGCCAGGCGCGACAGGCGTTCGTCCGTTTCATCTACCGACATTTCAACAAAATCAAAGCCACAGCTTTTTGCCAGCACCAGGCGCTCCGGCCAGGTGAGGGATTTCGGCAGCGCTTTTTCGTAAATACCTAACGGATGCTGACGCATGATTACGCTCCCCAGATGTCACGGATTTGCGAATGGAAGGCCTCGGCCACCTGCGGTGGATTGGCAGCGTCTGCCAGTGCGCGACCGGCGATAAAGGCTTTGACGTTGATCTGCTTAAACAGCGGCAGGTCGGCCGGGGTGATGCCGCCGGTGACGGACAGCTGCAAACCAATGTCGGAGAGCGCTTTCATTCGGGCGAGATCTGCCTCACCCCACTGCTGGCCGCTGGCCTGCGCGTCGCGTCCCCGGTGGTAGATAGCCTGCTTCACGCCGATGCGGTGCCAGGCGCGGGCATCGTCCAGCGTCCAGTTGCCAAACAGCTCCATCTGAATTTCCCCACCGCAGCGCAGCGCCACCGCGTGGCCTTTTTCAACCGTGGCCAGCGGCGCGGCGCAGATGATGGTCATCCAGTTCGCACCTGCGCCAAACGCCTGCTCTGCCAGCGTTTCTCCGGCATCGGCCACCTTCCAGTCCGCCACGAGGGTTTTCCCTGGACACTGCTCGCGCAGCGCACGCACGGCGTTAAGCCCTTCGGTCAGACATAAAATGGTGCCCGCTTCGATAATATCGACGTGATCGGAAAGCCTGGCGACATCGCGCTGGGCAGCCTGAAGTGAGGTGTGGTCGAGCGCCAGCTGCAGTAATGGTCGGCTCATAGGTCGTGCTCCTTAACACGGGCGTGATAACCCTGTAGTGCTGAAATCAGTAACTGGTAGCGCTGATACTTGCGCTGATAGGCCGCATGGGCGTGCATGTCGGGTTCAATGACCCGAATGTCGTGTCTGAGCGCGTGCTGCGCTGCGTAAAAATCGGGATAAACGCCGGTGCCGACCAGGGCGGCCAGCGCCGCGCCGGAACAGCCAGTCTCTTCCACCTGCGGGAGCGCAATCGCCAGACCGCTGACATCCGCCAGCATCTGCATCCATACGTCAGAGTGGGTCGGGCCGCCGGTGACGCGCAGTGCCTGTACGTCGGTAAAGCGTTCGAGCATGCGGTTTAGATGGGTCATATGGCTGAACACCACGCCTTCGTAAACTGCCTGTAAAAGATGCGCGCGAGTATGCAGCGCCTGCATGCCGTAGAAACCGCTCGTCATCTCCAGCCCGGCGTTGCTGCCATAGAGAAACGGCAGAAATAACAGATCGCTTTCGGCTTTCGGCAGGCTGGCCACGGCGCGGTTGATCTCACTGAAAGACATTTCTCCCCACTGGGCGGTCAACCACTCAAGGTTGCCGGAAGAGGTGGGGCTGGCTTCGTGGACGATGTACTGCTGCGGGTGGACGTAACGCCCATAGACATAGGGATGCGGTTCGTTGTCCCGAAGCGCATTGGCAATCCCGCTGGTGACGGCCCAGGTGCCCATGACGGCGTTCAGCGTATGTTCGTCGTGCAGTCCGGCACAGATCGCGGTGGAAACCACATCAAACAGCCCACCAACGACGGGGGTTCCCGTCGCGAGACCGGTAAGTGCGGCAGCCTGAGCGGTGATTTCCCCGCAGATTTCTGCTGAACCGACAACGGGCGGCAGAGCGTTGTCGATTTCACTGATACCCAGCCAGCGTGTGATCTGCGGATCGTACTGGCCGGTGTTCATGTTGTAGAGATTGGATTCAGAGATGTTGCTCTCTTCGCAGCCTTTTACGCCGGTGAGGCACCAGCGCAGGTAGTCGTGCGCCATCATCACGCAGCCAATCTGCTGATAGCGCTGTGGTTCATTCTCTTTGACCCAGCGCAGAAGTGAGGCCGGATGCCCGGTCCAGAGCGTCTGTCGCGTGTGCGGATAGAGTTTTTCGGGAATACCGTCCTGCTGCCAGCGCTGCACGATGTCCAGTGCCCGACGGTCTGAGGAGAGCATCGCATTGCCCAGAGGACGATCCTGTTTATCGAGAAGAAACAGCCCCTTGCCCTGCGCTGAAATGCCCACGCCTTTGATCTGCTCGCCGCTAACCCGGGCGTTGTTGAGCAGAAGAGCGACGGTGGTGTGACACTGCTGCCACAGCTGGTTCATGTCCCGCTCCGCATAGCCTGCTCGCGGGCTGAGCGTGGCAACCGTGCGGCGTTCAATACAGACTTCTTTGCCCTCGCGGGTGTATAAACCGGCTTTCAGATAAGTACCGCCACAATCGATACCCAGCCAGAAGGGTTCTTTTTCACTCATCTTTGACTCTCTCGTCTTGCTTCCTCTCCCCGTGGGAGAGGGCGGGGGTTCTCGTCTTGCTCCCTCTCCCTGTGGGAGAGGGCTGGGGTGAGGGCATCAGGCCGCACGCTTATGCGGATTCACCGTAGGGTTAGGCTCCGCACCAGCATCGCACTTCGCCGGTAGAAGCAGGGCCAGCAGAGAGGCCAGTGCCAGTGACACAGCCAGGCAGTAAACGCCCGCATCTTTGCTGTACAAGGTGATCAGCACGCCGACCGCATAAGGGCCACAGAACCCGCCGAGGTTACCCAGGGCGTTAATCACACCCCGCGCACCGCCTGCCATCTCCGCGCTGAACAGGCGTGCCGGAATGGTCCAGAACACGCCCGCCGCCGACTGCAGGAAGAACCCACACCCCACCAGTGCGGCGTAGGCCAGCCAGGTATGCTCTTTCAGCGCCACGGAGAGGAACATGCAGAGCGCAAAACCAATCAGCGGCAGGGAGACAAACAGTTTGCGCTTACCGGTACGGTCAGAGAGCGAAGAGAAGAGGAACATACCCGCAATGGCCCCGATATAAGGCAGGATCGCGAGCACGCCTACCTGGCCGATGCTGGTGTGCGTGAGCTCTTTGAGAATGGTGGGTAGCCAGAGGGTGTAACCGTAAATGCCGGTCTGGTAGAAGAAGTTCAGGGCAATCAGCTGCCACATGGTTTTGTCGGACAGCACCGCGCTCAGCGAGGCGTTTTTCACCTCTTTACCGGCAATGGCCTGCTGTTCTGCGGCCAGGGTTTTGACCAGATAATTTTTTTCCGCTTCAGAAATCCAGCGTGCTTCCTGCGGGCGGTCGTACACCGTGAAGGCCCACAGCACCAGCACAACGATGGACATCAGCCCTTCAATGATGAACAGCCAGCGCCAGTCGAGTGCGGTAATAATCCAGCCCGACAGGGGCGCGGTGATGATCCCGGCAATGGGGACGAACATAATTACAATCGCATTGGCACGACCGCGTTCAGCGTCAGGGAACCAGTTACTGATCATCGTCAGCACAACCGGCAGCATCCCGCCTTCTGCTACCCCGAGTAAGAAACGCAGCACCAGCAGTTGATACTGGCTGGTGACGAGCCCGGTCAGGACCGAAATCACCGCCCAGGCGACCAGCGACCAGCCGATAAATTTCTTCCCGCTACCATGAACGGCAATCTTGCCGCCAGGCACCTGCAAAAACAGATAGCCAATAAAGAAGATCCCACCCGCCAGGCCTGCCATGGTGGCAGAAATACCTAACTCTTCATCCATACCGCCGGGCATGGCAAAAGCAATATTCACACGGTCCATATAAGAAATAATGCAGGCGATAAGAATCGGGGGAATAATTCTTAGCCAGCGCTGGCGCGGAATGTCCGCATGTAGAGCTTGAGTAGACGTATTCATATTTAATATCTCAGTGTAGGTAACCGGAATAAGATTTTTTTATTGTTATTGCGTTGCTTTTTTCATTTGGCTAATGCCGTCGTGCAAAATAGCGATGCGATGGCTGATATCAGCATTAGCATTTATTTCCAGTAATTTAATACCGGAAAATTTCAATGTTGCGGCGCTCGCCGCAGTAAAGAGTGCTTTTGCATGTTCAGTGGTCAGCAAACTGTCGGCACAGTACGATGAAAACGGTGCGTGCAGATCCTGCCATTCACCGTACTCTCCGCGGATGGTGGTGCCGGAGAACATTAGCGCGGCCAGTTTTCCGGCCTGAAGGGCGGTCTGAACGTGCTCAACCGGAAGCGTGGTGTTGCGCCCTTCAATGGCTGAGCGCGCCCAGTTAATACAGATGCTGATATCTGTCTCTTTTATCACCTCCAGCACCTGCTCTAAGGGTAAAAATCCCTTACGCGGTGCGGGACCGGTCATGGCATCGCAGTGCTCAAGCACCAGATCGCAGGACCAGTCCCAGCCCGCGATTTCACGAATGGAACGGGCGAACGCCTCGATAGCCTGCTCGACTGAAGCATTGCCCGCCTGCGGTGCGGCCTGCATCTCCAGGGCAATAACTTTCCCGGGAAAACGGGCGTTAACCGCAGCAATCTTCTGCTGCAGATGGCGGTAATATTCCACGCACGCTTTACGCTGATCTTCATCGGCGGAGGCCAGGCCAAACGCACCGTTTGTGCCACGGCGACGCATGGTTTCCATCACTGCCGTGACGACGATTTGCCAGTCTCCAGGCGTATGGCGGAACAGCCATTCATCCCCATAAGGATGGAGATGTTCAAGGCAGGGTTGTTCCAGCCCGCGAATGTGTGGCGTGTCAGAAAGTTCCCGCCAGAAGGTTTGTTCTTCTTGTTCCCCTTTCTGGTGAAACGAGGGTGCGCAGGGGTACGCACCAATAATAAAACCGGTGTTGGTCATTTCGCGTTCCTGTATTTATACCCGTCATACTTCAAGTTGCATGTGCGTTGGCTGCGCTCGTTCACCCCAGTCACTTACTTATGTAAGCTCCTGGAGATTCACTCTCTTGCCGCCTTCCTGCAACTCGAATTATTTAGGGTATATCAGAAAATTAATCTAATTCGCTGATTGCCACTTTCACCACAATTTTGCGAATTGCAGTTTCCTTGTTTTTAATACAGGCAGGACGGTGTACATCCTGCGGGAAAAATATGGCATAACTGCCAGGTACCATTTCAATGAACGATTCATTTTCACTGTTGTGATAAAAAATAATATCCCGTTGTTCCAGTAATGATTCGCTGATGTTGTTATTGCCGGTATCGATAGCAATACCGATTTTTTCTTCACCCCACGCCAGAAATTGAATATCAAGATAGCGGCGATGCACTTCGGGGCGATTCTCATGCGGCTCTTTGGTGGTCAGGTCGAGGATCTGGGCAAAGAGGTTGCGCCCCTCAATTTCAACGACACCCGGTTTTAGCATGCTGAAATCCGTGGTACGCAGAAAATCTAACGCTTTTTCAATCGCCCGCGGCAGGCGACACGGATTTGGCTGTGAAATATGTCCGAATATCATGGCCCACTCCTTACAGCGCCTGGATTTTCGCCCACACGCTGTCGTCAATGGTGATGCCGTTGCGGCGGTTCTCTTCAAGCAGTCGCGTAAATTCATGCCCCGGCAGACGGACAGCGACGTTTTCGTCTGCCCGCTCGGCGGTGGTGATGAAGTCCATAATACGCTGCAGTTTGGCATCGCGGGTTGGGCCGTCGATCAGGCGGTCGACCTCGATGGCGATAAAGATCTGCGACACGCCATACTCGTCGCTGTTGTCCTGGGTAACTTTCGCCACGGAGGAGCCGTTAGAGAGCAGGGTGGCGATCATGTCGAGCACAATCGATAAGCCGGAACCTTTCCAGTAGCCCATCGGCAGAATACGGCGATTTTTCTCAATCACGCCAGGCTCTTTGGTCAGATTGCCCTCGTCGTCGAATCCGCCGTCGACCGGTAACGTGCGTCCGGCCAGTCGGTTCACTTCCAGCATGCCGTAGGAGAACATCGACATCGACATATCGACCATGGTGATTGGGGAGGAGGGGATCGCCACGATCAGCGGGTTGGTGCCGATGCAACATTCTTTTGACCCCCACGCGGGCATCACCGCAATGGAGTTGGTCCAGCAGATCCCGATGTAGCCCTTCTCTGCGGCTTGCCAGCCATAGCTCCCTCCGCGCATCCAGTGGTTAGCGTTACGCAGCGCAACCAGACCGATACCGTGATCGGAGGCCAGTTCGGTGGCGCGATCCATCATTTTTTTCGCCGTCAGGTTACCGATGGCGCGTTGGGCATCCCACTGTTCGATGGCCCCTAATGTGGTCACCCGTTTTGGCTGGGCATCAGGAATGATGTCGCCCGCGTCCAGTTGCTGAATAAAACGCGGGAAGCGGTTCACGCCGTGGGAATAGACGCCAGATTCCGTGGTGCGGGCAAACATCTCCGCGCAGGCATCCGCCGTTTCTGCTTTTACACCGCGATCGAGCAGAACCCGATTGAACGCTGCTTTCAACTCTTCGAATGTCACTTTCATCCCTGTTCTCCTGTTCTTCGTAGGGGCAAGTGCGAGTGCTTTTTTATCGCTAAATTTCACTATGCGAAATCTGATTTCAAATATAGCGATCAAATTTTGCCAGATCAACGACATTCATGATTTTCAAAATCGATTAAAATCAACTGGTTGTGTTTTTTCTGTTGAGATCGTGAACTGAACCACACTTTGCGCTACCATCAGGGCGCGATAAAAAGGAGCCATGGGATGAGCATGAAAGAGAGCGACATGACGCAAGAAAAAGAGAGGCCAGCAGGTAGCCAGAGCTTGTTTCGCGGTCTGATGCTGATTGAGATCCTCAGTAACTATCCGAACGGTTGTCCTCTGGCCCATTTATCGGAACTGGCCGGGCTGAATAAAAGCACCGTGCACCGGTTACTGCAGGGATTGCAGTCGTGCGGGTACGTCACCCCGGCACCGGCGGCGGGCAGCTATCGTCTGACCACCAAATTTATCGCCGTCGGGCAAAAGGCGCTGTCGTCGCTGAATATCATCCACGTGGCTGCTCCGCATCTTGAGTCGCTGAATATCGCCACCGGCGAGACGGTGAACTTCTCCAGCCGCGAAGACGATCACGCGATCCTGATTTATAAGCTTGAGCCGACCACCGGTATGCTGCGCACGCGCGCCTATATCGGCCAGCATATGCCGCTTTACTGCTCGGCAATGGGCAAGATCTACATGGCATTCGGTCACCAGGACTATGTGGCTAGCTACTGGGAAAGCCACCAGGATCAGATTCAGCCGCTGACCCGCAACACCATCACTGAACTGAGCGCGATGTATGATGAGCTGGCGGAAATCCGCGAGCACAGCATGGCGATGGATAAAGAAGAGAACGAGTTGGGGGTCTCCTGTATCGCGGTGCCGGTGTTTGATATTCATGGCCGCGTGCCGTATGCGATCTCAATTTCGCTGTCGACCTCCCGCATGAAGCAGATTGGCGAAAAAAATCTGCTTACACCTCTGCGTGAAACGGCGGACGCGATCTCCAGAGAGCTGGGTTTTAACGTGCGCGAGGGATAACAGATGAACCGGTTCATCATGGCGGATTCGGCAAAATGCATCGGCTGTCGCACCTGCGAAGTGGCGTGTGTCGTGTCGCATCAGGACGCCATCTCAACAGGCGCCTTTACGCCCCGCATTCGGGTAGTCAAAGGAGACGCTTTCACCACGGCGGTGGGTTGCCATCAGTGTGAAGATGCCCCTTGCGCGAATGTCTGCCCAACGCAGGCGATTCGCCGTGGCGAGGGAGCCTGGCAGGTTGAGCAGGCGCGGTGTATTGGGTGTAAACGCTGTATGGTGGCGTGCCCGTTTGGGGCGATGCAGGTGCAGTGGGCAGGAGATACGCTTCAGGCGCTGAAATGCGATTTATGCGCACACCGCGCGGACGGACCGGCCTGTGTGGAAGCCTGTCCGACCCACGCGCTGAGCTGTGTCGATCCCGCCAGATTACGCACCGAGCGGTTGCGTCATCTGGCGTAGGTTCTTACTGGGCGTCTTCGCGCCAGGCGAATTCGATCTCTTCGGCGAGAATTTTTACCCCGGCTTCGATTTTTTCCGGATCGGGCACGTAGTTCATACGCATACATTGATGCGTATGCGGCCACGGCTTGTCCAGCCCCGGGAAGAAGTAATCACCCGGCACCATCAATACGCCTCGCTTCTTCAGGCGCTGGTAAAGCAGCTCGGTGGTGATCGGCAGATCTTTAAACCACAACCACAGGAAAATCGCCCCTTCAGGTTTGTGGATCAGGCAGCGTTCTTCCGGTAAATAGCGGCGAAGTATGGCAATCGTCTCCTGAACGCGCTGATAATAGAACGGCTTAATCACGTCATTAGACAGGCGCAGCAGATCGTTGCGTTTAATCATTTCGCACATCATCGCCGGGCCAATACCGCCAGGAGAAAGGCTGATAATGCCGTTCATGTTGGTAATGGCGGTGATGATTTTTTCATTGGCGACGATGATCCCGCAGCGGCTGCCCGGCAGGCCGAGCTTGGAGAGGCTCATACACAGGACGATGTTCGGGTTCCACAGCGGGCGTGCTTCGCTGAAGATAATACCCGGGAACGGCACGCCATAGGCGTTATCGATCACCAGCGGGATGCCATGCTGATTTGCCAGCGCATCCAGTTTCATCAGCTCGTCGTCGGTGATGACGTTGCCCGTTGGGTTGGTTGGACGTGATACGCAGATCATGCCCGTCTCTTCACCAATGTGCAGATGTTCAAAATCGACGTGGTATTTGAACTGACCTTCCGGCAGCAGCTCAATGTTCGGGCGCGCAGAGACGAACAGATCCTCTTCCAGACCGGAATCGGCGTAGCCGATATACTCCGGTGCCAGCGGGAACAGTACTTTTTTGGTGGTGCCGTCGGCGCGACGTCCTGCGAAAAGGTTAAACAAGTAGAAAAACGCGCTCTGACTGCCGTTTGTCAGTGCAATATTCTGCGGTTCGATATCCCAACCCAGCTCTTCACGCAGCATGTCGGCGAGGAGTTTCAGCAGTTCGGTTTTACCCTGAGGGCCGTCGTAATTGCAAAGCGCATCGGTTGCTTTGCCGTTTTCCAGCATCTGAGCGAGCAGCGTCTGGAAATAGGTATTCATCTCCGGGATTTGAGCCGGGTTTCCGCCGCCGAGCATGATGGCGCCCGGTGTGCGCAGCCCGTCGTTGAGGTCCTCCATCAGGCGGGTAATGCCTGAATGGCGGGTAAATTTGTCGCCGAAAAGTGAAAACGTCATAGCAGGTGATCTGTCGAGCTTGTTTTGAAAGTGGGTAACCATAACGCTAGCACCGTGCGGGTGCAAATCGGCTGGTGTGGTCGGATTTGTGGTTTTATGTGGCGGGTGTGGGTTTTTGTAGTGAATAGTTCTGATGAGTGCCCCTCACCCCGGCCCTCTCCCGGTGGGAGAGGGAGAAAACCGCGATGAGGGGGCTATTGGTTCCCCGCCCAGACGACCATGACCTTATCGCCATCATGTTCACGTACGAATCCATACCCCTCTTTCAGCGAAAGCGTGGTTTGCTTGCCTTCACCTATCGCCGGATGGCGGGCGCGGAACTGACCCAGCGTTTGCCAGTAGGCGACGGTTAACGCCTGTTTGCCCGTTACATCCTGCCAGTTCATATCCGAGCGTGTTCCCTGCAGAGGGTCGGAACCCGTCGGCCCGAACGGACGCTCTGATTCATCCCCATAATAGATTTGTACGCTGCCTGGCGCTAACAGCAGCAGTTCTGCCGCGCGCTGGCCCCCTTCGCGGAACAGGCGGGTGTCATGCGAGGAGAGATAGCTCAGGACATTAAAGCTTTGCAGTTTTTCCGCCATCTGCTGCCAGGTCAGATCGATATCGGCCAGGCAGTTCACCGCTTTTGCCGCCTGCTCCTGATAATCGAAGTTAATCATCGCATCGAAGCCGTGGCGGTAATAATCGCTCTGCATGACCCCGTGGCCCCAGGATTCACCCGTCATCCAGAACGGCGCATTGTCGAGTTTTTTGTCCGGGTGAGCACCTTTCCAGGCCGCCAGCGCCTGGCTTGCCTGGTCCTTCAACTGCTGCCAGGCCGCCAGTTCCACGTGTTTTGCCGTATCAACACGGAAACCGTCAATGCCATACTCGCGTACCCACTGGCTGAGCCAGTGGGTCAGGTAATCGCGCGGGGTGTATCCCGGGATAGCTTTTGCCTGGGTATCGGGCTTGTGCTGATAAAAGTTTGGCAAACCGGACGGCGTGGTGGATTCCGTTTTCAGGTCGGGTAAAAACGCCAGTGACATGGTCAGGTCGTCAAAGCCCGGGTTGTCGTAATCGCCAATATCGGTGCGGATCCATTTTTTACCCCACCATTTTTCCCATGCGGCTTTATCGCTGAAGTTGATGTAATCATTAAAGCTGTGCCAGCTTTGTCCCGTGCCCGGCTTCCAGTCGGTCCAGCGTTCACCCAGCGTCTTCTTCAGCTCATCACCCTGCAGATAGAGCGCGCCAAACTGGTACTCCTGCATGTCGGCAAGCGTTGCGTAGCCCACATGGTTCATGACGATATCGAACAGAATGCGGATGCCGCGCTTGTGCGCTTCATCGACGAGATGACGTAAATCATCTTCGGTGCCCATGTTGGCATCGAGCCTGGTCCAGTCCTGCGTGTAGTAGCCATGGTAGGCATAGTGGGGGAAATCCCCTTTAGTGCCACCGCCGACCCAGCCATGGATCTGCTCCAGCGGGGAGCTTATCCAGAGCGCGTTTACCCCCAGTTGCTGCAGATAATCAAGCTTGCTCGCAAGCCCTTTCAGATCGCCGCCGTGGAAAGTGCCAATCTCCTGCATGCCGTCTTTGTGGCGGCCATAGCTATTGTCATTCGTGGGGTCACCATTCACGAAGCGGTCGGTCAGCACGAAATAGACCGTAGCGTTTTGCCAGCTAAACGGCGCGGGTTTGTCGGTTTCGGCGCGCTCAAGCAGCAGCAGGCCGTTGCTGTTGGCGGCAGGCTGAAGGGTAATTTTTCCCTGCTGCACCGTCGCGGTTTGTTTGCTGTAGAAATCTCGCACCACGGAGCCTTCCGGGAAGGTGTTTCCCACCTCCAGCGTCAGGGGTTTTCCATCCCATTTTGGGCACTGGCGGATAACGTCTGCCACCGGTTGTTCTGCTGTGCTCTTGATGGTCAGCATCAGGGTTGGCGTGCCGGAACGGGTATCGACACGCATCTGGTACTCTCCGTCGCGGAACAGACGCCACTGCGGCGGCGTGCCGTCACACGGTTTGAGTGACAGCATCTCGTTGAGTTTTATCGCTTCTGTTGGCTGCCAGCACGTGTTGTCAAAACTCACTGTTAAAGGACGCGTACCCTTCGCAAGCTTTGCCTGGCTGGTGAACATTCCGGTGCCTTCGGCGCTGAACGCGTTAAATCCCGGCGATGACCAGTCAGCGTGTGCCAGTGCGGGTAACATCAGAAAAGCTACGGCGGTGCGTTTCATTCCATCTTCCTGTCGCGGCATTTTTGACCAGTGTGCCATCAGGTGAGGCGTAAAAACTCATCCCCCGGCGCTTTCTGCAAGGATGACGCGAGAGGATGAGTGATCCCGCGCAAAATTAGGCAGTTATCTGCGAGATCGCACACAAATTTTCAGAATTGATGCTTAAGTGAGCACGTTTCAGGTGACATAGTTTCGGAATTGGACTATTTCTATACGTGCTCTTGAAGTCTATTTTTGATATGATTCGAGATTCCGCTCTCAAATTTGTGAAAAAAATAAGGTGTTGGAATGTTTATATCCGACCAGGAGACCTAATGATATCGACTCCCATTCGACGATATGGGGCCGCGATACTCATGTTACTCACCACGACATTTTCGGGTGGGGTGCTTGCAAAGACGCACACGGATACAACGAGTAAGAAAGCCCACGTAATAAAGACGACAAGCAGTAAGGTTAGCAGTAAACAAGAGTATTCTCGCAATAGTGCAAAGAGTAGTTCACTTCCTGATTTGCGAAAATACCCTTCCGGAACACCAAGGAAAAAAGCGTTTCTCCGGACAGTAATGCCTTACATCACAAGTCAAAACGCCGCGATTACGGCAGATCGTAACTGGTTGATCGCCAAACAGTACGATAGCCGCTGGACGCCGTCCGAGCGCGCGCGCCTGAAAGATATCGCAAAGCGCTACAAGGTAAGCTGGAACGGTAACACCCGTCGTGTGCCGTGGAACTCGCTCCTTGAGCGTGTCGACATCATCCCGGGCAGCATGGTTGCGACAATGGCTGCAGCCGAAAGTGGCTGGGGAACCTCGAAGCTGGCGCGCAACAACAACAACCTCTTCGGCATGAAGTGTGTGAAGGGGCGTTGTAAAAATGCGCCGGGCAAGGTGAAGGGCTACTCGCAGTTTGAATCGGTGAAAGACTCAGTAAATGCCTATGTGGTAAACCTGAACACCCATCCGGCCTACTCGTCGTTCCGTAAGTCACGCGCACAGCTGCGTAAAGCGGATCAGGAAGTGACGGCCAGTACGATGATCCACAAGCTGAAAGGTTATTCCACCCAGGGTCAGCGCTATAACAACTATCTGTTTGCGATGTACCAGGATAACCAGCGACTTATCGCCGCCCATATGTAATCCCAATAACGCCTTCCACTGGAAGGCGTTTTCTTTTCTACATCATGACTTCGCTGTGGCGTTCCCGATACTCTTTCGGTGTGTTGTCATACTCTTTACGGAACACCGAATAAAAATACTGCAGCGACGGATAGCCGCACATCTGCGAGATTTCGTTGATCGACAGCGACGTGGAGATGAGCAAACTGCGCGCTTTCTCCAGCTTCTCTGCGTGAATGACCGCATGAATGGTTTCGCCCACTTCCTCTTTAAAACGCTTCTCCAGATTTGAACGGGAAATACCCACGGAATCCAGCACCTGATCGACCTTGATACCTTTGCAAGCGTGGTTGCGGATAAAGTGCATCGCCTGAATGACTGCCGGGTCGTTTAAGGAGCGGTAATCCGTTGAGCGACGTTCTACCACGCGGACCGGGGGAACCAGCAGGCGCTGAAGCGGCAGGGATTCGTTATCCAGCAGACGATGCAGTAATTTTGCGGCCTGATACCCCATCTGTCGGGTGCCCTGCGCCACAGAGGAGAGAGCCACGCGAGAAAGGTAGCGGGTCAGCTCTTCGTTATCGATGCCAATCACGCACATCTTCTCCGGCACAGGAATGTGCAAATGCTCGCAGACCTGCAATACGTGGCGCGCACGGGCGTCCGTCACGGCAATAATGCCGGTTTGCGGCGGCAGCGTCTGCAGCCAGTCAGCCAGACGGTTTTGCGCGTGCTGCCAGTTTTCCGGCGCGGTTTCCAGCCCCTGATAGACCACGCCGCGGTACTTCTCCTGGGCGACAAGCTGACAAAAGGCGTGTTCGCGCTCAACGGCCCAGCGCTTGCCGCTGGAGGCTGGTAAACCATAGAACGCAAAGCGATGGACGCCTTTCTCCTTTAAATGCAGAAACGCGCTTTCAACCAGCGCATGGTTATCGGTGGCGATATAGTGGACGGGAGGATAGTGCTCGGGCGAATGGTAAGAGCCGCCGACGCCCACAATCGGGACGTCGACGTCAGTCAGTAATTGCTCAATGACCGGGTCGTCATAGTCAGCGATGACGCCATCGCCCAGCCAGTCTTTGATGTTCTCGAGTCGGGTGCGGAAATCCTCTTCGATAAAGATATCCCACTCAGATTGCGACGCCTGCAAATATTCACCAACGCCCTCTACCACCTGTCGGTCGTAAGCTTTGTTGGCATTGAATAACAACGTAATGCGGTGACGCTTTTCAAACATGGCTCGCTTCCCAAATAAGTCACAATACGGTTATCAGGTACGCCGCTTGGTGGCAGAGTCCATCCAGACTGCCAGCAAAAGAATGGCCCCCTTGACGATATACTGCCAAAACGTCGGGACGTCCATCATACTCATCCCGTTATCCAACGAAGCCATGATAAATGCCCCCATCACCGCGCCCGCCACGCTGCCGACACCGCCTGCGAGGCTGGTACCGCCAATGACGCAGGCGGCGATAGCATCCAGCTCGGCAATGTTCCCGGCAGACGGGGAACCCGCCCCGAGACGCGAGCTGAGGATCAACCCTGCGATAGCAACCATCAGGCCGTTAATGGCAAAGACCGCCAGTTTGGTGCGCTCTACGTTAATGCCTGACAGACGGGCGGCCTCAAGGTTACCGCCGATGGCGTAAATACGGCGGCCAAACGCGGTGCGCGTGGCCATAAACATGCCGCCCAGCAGCAGGAGGGCCAGCAGGAGAACTGGCGTAGGGACGCCGCGATAGTCATTCAGGAGCCAAATCGCGCCGAGCACGATCACCGCAGTCAGTGCCTGACGTCCCACCACGGATGTTGATGGAGAGGAGGCCAGCCCCAGCGACTGACGGCGCATACGGCCACGCCATTGCCAGGCCACGAACGCCAGCAGCCCGACCACGCCGATGGTAAAGCCCACGCTGTCGGAGAGGTAGCTCTGACCAATCTGTGACATGGCGGCGCTGGTGGGAGAGACGGTGGTGCCGTTGGTGATGCCAATCAATACGCCGCGGAAGGCCAGCATTCCTGCCAGAGTAACAATGAACGACGGGACCTTCCGGTAGGCAACCCACCAGCCGTTCCAGGCACCCAGCACCAGACCTAATACTAGCGTCACCGCCACGGTCAGCGGCAGCGGCCAGCCGAGCCAGACGTCAAAAATGGCCGCGACGCCGCCGAGCAGGCCCATCATCGACCCCACCGACAGGTCGATTTCCGCCGAAATAATGACGAAGACCATGCCCACGGCCAGAATGCCGGTGATGGCAGTCTGGCGCAGCAGGTTAGAGACGTTACGCGCGCTCAGGTAGGAGCCATCGGTCATCCAGGTAAAAAACAGCATGATGGCGATAATGGCCGCGATCATCACGAATACCTGCAGGTTCAGCGCTTTTAACCCCGCGAATGCGCCGGGCGTCTGAACAGCGACTTTGATATCAGACGGATTGCTTTTCGACATGACGTTCGCTCCTTAAAGCGGCTTCCATCACCTGCTCCTGCGTCAGGTTCTGGTTAATCAGATTGGCTTTCAGTTTGCCCTCGTGCATGACCAGCACACGGTCGCTCAGGCCGAGCACTTCGGGTAATTCAGAGGAGATGACAATGACGGCGATCCCTTGCTGTACAAGCTGATTAATCAGTTTGTAGATTTCGTACTTCGCACCGATATCAATGCCGCGCGTCGGCTCATCCAGGATCAAGATGCGTGGATTGAGGAGCAGACAGCGCGCCAGAATGGCTTTTTGCTGGTTGCCTCCGCTCAGGCGTCCAATGGCCAGTTCCGGTGAGGATGTTTTCACTTTGAGGCGGGCGAGAGATTGCAAAATGCACTGCTGCTCTGCGGCATCATCAAGGCTGCTCAGCGCGCCGGAGAACTGATCGAGTGCCGCGAGCGTGATGTTTTTACCCACCGCCATTACCGGCACGATGCCGTCTTTTTTGCGGTCTTCCGGCACCATGGCAATTCCGTGGGCAATTGCCTGCTGGCAGTTGTCGATTTTCACCGGCTTGCCATCAATATAAACCGTGCCTTCCCAGCGCCCTGGCCAGACGCCGAACAGGCACTGCACGGCTTCAGTACGTCCGGCGCCGACGAGCCCGGCAACACCGAGAATTTCACCCCGGTGCAGGGAAAAGGAGATGTTGTTTACGCGTTTGATATGGCGATTTACCGGGTGCCACGCGGTCAGGTTTTCTACGCGTAACACTTCATCACCCGTTGTGTGAGGTTCATTCGGGTAGAGCGCAGTCAGTTCGCGGCCCACCATCATGGTGATGATGTCATCCTCGCTCATGCCTTCGGCTTCGCGTGTGCCGATGTGTTGACCATCGCGGATCACGCAGATGGTGTCTGAAATGGCTTTGACCTCGTTGAGTTTGTGAGAAATGTAGATGCAGGCGATACCGTGATTTTGCAGATCGCGGATGATATCCAGTAGGACGGCCGTTTCCTGTTCGGTGAGAGAGGCCGTGGGTTCGTCGAGGATCAGCAGCCTGACCTGTTTGTTCAGCGCCTTAGCGATTTCAACCAGCTGTTGCTGCCCCAGACCCAGGTCTCCCACGCGGGTATCCGGCGAAATGGCCAGACTGACCTGCGCCAGCAGTTTTTCACAGCGTAGCGTCATGGTGTCGTAATCCAGCACGCCGTGGCGCGAAATTTCGGCCCCGAGGAAAATGTTCTCCAGCACGGTGAGATGCTTCACCAGCGCCAGCTCCTGGTGAATGATGGCGATACCCTTACGTTCAGTATCGCGAATGTGGGTGGCCTGAATGACCTCGCCGGCAAAGACAATTTCACCTTCGTAGCTGCCATGCGGATAGATCCCGCACAACACTTTCATCAGCGTCGACTTACCCGAACCGTTTTCGCCGCAGAGCGAAACCACTTCACCAGGATTTAGCCGCAGGCTCACGTTATCGACCGCTTTCACCGCGCCAAAACGCTTGGTGATGCTCTTCATTTCAAGTAAATAAGGCATAACTGCTCCACATGACCCGAGGTAAAAACAGTACAAGTCGATGCGCCCCCGCAGGGCAGGGGCTGCGCTGGATTACAGTTCACTCTTCTTGTGGAAACCGTCTTTGATAACGGTGGCGTCAATGTTCTCTTTATTGACTTCAATTGGCGTGAGCAGGCGTGCCGGCACATCTTTCAGACCGTTGTTCAGCGTCGCGTCGGCTTTCGGTTGTTTACCGTTCCCCAGCTCTACGGCGATCTCTGCAGCCGTGTTGGCCAGTTCAGTGATGGGCTTATACACCGTCATGGTCTGGGTGCCCGCAATGATGCGTTTTACACCGGCGAGATCCGCATCCTGGCCTGAAATGGCCACTTTCCCGGCCAGCCCCTGCGCGCTCAGCGCCTGAATGGCACCCCCGGCGGTGGCGTCGTTGGAGGCGACGACGGCATCAATTTTGTTGTTATTCGCGGTTAGCGCGTTTTCCATAATTTTTAGCGCGTTTTCAGGCAACCAGCCGTCCGCCCACTGATCGCCAACCACTTTAATCTTGCCGCTGTCGATATACGGCTTGAGGACTTTCATCTGACCTTCGCGGAACAATTTGGCGTTGTTATCCACCGGTGAGCCGCCCATCAGGAAATAATTGCCCTGCGGCACTTTATCGATCAGGCTTTTTGCCTGCAGTTCGCCCACTTTTTCATTGTCGAACGAAATATAATAATCAATGTCCGCATTATTAATCATGCGGTCATACGCCAGAACTTTAATCCCTTCTTGCTTCGCTTCTTTCACGACGTTACTTAATACCTGGCCGTTATAAGGGATAATGACCAGTACATCAACGCCACGGTTAATCATATTCTCAATTTGCGACATCTGCGTTTCTTCGTTGCCATTTGCAGACTGCACAAACACATTTGCGCCAAGTGATTCCGCTTTTTTAACAAAAATATCGCGATCTTTTTGCCAGCGCTCCAGACGCAGATCGTCAATCGCCATGCCAATTTTGACCTCTTTGGCATGTCCTGCAAAGCTTGCAAGGAGGAGAGTAGTGCAGAGCGTTAGGGTCAGGTTCTTTATCTTCATAATTATTAGGCCTTTTGTAGGGGTATGTGTTGCTGAGATAAAAGAAACATTCACTGCTTAGACGCAGCAAATTTTTAACGCGGAAAGGCGGGCTGGCAATTACAGATTTTTATCTTCTCATTACGATATTTGGTTTATTTCTGAATTTATGACCGCGATCGGATTTTAAAATACGTAAGGTCTTAATTACATTTGATTATGGAATCTGCACCGAAAAATAGTTTGCTTGCGCATTATTTTGCGAGCCAGCGCACAGTTGCGCATTCTCTCAATAGCAGTGTGAAATAACGTAATTGAGCAACCCAAAATGTCTATTCACTATTACTCCTGTATCAACGACTCGCCGCATACCCTGATTATGGAGCTCAATATGCAAGCTTATTTCGACCAACTCGATCGTGTTCGTTACGAAGGCCCGAAAACGACCAATCCTTTAGCATTTCGTCACTACAACCCGGATGAGCTGGTGCTGGGTAAGCGCATGGAAGATCATCTGCGCTTTGCCGCCTGTTACTGGCATACCTTCTGCTGGAACGGCGCCGATATGTTCGGTGTGGGTTCCTTTGACCGCCCGTGGCAACAGCCGGGAGAGGCTATCGAGCTGGCGAAGCGCAAAGCGGATGTGGCATTTGAATTCTTCCACAAGCTGAACGTGCCGTATTACTGCTTCCATGACGTGGATGTGTCGCCGGAAGGCGCATCGCTGAAAGAGTACCTGAACAACTTTGCGCAGATGGTGGATGTGCTGGCGGCGAAGCAGCAGCAAAGTGGCGTGAAGCTGCTGTGGGGCACGGCCAACTGCTTCACGAACCCTCGCTATGGTGCCGGGGCAGCAACTAACCCGGATCCAGAAGTGTTTAGCTGGGCGGCCACGCAGGTCGTGACCGCAATGAACGCCACGCATCAGTTGGGCGGCGAGAACTATGTTCTGTGGGGCGGCCGTGAGGGTTATGAAACCCTGCTGAATACCGATCTGCGTCAGGAGCGCGAGCAGATTGGCCGCTTCATGCAGATGGTGGTTGAGCATAAGCATAAAATCGGTTTCCGCGGCACGCTGCTGATTGAACCGAAGCCACAGGAACCAACCAAGCACCAGTACGATTACGACGTCGCGACCGTGTACGGCTTCCTGAAGCAGTTCGGCCTGGAAAAAGAGATTAAAGTTAACATTGAAGCCAACCATGCCACCCTGGCGGGCCACTCTTTCCATCACGAAATTGCGTCTGCCATTGCGCTGGGCATCTTCGGCTCGGTCGATGCTAACCGTGGTGATGCGCAGCTGGGCTGGGATACCGACCAGTTCCCGAACAGCGTGGAAGAGAATGCGCTGGTGATGTATGAAATTATCAAAGCGGGTGGTTTCACTACCGGCGGCCTAAACTTTGACGCCAAAGTGCGTCGTCAGAGCACCGATAAATACGATCTGTTCTACGGCCACATTGGCGCGATGGATACCATGGCGCTGGCGCTGAAAGTCGCTGCGCGCATGATTGAAGACGGTGAGCTGGATAAACGTGTCGCGAAGCGTTATAGCGGCTGGAACAGTGAGCTGGGCCAGCAAATTTTGAAAGGCCAGTTATCGCTTGCGGAAATCGCGAAGTACGCTGAACAACATCAGCTGGCGCCGCAGCATCAGAGCGGACACCAGGAACTGCTGGAAAATCTGGTTAATCACTATTTGTTCGACAAGTAAAAACGTAGGCCCGGTAAGCGGAAGCGCCACCGGGCATTTCTGTCAAAGGAGCCACCACAATGTATATCGGGATTGATCTTGGCACATCGGGTGTGAAAGCCATCCTCTTAAGCGAGCAGGGTGACGTGTTGGCAACGCAGACTGAAAAACTGCAGGTTTCGCGTCCGCATCCGTTATGGTCGGAACAGGATCCGGAGCAGTGGTGGCAAGCGACGGATCGCGCAATCAAGGGGTTAGGTGAACAGCACAGTTTGCGTGAGGTCACCGCGCTGGGTATCGCCGGACAGATGCACGGCGCTACGCTGCTGGACAGCCAGCATTGTGTGCTGCGCCCTGCGATCCTCTGGAACGATGGCCGCTGTGCGGAAGAGTGCGCACTCCTTGAAGAGCGAGTGCCTGCGTCCCGTGACATCACCGGCAACCTGATGATGCCCGGCTTCACCGCGCCGAAGCTTCTCTGGGTGCAACGCCATGAGCCGGAGATTTTCCGTCAGGTGGCGAAGGTCTTACTGCCAAAAGATTATCTGCGTTTTCGCATGACGGGGGATTTTGCCAGCGACATGTCCGACGCCGCTGGCACCATGTGGCTCGACGTGGCGAAACGCGACTGGAGCGAGGCGATGCTGGATGCCTGTTATCTCACCCGTGAGCATATGCCCGCACTCTTTGAAGGCAGCGAAATTACCGGCACCTTACAGTCCGCCGTTGCGGAACGCTGGAACATGCCTGCTGTGCCGGTGGTGGCTGGCGGCGGGGATAACGCGGCGGGCGCCGTGGGTGTCGGCATGGTTGATGCGGGCCAGGCCATGCTGTCTCTCGGCACCTCTGGCGTCTATTTTGCCGTCAGCGACGGATATCGCAGCAACCCGGAAAGCGCGGTGCACAGTTTCTGCCATGCGCTGCCAGGAAAATGGCATTTGATGTCGGTGATGCTCAGTGCAGCTTCTTGCCTGGACTGGGCGGCGAAGCTGACCGGGATGGCCGATGTTCCGGCATTGATTACCGCAGCACAGCAGGCGGATGAAAACGCTGGTACCGTCTGGTTTTTACCGTATCTCTCCGGTGAGCGTACGCCGCACAACAACCCGGAAGCGAAAGGGGTATTTTTTGGCTTAACCCATCAGCACGGTCCTGCGGAACTGGCGCGTGCGGTTCTGGAAGGCGTGGGCTATGCGCTGGCGGATGGAATGGACGTGGTCCATGACTGCGGCCTGAAACCAGCAAGCATCACCCTGATCGGCGGCGGCGCACGCAGCAGCTACTGGCGCCAGATGCTCTCTGATATCAGTGGATTGCAGCTGGACTATCGTACCGGGGGCGATGTGGGCCCGGCGCTTGGTGCTGCGCGGCTGGCGCAGATAGCCATGAACCCGGAAAAACCGCTTTCGCAACTGTTGCCACAACTCACGCTGGAACAGGCTCATCTGCCCGACGCAACTCGCCACGCGCGATATGCTGAAAGGCGCGATGTGTTCCGCAAAATTTATCAGCAGTTGCTGCCGCTGATGTCATAAGCGTGATTGTCTGTCAGAGGCACGAGGATGTCCTTTTTTGGTCTGTCCGCGTGCCTGTTTCCTCGCCAGTATGTATTTATACCCACTGGCGAGGAGCACCATCATGTCACGTATTGCATTAATCAACATCGATACCCAACAGTCTTTTCATCACCGCGATTACTGGCAGGAGCAAGATGTTCCGGCCTTTCAGCAGGCAATGCTGGGGCTGACAGAAGGCTGCCAGTCGCGCGGTATTCCCGTCGTCGATATTTTCCATGTGGATGAAAAAGGCCCTTTCTCACTGCAAAGCGGCTATGTCAAACCGATGGCCTTTTTACGTCATCAGCCGGATGTGGTTTTCCAGAAACACGTTCATAATGCCTTCACGGATACGGGCCTGGATCGCTGGCTGCGCGAGCGTGATATCAACCAGCTGATCCTATGCGGTATTCGCACTGAACAGTGCTGCGAAACCACCGCACGGGTGGCATCCGATCTGGGTTATGCTGTGACCTTTGTTAGCGAGGCAATGCTCACGTTTCCTATGACGTACAAGGGCATAACCCTTAGCGCTGCGGAAATTCGTCATCGTACCGAAACGGTACTGTCAGGGCGATTTGCCGCGATTAAAACGGTAGCGGAGACGCTGGAGTCACTGTAATGCGCATCGACGTTTGGTTCGTTATGTTGCCCGGGGTGTTGTCATTAGACATGACTGGCCCGGCAGAAACCTTTGTCCTGGCAGGCGATGCGTTTTGTCTGCATTACATTGGTCCGCAACCTGAGGTGCAAACGTCGATTGGTTTGATGATGAGCGGTATCGCGCCATTACCGGAAAGGCTTCCGGAAGGGAGCCTGCTGGTTCTGCCTGGTGTAAGCGACTCCCGCGTTCAGTTTTCTACGCCGCAGGCGATGCAGATCCAGCACTGGCTGATGCGCCTGCAGCCGGCTATTCAGCGTCAGGATATCACCGTGATGTGCGTCTGCTCAGGGGCTTTGCTGGCAGCAAAATCAGGGCTGCTGAACAACCGGCAGTGCACAACGCATCATGAGGTTATCGGCCGTTTACGCGTTGCCGCCCCCACGGCGACGATCAAAGAGAACCGGATATTCGTGCAGGATGAGAATGTCTGGACCAGCGCAGGGATCACCTCGGGTATCGACCTGGCGCTGCATATGATTAACCGTCTGTGCGGGCCAGAAAAGGCGCTGGCCGTGGCACGCGAGATGGTGGTCTGGTTCCGCCGGTCCGGGGACGATCCGCAGCTATCGCCATGGTTACGCTATCGCAATCATCTTCATCCGGCTATCCACCGTGCTCAGGATGCGCTAACCGCAGACCCGCAAAAAGCGTGGAACGTGCCGGATATTGCCGCGCTGGCGCATGTCAGCCCGCGCCATTTAACCCGTCTTTTCCAGACGCATTTGGGGATAAGCGTTCGCGATTACCTGGAGCAGTTGCGTCTGGCGGTGGCGGAGCAGTGGCTATTGCAGGGGCGCGGCGTGGAGCAGGCCTCACTGGCGGCAGGGTTTTCCTCCCCGCGCCAGTTTCATCGGGCCCGACAGCGCGTCGTCAACTGACGAAGCGGCGGGTGTCTAGCTTCTGTAGCAGCATCGACAGCAACAGGCTCACGACCAGTGTGACGGAGAAAATCCAGACGATATCCAGCACTGGCCAGCTTTTGAGTTCAACGCCTCTCGTGCGTAGTGCGTGGATCACCAGCGCGTGAAAACCATAAATCCCCAGCGAGTGCCGCGAGATAAAACCCAGCACGGGAAGAGGGCGCGCGTTCAGGGTGTTCTTAACGAGCGTCAGCAGGGAAACGGCACAAATGAAGACCATCGGCCCGCAGTACAGGTACCAGGTATCGGCAAAATTGCCGCGCCATTGCAGCTCATGCAGCGTCCCGCGTGAAATGATAATCACCCCGATGATAAACAACGCGCCACATAGCCAGCTGATACCCCGCTTTTGGGTATCCATCATCCCGATGGCGCGCCCCAGCATGCCGTAGAGCACGTAGTAAAACGTATCGCCATTGATGTAGAGGTTTACCGGTAGCCACTCAAAACCGTCGATTTTCTGTGAGACGGTATTCGGATTGGCGATGATGCCTATCACCACCATCAGAGCCAGAAGCATCTTTCCGCTGACGTTTTTTACCTGAATCAACGGTGATACCAGGTAGATAACGATAATGGCGAAGAAAAACCACAGGTGGTAAAACACCGGCTTTTGCAGCAGATATTTGAGTGACAGGCCGGGGCTAATGGAGGTAAACAGCGTGATGTAAATTAGCGCGACGGCGCTATAAAACCCGAGACACGCGGCGATACGAATAAAATGTCGCGGTTGTGCGCTACGCTCGCCAAAAAAGAGAAAGCCGGAAATCATAAAGAACAGCGGAACGCTGACACGCGACGCGGAGTTGAGAATATTCGCGACATCCCAGTTAACAGGGCTGATACTGTGTGCGTTCGTAACATACCAGGTCGTCGTGTGGATCATCACCACCATCAGACACGCTATTCCTCGCAGATTATCAATCCAGCTAATTTTTGACTGCATCAGTTCCTCTTTTTCCCTGTAAATAGAGTGTGACTGCTATTGTGTAAAAGTCTTTCCTTGGAAAAATCTGAGTTTTATAACGCGGACTTGTCTGGCCATCGCGAGATTCGCAGAATGCCAGACCGTAATCTATAAAAGCTTTGCTACTAAAAATAACAGCCACTGACCGGGTCGGTAATAAAAATGATGATGAAGCGTGTGGGGTCACTCTTTCTGCTGGTGGTACTGGCCGGATGCAGTACGCCTCAGGAAGCACCTGCGCAAAAAGCGCAGCAGGGCAAAATGAGCCCGGAACGTTCGCTGAATATGGAACAGCTGTGTAAAGATCAGGCGGCTCACCGCTATAACCTGGATACTCAGAAAATTGATGTCACCGGCTTTGAGCGTTTTCAGGGCAGCTATGAGCTTCGGGGCCATACCTCTCGTAAAGAGGGCTTTGTCTGCTCGTTTGATGCGGACGGCCAGTTTTTACATCTCTCCATGCGCTAATCTGCTCGCATAATCGACAGCCAGACGCTCGCCGCGTTCTGGCTCGAACGCTTATTTCCCAATTTTCCCTAAACAACCCCGTTTCGTACTGTATATCTTGCAGCCAGCGGGTATACTGGTCCCTTCCATTTAAAACCACACGTATCCAGCACGAAATACTATGCAAAAGTTTGATACCAAGACCTTCCAGGGCCTGATCCTGACCTTACAGGATTACTGGGCTCGCCAGGGCTGCACCATTGTTCAACCTTTGGACATGGAAGTCGGCGCAGGCACCTCACACCCGATGACCAGCTTACGCGCGTTGGGGCCAGAGCCAATGGCGACTGCTTATGTGCAGCCTTCCCGTCGTCCGACCGATGGCCGTTACGGCGAAAACCCAAACCGTCTGCAGCACTACTATCAGTTCCAGGTGGTCATTAAGCCATCGCCAGACAATATTCAGGAACTGTACCTTGGGTCACTGAAAGAGCTGGGTATGGATCCGACCATTCACGACATTCGTTTCGTGGAAGATAACTGGGAAAACCCAACGCTGGGTGCCTGGGGTCTGGGTTGGGAAGTGTGGCTGAACGGCATGGAAGTGACGCAGTTCACCTACTTCCAGCAGGTTGGTGGTCTGGAATGTAAGCCGATCACCGGTGAAATCACCTACGGTCTGGAACGTCTGGCAATGTACATTCAGGGCGTAGATAGCGTTTACGACCTGGTCTGGAGCGACGGCCCGCTGGGTAAAACCACTTACGGCGACGTGTTCCATCAGAACGAAGTGGAACAATCCACCTATAACTTCGAATACGCGGACGTGGACTTCCTGTTCACCTGCTTCGAGCAGTACGAGAAAGAAGCGCAGCAGCTGCTGGCGCTGGAGACTCCGCTGCCGCTGCCTGCCTACGAGCGTATTCTGAAGGCCGCCCACAGCTTCAACCTGCTGGACGCCCGCAAAGCGATCTCCGTGACTGAACGTCAGCGCTACATTCTGCGTATTCGTACCCTGACCAAAGCCGTTGCAGAAGCTTACTATGCGTCCCGTGAAGCCCTTGGCTTCCCGATGTGCAACCGAAACAAATAAGAGGCGGCCATGTCTGAGAAAACTTTCCTGGTGGAAATTGGCACCGAAGAGCTGCCACCAAAAGCCCTGCGCAGCCTGGCTGAATCTTTTGCTGCGAACGTGACTGCCGAGCTGGATAACGCTGGCCTGGCGCACGGTAAAATTGAGTGGTTTGCTGCTCCGCGTCGTCTGGCGCTGAAGGTGGCAAATCTGGCGGCATCCCAGCCAGATCGTGAAGTGGAAAAACGTGGCCCGGCGATTGCCCAGGCGTTCGACGCGGAAG
Organism: Enterobacter sp. 03-F-07-AD-ECC; assembly: GCF_047530935.1. NCBI lineage: Bacteria > Pseudomonadati > Pseudomonadota > Gammaproteobacteria > Enterobacterales > Enterobacteriaceae > Enterobacter > Enterobacter sp. 03-F-07-AD-ECC. Next base: position 28,339 of record NZ_JBLKBZ010000010.1, on the reverse strand, counting down.
GCAAGCCAAGCAAAGCGGCAGAAGGTTGGGCGCGTGGTTGCGGTATTACCGTTGACCAGGCCGAGCGTCTGACCACTGACAAAGGCGAATGGCTGCTGTATCGCGCTCACGTAAAAGGTGAACGCGCAGAAGCACTGCTGCCAAACATGATCGCCACTTCGCTGGCTAAGCTGCCCATTCCTAAGCTGATGCGCTGGGGCGCGTCCGACGTACACTTCGTGCGTCCGGTACACACCGTGACCCTGCTGCTGGGCGACACCGTTATTCCGGCAACCATTCTGGGTGTGGCGTCCGATCGCGTCATTCGCGGCCACCGCTTTATGGGCGAGCCAGAGTTCACCATCGACAATGCCGACCAGTATCCGCAGATCCTGCTGGAGCGCGGTAAAGTCATTGCTGACTACGAACAGCGTAAAGCCAAAATCAAAGCCGACGCTGAAGAGGCGGCGCGCAAGATTGGCGGTAACGCTGACCTGAGCGACAGCCTGCTGGAAGAGGTCACCTCGCTGGTGGAATGGCCGGTTGTGCTGACCGCGAAGTTCGAAGAGAAATTCCTCGCGGTTCCGGCAGAAGCGCTGGTGTACACCATGAAGGGTGACCAGAAATACTTCCCGGTTTATGCCAATGACGGCAAGCTGCTGCCAAACTTTATCTTTGTGGCGAACATCGAATCGAAAGATCCGCAGCAGATTATCTCCGGTAACGAGAAAGTGGTGCGTCCACGTCTGGCGGATGCGGAGTTCTTCTTCAATACCGACCGTAAAAAACGTCTGGAAGATAACCTGCCGCGCCTGCAGACCGTGCTGTTCCAGCAGCAGCTGGGTACGCTGCGCGACAAGACCGACCGTATCGCGGAGCTGTCCGGCTGGATCGCCCGTGAAATTGGCGCGGACGTTAACCATGCCACCCGTGCGGGTCTGCTCTCCAAGTGCGACCTGATGACCAATATGGTCTTTGAGTTTACCGACACCCAGGGCGTTATGGGTATGCACTACGCTCGTCACGATGGCGAAGCGGAAGATGTGGCGGTCGCCCTGAACGAACAGTATCAGCCGCGCTTTGCTGGCGATGAACTGCCGTCTAACCCGGTTGCCTGTGCGGTCGCGATTGCTGATAAAATGGATACCCTGGCGGGGATCTTCGGTATCGGCCAGCATCCAAAAGGCGACAAAGACCCGTTCGCGCTGCGTCGTGCGGCGCTGGGCGTGCTGCGTATCATCGTTGAGAAGAACCTGAACCTCGATCTGCAGACTCTGACTGAAGAAGCGGTGCGTCTGTACGGTGATAAGCTGACCAATGCCAACGTGGTGGATGACGTGATCGACTTTATGCTCGGTCGCTTCCGCGCGTGGTATCAGGACGAAGGTTACACCGTGGATACCATTCAGGCGGTGCTGGCGCGTCGTCCAACGCGTCCGGCTGACTTCGATGCGCGTATGAAGGCGGTTTCTCACTTCCGTACGCTTGAAGCGGCATCTGCCCTGGCGGCGGCGAACAAGCGTGTCTCCAACATTCTGGCGAAATCTGACGAAACGCTGAACGAGCGTGTGAACGCCGCGACGCTGAAAGAGCCGGAAGAGATCGCCCTGGCGATGCAGGTTGTGGTGCTGCGTGACAAGCTGGAGCCATACTTCGCAGAAGGCCGTTATCAGGAAGCGCTGGTAGAACTGGCGGAACTGCGTGACGTTATCGACGCCTTCTTCGAAAAAGTGATGGTCAACGTGGAAGATAAAGATCTGCGTATTAACCGTCTCTCTATGCTCGAAAAACTGCGCGAGCTGTTCCTGCGCGTGGCGGATATCTCGCTGCTGCAGTAATGTGCCCGCCGGGCATGTACAGGCTAAAAACCCGCTTCGGCGGGTTTTTTTATGGCGTGCGGGTGAAAATTTAATCTTGAAATGGTCAACATATTACCGCTATCCTTAACGGCGTTAACTTTCTCCCTCAGGAGCGCATTCCGAAAATGAACAAACACGACTGATGAATTTCGATCCTTGCTAAACGCGACCGCGTCGGCAGGGGATGTTTTGATTTCATTCAGGAGTGCTTATGGCTCATTTTGCGCAGTCCCCTTCTTTTATTTTGCATCAGGTCACCTGTCAGTTTGCGACGGGCGATATTCTTTTTGGCCCGCTGAACCTCTCTCTGGAGACATCCCTGTGTGCGCTGGTTGGTCGTAATGGCAGCGGGAAAACGCGTCTGCTGCGCATGCTGGCGGGGCTGGATGAACCTGCCAGTGGTCATATTGAGCGTTTTGCCTCACATGTCTATGTGGCACAACAGCAGGATATCTCCCCACAGACAACGCTTGCTGAACTGCTCGGTTATGACGCGATTTTTGCAGCGCGTAAGCGCATCGATCGCGGCGATTACCAGCCTGACGATCTGGAGATGCTCGACGGCTACTGGGATTTAGCAGAACGCCTGAACGAGGCGTTTCTCCAGGCGAAACTGCCACCGTTTGACCCCGATAAACCTGCCGCCGAATTCAGCGGTGGCGAGCGGATCCGTGCCCTGCTGTGCGGTGCATTTACGGCTGAGGCGAATTTCCTGTTGCTGGATGAACCCACCAACCATCTGGATCGACAAGGCCGGGCGTGGTTTTACGACCAGTTGAGTCGTTATCAGGGCGGCGTGCTGGTTGCCTCTCACGATCGTGAGCTACTGGCGCAGGTGCCACGTATTCTTGAGCTGAGCGCCTCCGGGCTGCGCAGCTACGGCGGCAATTATGCAGACTATAAACAGCAACGGGATGCCGAACAGCAGGCTGCCCGCGCGGCGCTGGAGCATGCGGCAACGGAGCGCAAACGCACCCGCGCGCGAATGCAAAAAGAGCATGATGACAGCCAGCGGCGTTCGGCGAAGACCATACGCACGGTCGATACCCTGAATATCGCGTCGTTTGAGCGGGTCAAATATAAAGCGGCGGCAAAAGAGCGTATCGGCTCGTGGAAAAAACAGCACAGCGATCAAAACGATGCGCTGAATGCCGCGGTAAACAAGGCGCGGGAACGGGTTGAAGAGGACGCCCCGATCATGTTTACCCTGCCGGGAAGCCAGATTGCTGAGGGAAAACAGGTGCTGGTGCTGGAGGAACTGCAATTGCCGCATGTCTCACTTCCGCCAATGAACTGGCGGATGGACGGCCCGATGCGCGTGGCGCTCAGGGGGCCCAATGGCTGCGGTAAATCAACGCTGTTAAAAGTTATCCTCGGTGAAACCGCACCCCGTGCAGGCAGTTGTAAGGTATCGGTGACGTGTGCGTATCTCGATCAGCACCTGTCGCAGCTGGATCTGACGCAGTCGGTGATGGCACATCTCAATCTGAGCAATACGCCGCTGGAAGAGGGGACGCTGCGCACCCGCCTGGCACAGCTTCAACTGGGGGCGGATAAAGTCTCACTGCCGCTGGCAGAATTGAGCGGAGGTGAGCGTCTGAAAGCCGCCCTGGCCTGCGTGTTGTGGCGCGAGCACGCCACGCAGCTTTTACTGCTTGATGAACCGACCAACCATCTGGACCTGGCATCGGTCCAGGCGATTGAAGCGGCGCTGGCCGGTTTCCCCGGAGCACTGCTGGTGGTGTCCCATGATGAAAGCTTTCTGCAAGGGTTGGCGTTAACGCATGAACTGGTGTGGGAGGAGACGGGCTGGCGTTGTGAAGGCCTTTAAAACACAAACCCCCGCAAAGGCGGGGGCGGTAATTCACGGTACTGCATCACGCTATCTGTTTGCTGAGTGCAGGGTTGGCCTGAATCAGGCGCATCAGCTTTAACTCGGTTGGCGTGGGTTTCTCTCGTTTCGACTCCCACTCCAGCACCATCGCTACGCTGACACCCATCGCTCTGGCGAATTCATCTGTTTTTAAACCTGTCCCTTTGCGCAATTGCTCATATTCTGTAAAGGGATTGGATTTCTGTTGCAGGGTCACTGTCTGCGGTACATCTTTAAAAATAATCTGTTCCAGGCTGCTCAGCAGCTCAAACTCAGGATCTTTATATTCCATTGAGAACTCCTCTTAAATCACACACCGGGATCAAGAACATCAGAGAGCTCATTAAGAATAGTCCCTAATACAAACGAAGGATCATCACGCTTGTGATTAATCGTGCGGTAACGATCGCTTTATCCGTTTCAGCTATGCGGATAGTTATGCTAATTACCTGATTAACCATATGTCGGCTTCGCCAGGTATTTTTTTGTAAAGAGTAAGAAATAAAATGGCAATAGCCGTTTTGCATGAAAAGAGTATCTTGCAGCGCTGACCTGGACTATCCTTGTCAGCGTTGGGCACGCGTGTGCCGATGTGCGCTTTTTTGGGTGAAAGGAGTAATGAAATGGCGACAGGAAAGTCCTGCTCTCGCTGGTTTGCGCCTATTGCGGCGTTGTTGATGGTTGTTAGCCTGAGTGGGTGTTTTGATAAAGAAGGCGATCAGCGCAAAGCGTTTATCGATTTTCTGCAGAATACAGTGATGCGCAGCGGCGAGCGTTTGCCGACGCTGACTGCGGATCAGAAAAAACAGTTTGGCCCCTTCGTGTCTGATTACGCCATTCTGTATGGTTATTCACAGCAGGTAAGCCAGGCGATGGACTCCGGCATTCGTCCGGTTGTGGATAGCGTTAACGCCATCCGTGTCCCGCAGGATTATGTCACCCAACGTGAACCGCTTCGCCAGTCTAACGGTGCGCTCGGCGTGCTGAGTCAGCAATTGCAGAACGCGAAAATGCAGGCTGATGCGTCACGTTCCGCGCTGAAACAGGGCGACGATCTCAAACCGGTCTTCGACAAAGTGTATGAGAAAGTGGTGACCAAACCTTCGGATGCCCTGCAACCGCTGATCCCCGCCGCGCAGATCTTCACGCAGCAGTTGGTTCAGGTAGGGGATTTTATCTCCCAGCAGGGAACGCAGGTGAGCTTTGTTGCCAACGGTATTCAGTTCCCAACCTCGCAGCAGGCGAGTCAGTACAATACGCTGATTGGGCCGCTGGCCTCTCAGCACCAGGCCTTTAGTCAGGCGTGGAGCGCAGCCGTCGCTGCCACAGAATAAACCGAAAAAACCCCGCTTCAGGCGGGGTTTTTTACTTATGACTAAAATAACGCTTGTCATTCCTCTACCACATCGGTATAACTGTTCGCGTCGGTTTGTTACACAGACCTAAAGCAGTTTAGTAAAGCAGTCCAGATTGTTATCCATAGATACCCTTCGTAGTGACCCTTCCTTCATCGCTTAAAAATCTGTAACGCAACCCATCAAGCCGGAAGGCACAATATATTTGTTAATTAAGGTAATTCTATGTCTGCTAAAATGACTGGTCTGGTAAAATGGTTCAACGCTGATAAAGGTTTCGGCTTCATCACTCCTGACGATGGCTCTAAAGACGTGTTCGTACACTTCTCTGCTATCCAGAACGATGGCTACAAATCTCTGGACGAAGGTCAGAAAGTGTCCTTCACCATCGAAAGCGGCGCTAAAGGCCCAGCAGCTGGTAACGTTGTAAGCCTGTAAGCTTCCAACCCAGTAGCAAAGAATTTAAAAACCCGCCTTCTGGCGGGTTTTTTCGTTTCTACTGTTGAACCTGTGGATTGACGCAGTTTTTCTCCACGTTTCCGTTCAGCGCGGCGATCAGATTATCTACCGCGGTGGCCGCCATGTTGTAACGCGTCTCGTGCGTCGCAGAACCAATATGGGGCAGCGCGACCACGTTAGGCAGCGAAAGCAGCGGCGAATCCACCGGCAGCGGCTCCTGTTCAAACACGTCCAGACCGGCCGCATGGATCTCACCGTTTTGTAGCGCCTCAATTAACGCCTTCTCATCCACGACCGGGCCACGACCCGCATTGATGAAAATGGCGGATTTCTTCATTTTTTCAAACGCCGCTTTGCCAATCAGATGTCGGGTTTCGTCCGTCAGAGGCAGGATCAGACAGACAAAATCCGCTTCCTGCAACAGTGTATCCAACTCGCAATAGCGGGCGTTGAAGCGTTCTTCGGCTTCGCTGTGATGGCGACGCGCGTTATACAGAATCGGCATGTTAAAACCGAAATGCGCACGCTGCGCCAGTGCCAGGCCGATCCGGCCCATGCCAACAATCCCCAGCGTTTTGCCATGAACATCCACACCGAACCAGTCCGGGCCGATGCTTTTTGTCCACTCGCCCGCTTTGACGCGATCGGCCACCTCCACCACGCGGCGGGCAGTGCTGAGCATCAGCGCCATCAGCGTGTCGGCCACGGTCTCCGTCAGGGCATGTGGCGTATGCATCAGCAGGATGTTGCGCGCGTTGAGGGCGTCCACGTCAAAATTGTCGTAACCCACGGAAACGGTTGAGGTAGCACGAAGCTTCGGCATTTTTTCCAGCAACGCGACATCCACTTTTTCGCTTGAACCCAGCAGGCCTTCGGCCCGGGCGAACGCCCCGGCGTGTTGTGCCACCGTCTCCGGGCTTAGGTTCTTCACCTGCGTGACGGCGAAGTGTTCTTCCAGGCGTTTTTGCAGATCATCAGGCAGTGCTTTATACAAAATGACGGACGGCTTCATGCTTATCTCCGTTGATTTTTAATGATTCAGGCGTGGCGTGCGCCGACGGGGAGTTGTTGATTATTAGCAGGCTTAACAATCAGAGTAAGCCATACTGAGGCGAAAAGCGCCACTCCCATAAAGATGTATGAGGCTGACGGGCTGCCGGTTGCACCGTTCAGGTAACCAACGAACCAGGAGCCGCAGAACGAACCGAGCGCACCCATACTGTTAATCAGTGCCATCGCGCCGCCTGCCACATTACGCGGCAGCATCTCCGGGATGATGGCGAAGAAGGGACCATACGGGGCGTACATCGCCGCACCGGCAATCACCAGCAGCGTATAGGAGACCCAGAAGTGGTTTGCGCCCACGGCCCAGGAGCCGATGAAAGCAAAGGCAGCGATCAGCAGCAGTGGCCAGACAAACAGCTTACGATTTTGCAGTTTGTCCGATGCCCAGGAGACGATGATCATCGCGATAGTTGCCGCCAGATAGGGCACGGAGGAGAGCCAGCCGACTTCCACCATACCGAGATTTTCCCCGCCGCTGCGGATAATTGACGGCAACCACAGTACGAAACCGTACACGCCTATACTCCAGGTAAAATACTGCGCGCACAGCAGGATCACGTTGCGGGAGCGGAAGGCTTCGCCATAGTTACGCACCGCCTTCAGCCCTTGCTGCTCTTTATCCAGCTGCGCCTGCAGTGCGGCTTTTTCATCTTCGGAGAGCCATTTCGCCTGAGCAGGCTTATCTTTTACCAGCACCCACCAGCAGAAGGCCCAGATGATTGCCGGCACCCCTTCGATGATAAACATCTCACGCCAGCCGAAAGACTGGATCAGGTAGCCGGACACCACTGACATCCACAGTACGGTGACCGGGTTACCGAGGATCAGGAAGGTGTTCGCACGGGAACGTTCAGATTTGGTAAACCAGTTGCTGATGTAGATCAGCATTGCGGGCATCACCGCCGCCTCAACTACCCCAAGGATAAAGCGAATAGCGGCCAGGGCAGGGATATTATTGACCACGCCGGTAAGCGACGCGCAGGCGCCCCACAGGATCAGACAGACGAAGATCAGCTTACGCACGCTGCGGCGTTCGGCGTAGATCGCGCCGGGGATCTGGAAGAAGAAGTAGCCCAGGAAGAAAAGGGCGCCCAGCAGAGATGAAATACCTTTGGTGATCCCGAGGTCTTCGGTGATCCCCGCAGCGGATGCGAAACTGAAGTTGGCACGATCAAGGTACGCCAGGCTGTACGTGATAAACACGATTGGCATGATGTACCACCAGCGTTTTACTGCATTGGTCGAACTGTTCATAGGCTTGCCTCTGTTGTTGAGGTGGTTACCGCCGTTGTCTGTAGGGTACACGGTGGTTTAATTATATGTGCGGGTCGTTGCCCTCACCCTGGTCCTCTCCCACGGGAGAAGGGATTTATTCGTTAAGCTGCGCGCGCGTCGGCAATCCTTCACTGTCGCCCTGCACCTGAATGGCCAGCGAGCCGATCCAATTGCCCCGGGCGATGGCCTGCGGCAGCGGTTTGCCTTCCAGCAGGGCGCTAATGACCCCGACAGCAAAGCCATCGCCCGCGCCGACGGTATCGACTACGTTCTCAACCTTCACGGCCGCGACCGCGCCCTGTTCACCATCCGCGGTTTTAAACCATGCGCCATCGGCACCGGTTTTCAGTACCACCGCTTTTACCCCTTTATTCAGGTAAAAATCGGCAATCCCTTCCGGCGTATTTTCACCGGTGAGGATCACGCCTTCTTTCACCCCCGGCAGAACCCAGTCCGCCTGGAATGCCAGACGGTTCAGCTTCTCGACCATCTCCGCCTCGCTTTTCCACAACACCGGGCGCAGGTTAGGATCGAAAGAGATCGTTTTCCCCTGAGCCTTCATGGTGGTCGCGGCATGATCGAGCAGCTCATACGAGCTGGCCGACAACGCGGCTGCCACACCGCTCAGGTGCAGATGGCGTGCACTCGCGAAGTAGTCGGCGTGATAATCTTCCACCGAGAGATGGCTTGCTGCCGACCCTTTGCGGAAGTATTCCACGATGGGATCGGTTCCATTTACGGCTTTAGATTTAAGCTGAAAGCCGGTCGGGAAGCGTCCATCGAGCGTTACGCCTGCGGCATCAATCCCCTCTTTTTTCAGCGAATCAAGAACGAAGTGACCAAAGCTGTCGTCACCCACGCGGCTGACCCAGCCTGTTTTCAGGCCGAGGCGTGCCAGCCCCGTTGCCACATTCAGCTCTGCGCCTGCCACGCGTTTGATAAAGTGCTCAACCGTGCTCAGCTCACCGGTTTCGGTAGCGACAAACATCGCCATGGCTTCACCGATAGTGATCACATCCAGTGTCTTGTGCATGGTTTACTCCTCGCGCAGCAGGTTAACGTAATGCCGGGTGACAGCGGTTAAGTCCGCCCCTTCCAGCGGGAACTCGATCCCGCGTGGGGCATCGGCAGGCAACTGACTGAGCAGAGCCAGCCAGCGCGCATCGGCGCGATCCGGCGCGACGGCGCGGAACTGTGCTTTATGCGGTATGGCGGCTTTCACGTGGATATAGCTGACCGCCGGAGCCAGACGGGTTGCCGCTTCTTCCGGCGAGTCGCCGACCCACAGCCAGTTACCCATGTCGAAGGTCAGCGTGACGGGGAGCGCCATTTCCCGGCAGGCGGCCTGGAAGCGCTGCATCGGCGCAAGCTGGCCGCAGTCGGTCTGGTCGTTTTCCACCACCAGCGCCATGCCGCTCTCATTGAGCAAAGCGCGCAGGGCGGTAAGCGGCCGGGTGCCGTTGAAATGACCCAGGGATACCTTCAGCCACAGCGCGTTGAGCGTGCTGGCTTCGGAAAGGTAGCGGGGAAGGTCGGGGTTGAGGGTACCGTCGGGCATAAACAGGGGGGCGGGTGCGGAATAACACGCCAGCAGGCCCAGCAGCTCAATGGATTCACCCAGCGCAGGCAGCGCCTGTAGCTCTTCACTGTTGAACAGCTCCCGGCGGATCTCTACGCCGTCGGCACCCGCACCGGCAATCACGGGCAGCATCGCCCGTTGGCCGCCAGCCTGTCGCACCTGATCCGCACCATATGCGGCGGTGACCACCATTATTTTTCTGCCCATTCAGGAACTCCATCAAACGTACATCGATACTATTACGCTAGATGGAACCGGTTCCAAAGAAAAGTTCAGGATGTTGAATTTATGATCGTCATCACAAGGGGAAATTAACGGGCGGTGGAGCCGCGGACAATCAGCTCGCCAGAAAAGACCTGCTCGCGTACGGCATCGCTGATCCCTTCAATGCGACGAACCACTTGTTCAACAGCGGCATAGCCGATTTGCCAGGTCGGCTGTTTGAGCGTGGTGATGCCTACCCCGGCCAGTTCTGCCCACTCCAGTTCATCGAAGCCCAGCAGGCCGATATCGCTGCCCCAGTGCAGGCCAATGCGTTTGAGCGAGCGGGCGACCTGAAGCGTCAGCGCCCCGTTGGCCGAAATCACAGCTTTGCGCATCCCGCGATGGCGCGTGTGGAACTGACGCAGGGTATTGTCGAGCTGGTCGGCTTCATGAAGCGGAGTTTCGGCGTTTTCGGCGATCACACCGGGATAACGCTCCAGGGTGGCACGAAATGCGTTCAGGCGCTCGCGACGGGTATTCACCATGCCCAGCGGCTCGCTCAGGAACAGAATTGCTTCGAAGCCCTGTTCGATCAGATGTTCGGTGGCAGTCGTGGCCGCCTGGGTATTATCCAGCCCGACAACGTCGCAGGCGAATTCCGGGATTTTACGATCGATGAGCACCATCGGCAGGGAAGACTGTTGCAGCCGGTTTAACCCTTCCTCGCGCATACCCACGGCATTGACCACGATACCTTCCACCTGGTAGCTGCGCAGCAAATCGAGATAATGCAGCTCCTGGTCCACCTCGTTGTTGGTGTTACAGACCAGCGGGGTAAAACCTTTCTCGCGACAGGCGGCTTCGATACCGCTCAGCACGTTTACCGAGTAGGGGTTGGTAATATCGGCGATGATAAGCCCAATAAGGCGGGTACGGCCACGTTTAAGTCCGCGCGCCATGATGCTGGGGCGGTAGTCGAGATCGGCAATGGCCTGCTCAATACGTGCCAGCAGCGCATCGGAAAGCAGGTGTTTCTCGCCGTTGAGATAGCGTGAAATACTGGTTTTACCGGTTCTGGCGGCTTTCGCCACGTCGCTGATGGTGGCCCGCGTTGGTTTGCTCATCACTGAATTCCCTGACTTTAGTGAGAATACCTTAGCGGGAAAATCAACGATGGCAAGTGGTTCATGTCGGGGTGTGCGGTCTGATGCCCTCACCCCGACCCTCTCCCACGGGGAGAGGGGGAAATGCGATTACTGAATTGGACTTAACGTAATCTCAACGCGGCGGTTCTGCGCTTTGCCCTCCGCCGTGCTGTTGCTGGCGATAGGGTTTGCCGGGCCCATACCGCTGGTGCGGATACGGTTCGCTTCAACGCCCTGGGTGATCAGCGAGCTGGCCACGGAATCCGCACGCTGCTGAGACAGACGCATGTTCAGCTCCTGGCTGCCGGTGCTGTCGGTGTAGCCAATCACATTCACGGCGGTCTTGTTGTACTCTTTTAGCACCATCGCCACGCCGGTTAGGGTATTCGCACCGGCAGGTTTCAGCGTTGCGCTGCTGCTGTCGAAGGTCACGTTGTTAGGCATATTCAGGATGATGTTGTCACCGCTGCGCGTGACGCTCACGCCTGTGCCTTTCATTTTGTCGCGCAGCTTCGCTTCCTGCACATCCATGTAATAACCCACGCCGCCGCCGAGCGCTGCGCCTGCCGCTGCGCCAATCAGCGCGCCTTTACCGCGGTCTTTTTTGGAGGAGGAGAGCGCGCCTACACCCGCCCCGACCAGTGAACCGATACCCGCGCCGATGCCGGATTTACCCGCTTCGCGTTCACCGGTGTATGGGTTTGTTGTGCAGCCAGAAACCGCCAGTGCACCGCTCACCAGAGCGGCAATAACGAGTACGCGTTTTTTCATCTTCTTTCCTTAATCCTTTTTATTCTTTGCCACGACGGACGTGGCAGTTGATTATGACGTCCGGATACGGAGAAAATTCCGGGGATAACTCTGAAATTTGTGACAAACCATAAACGGCCTCAATAACAAGACCGTAAACCTGCACGCAACCAGGAGCGCACGCTTTGAGCACCTCAACAAAAACCATTCTGACCGCCGCCCACTGGGGGCCGATGCTGGTCGAAACCGACGGCGAAAATGTCCTGTCTTCCCGTGGGGCATTGCCAACACAACACCCTAACTCTTTACAGACCGTCGTTCGCGATCAGGTGCACAGCAAAACCCGTGTACGCTGGCCGATGGTGCGTAAAGGATTTCTGGCTTCGCCGGACAAGCCGCAGGGCATTCGTGGTCAGGATGAGTTTATGCGTGTGAGCTGGGATGACGCGCTGGCGCTGATCCACGCCCAGCACAAGCGCATTCGCGACAGCTATGGGCCTGCATCCATTTTTGCCGGCTCTTACGGCTGGCGTTCTAACGGCGTACTGCATAAAGCATCGACATTGCTGCAGCGCTACATGAGCCTGGCCGGCGGCTACACGGGCCATCTGGGGGATTACTCCACCGGCGCGGCGCAGGCGATCATGCCGTACGTCGTCGGCGGTAATGAGGTTTATCAGCAGCAGACCAGCTGGCCGCTGGTACTGGAGCATACCGACGTGGTGGTGCTGTGGAGTGCCAACCCTCTCAACACGCTAAAAATTGCCTGGAATGCTTCCGACGAGCAGGGTATTGGCTATTTTGATGCGCTGCGCAAGAGCGGTAAGCGCATCATCTGTATTGACCCCATGCGCTCTGAAACCATGGATTTCTTTGGTGACAGTGCCGAATGGCTCGCCCCGCATATGGGTACTGACGTGGCGATGATGCTGGGTATCGCCCACACGCTGGTAGAGAATGGCTGGCACGACGCCGACTTCCTCGCGCGTTGCACATCGGGCTTCGACAAATTCGCCGATTATCTGACGGGTAAAACGGATGGTGTTGCCAAAACGGCAGCGTGGACAGCCGATATTTGTGGCATTCCGGCTGACAAGCTCCGTGAACTGGCCGTGTTGTTCCATGAAAACACCACGATGTTGATGTCCGGTTGGGGCATGCAGCGCCAGCAGTTTGGCGAGCAAAAACACTGGATGCTGGTGACGCTTGCCGCGATGCTCGGGCAAATTGGTACGCCGGGCGGCGGGTTTGGGCTCTCTTATCACTTCGCCAATGGCGGCAACCCCACCCGTAAAGCCGCCGTGCTGGCCTCCATGCAGGGATCGGTGAAGGGCGGCGTTGATGCCGTGGATAAAATTCCGGTGGCGCGTATTGTTGAAGCCCTGGAAAACCCGGGCGGGTTTTATCAGCATAACGGTCTGGACCGCCATTTCCCGGATATTAAGTTTGTCTGGTGGGCGGGTGGGGCGAATTTCACGCACCATCAGGATACCAATCGTCTGATCCGCGCCTGGCAGAAGCCGGAGCTGGTGGTGATTTCGGAATGCTTCTGGACCGCCTCCGCCAAACATGCCGATATCGTGCTGCCGGCCACGACTTCGTACGAGCGTAACGATCTCACCATGACCGGTGACTACAGCAATCAGCATATGGTGCCGATGAAGCGTGTGGTCGCACCGCGGGATGAAGCGCGTGATGATTTTGACGTATTTGCAGAACTGAGCGAACGGTGGGAAGCGGGCGGTCGTGAGCGTTTCACTGAAGGGAAAACCGATCTTGAGTGGCTGGAAACGTTCTATCAGATAGCCGCTCAGCGCGGTGCGGCCCAGGGGGTGACGCTGCCGCCGTTTGCGGAATTCTGGGAAGCGAACGCGATTTTCGAAATGCCAGAGAGCGAGCAGAACGCGCAGTTTGTCCGTTTCGCCGATTTCCGTCGCGACCCGGAGAACCATCCGCTGAAAACTGAGAGCGGAAAGATTGTGATTTACAGTGAGCGCATTGCCCGCTTTGGGTACGCGGATTGTCCTGCGCATCCCACATGGCTTGAACCGGATGAGTGGCACGGCAATGCCCAGCCGGAGCAGCTCCAGGTGTTATCCGCGCACCCCGCGCATCGCCTGCACAGCCAGCTTAACTATTCGTCGCTGCGCGAGCAGTATGCGGTCGCCGGGCGGGAGCCGATCACGCTTCATGCTGAAGATGCGAAAGCGCGCGGGATTGCGGATGGCGATCTGGTGCGCGTCTGGAACCATCGTGGGCAGGTGTTGGCCGGAGCGGTGGTGAGCGACGGAATCAAACCAGGCGTGATCTGCATCCACCAGGGCGCGTGGCCGGACCTGGACGAGAGCGGTATTTGTAAAAACGGTGCCGTTAACGTACTGACCAAAGATCTCCCCAGCTCGAAGCTGGGGAATGGCTGCGCAGGCAATACGGCGCTGGCATGGGTTGAGAAATATCAGGGCCCCGAGCTTACTCTGACGGCGTTTGATCCGCCTGCCAGCTCATGATCCACGTCGGGTGTTGGGTGTCATCCTGCCAGGCGCTGTCTTCGATACGAAAGCCCTGAGCATGGTAGAAATTCACCGCCCGGACATTTTTTTGATACACCTCCAGGCTTAAGTGCGGGAAGCGCTGTTGAACGTGGTTCAGCAGCGCGCGTCCGATGCCTTTGCCGATGTACGCCGGTGCGACAAATAGTGCGCCGACAAACTGAGACTGCATCACGCTGATAAACCCGTAAGGTTCGCCATCCTGTTCCCAGACCCAGGTTTCGGCCGACGGCAGATAAACGTCCCGCACCATGGCTTCGTTCTCTTTCCAGTAGCTCGCCTCAATAAACGGATGCGCTTCCGTGGTACTTTCAAGCCATAGGCTCAACAGCGACGCGGTATTCTCACTTTGCCATTTGCGGATCATGATGGCCTCCCGGATGACAGAAGCAGCCGGTAACATGGTCATTGACCAGGCCACAGGCCTGCATAAAGGCGTAGCAGATGGTGGAGCCGACAAACTTAAAGCCGCGTTTTTTCAGCGCTTTCGAGAGTGCGTCCGAGGCCGGAGTCGAGGCGGGAATTTCCGCGAGCGTGGCGGCCTGCGTGATTTGCGGATCGTTATTCACAAATGTCCAGACAAACTCTGAGAACGATTCACCGTTTTGTTCCATTGCCAGGTAAGCGCGTGCGTTACCGATAATGGCCTGGATCTTACCGCGATGGCGGATGATGCCTGCATCCTGCACCAGTCGCTCCACGTCGTCGTCGGTCATCGCGGCGACCCGGACGGGATCGAACTGATGAAAGGCATTGCGGTAGTTTTCGCGTTTCTTCAATACCGTAATCCATGACAAACCCGCCTGCTGACCCTCCAGGCAGATCATCTCGAAAAGTTTTTTGCCGTCCGTTTCCGGCACGCCCCATTCCCGATCGTGATAGTCGATATAGAGCTGATCCTGGCTTACCCAACCGCAACGTTGCATCGGTTATCTCCCTTATGACACGGTTATCGCAAAAATTTCATTCCGTCAGGCTTGACGTGTGACCTGTAAAGACAATAGTTAATACAGGGCCATAAGCCCTAAAAACCTCTTCCTGAACAATGATAAAAATCGCCGAATTCGGCTCTCTCTGGAGTCGCTTTGATGATAAAAAAAATCAGTGGTCGCCATGCTGTTTCTGGCCTGGTGGGGATTTCAGCCTGTCTGCTTTCTGGTCACTCAGCATTTGCCTGGCAACAGGAATATATCGTTTCAGACCCGCAAAGTAATACGGCGGAACGCTATACATGGGATGCGGATCACCAACCGCGTTATGACGATATCCTGGCGGAGCGCATCCAGTCTTCGCAAAATGCGCCGGGGCTGGCTCTGAATCTGCCCTCTGGCTCGTCCTCCGCGGGGGCGATGAGCGTCGGCTGGAATTTTCCGCTGGCGGGTCATGTCTCGACCGGCCCGGTGGTGGCATGGCGTTATGACGGCACCACGCCCATGATGATTAATGAGTTTGGTGATAGCGTGACAACCCAGGCGCTGACCGATCCCCTGTGGCATGCCAGCGTGAGTACGCTAGGCTGGCGCGTGGATACGCAATATGGCGAACTTCGTCCCTGGGCGCAGATTAGCTATAACCAGCAGTATGGTGAAAATCAGTGGAAATCCCAGTTCGGGATGCCGCAAACGCCTGCCCCGGCTCAAAATGGCAACTGGATGGATGTCACCGTAGGCACCGATATTCCTTTCACCTCGCACATGGCGGCGTATGCTTCCTTAGCGCAAGGGGAGGACAGCACGACGGGAGAGCAGTTTTTGTACACGCTGGGCGTAAGTGCAAATTTCTAACGTTGTTACTATTTTAAACGTCACGTTAACATCTTGAATACAATAACTGTGGGGGTTGTAGCGATAGCGAGCACTAACATTCTGTCGCTTCATTCCCCGGCAAGGTCGTTCATTCCCGATTCCAGGCATTTCATTCCGTTTCTCCTGCATCTCATGCCGTTTTCCCCCAGCGGGATCAGGGTTTTGTTTATCGTTGTCCTCAGCAAATTCCCTTACTTTCTCTTGCAGGACAACTGCCATGAATACATCTTCCTACAATCGTACACGCTGGCTGACGCTCTTTGGCACCATCGTCACCCAGTTTGCGTTGGGCTCGGTCTATACTTGGAGCCTGTTTAACAGTGCCCTTTCCGACAAGCTCGGTGCGCCGATCAGTCAGGTGGCGTTCTCTTTCGGTTTGCTAAGCCTTGGGCTGGCGCTGTCCTCTTCGGTTGCGGGCAAGTTGCAGGAGCGGTTCGGCGTGAAACGCGTCACGATGGCCTCGGGGATCCTGCTGGGATTGGGCTTTTTCCTGACGGCGTATTCAAACAATCTGATGATGCTCTGGCTGAGCGCCGGGGTACTGGTTGGTCTGGCGGACGGTGCCGGTTATCTGCTTACTCTGTCAAACTGCGTCAAATGGTTCCCGGAGCGTAAAGGGTTAATCTCCGCGTTTGCCATCGGTTCTTATGGCCTGGGCAGCCTCGGATTTAAATTTATCGACTCTCATCTGCTGGCGTCGGTTGGCCTCGAAAAAACCTTCATGATCTGGGGGGCTATCGTCCTGGTGATGATCCTGTTTGGCGCGACCCTGATGAAAGACGCACCGCAGCAGGAAGTGAAAACCGTTAACGGCGTGGTGGAGAATGACTTCACCCTGGCTCAATCCATGCGTAAACCCCAGTACTGGATGCTGGCGGTGATGTTCCTGACGGCCTGCATGAGTGGCCTGTATGTGATTGGTGTGGCGAAAGATATCGCGCAGGGCATGGTTAAACTGGATGCCATGACGGCGGCAAACGCGGTGACCGTGATCTCTATCGCTAACCTGTCTGGTCGTCTGGTGCTGGGTATCCTGTCCGATAAAATTGCCCGCATCCGCGTGATTACCCTTGGACAGGTGGTTTCACTGGTGGGTATGGCGGCCCTGCTGTTTGCGCCCCTGAATGAAGCGACTTTCTTTGCTGCGATTGCCTGCGTGGCCTTTAACTTCGGCGGCACCATCACGGTGTTCCCGTCACTGGTGAGCGAGTTCTTTGGTCTGAACAACCTGGCGAAAAATTACGGCGTGATTTACTTAGGCTTTGGCATCGGCAGCATTTGCGGCTCGTTAATTGCCTCGCTGTTCGGCGGATTCTATGTCACCTTCTGCGTGATATTCGCCCTGTTGATTATTTCGCTGGCCCTGTCGACGACGATTCGGCAGCCGCAGCGCGAAGTGTTTAATGAAGCACATGCTTAACTTAAATTAAAGAGGCCTTAACGGCCTCTTTAACTTTTATTTGATATGCTTCCAGACTTGTTATTTTGTAAAAATTTGCACCGATCACATTCTCCGCTGCCACTTTTCTCTCCCGCTGTGGTCTACTTACGGCGCTTGTAGACGTTTCTGATAACGCTTTCTTACGCATTTACTTACTCTGTCCGCTTTCTCACTGAGATTCGGCGGGTCTTTATACCCCTTCCCCCAGGGTTGTTTGCATGAAATACATTAGGTCTATTACCCAGCAAAGATTGTGTCTGATGCTGGCTGTCTATATCGGATTATTTCTGAATGGCGCGGTGCTGTTCAGACGAGTGGAAGGTTATTTCGAAGACCTCACCGTAAGAAATGGAATTTTTGCCGCTATTGAAGTGTTCGGCTCCGTCCTCGCGACATTTTTCTTGTTACGCCTGTTATCTCTCTTCGGCCGTCGCACGTGGCAAATTCTGGCCTCGCTGGTGGTAATAATTTCCGCCGCCGCCAGCTATTACATGACCTTTATGAACGTCGTCATTGGCTACGGTATCGTTGCGTCGGTAATGACCACTGACATTGATCTCTCGAAAGAGGTTGTGGGTAAAGGCTTTATCGTCTGGACAATTTTAACCTGTCTGCTCCCACTCTTCTTTATCTGGAGTAATACCTGCCGCTATACGTTGTTACGCCAGTTGCGCACTCGTGGACAGCGGATCCGCACTGTCGCCGTGGTCCTGCTGGCTGGTTTGCTGGTATGGGCGCCTATCCGCCTGATGGAAAAACAGCAAAGAAAAGTCGAAAAAGTGACGGGCGTGGATATGCCAAGCTACGGCGGCGTAGTCGCCAACTCTTATCTGCCGTCCAACTGGCTGTCGGCGTTAGGTCTTTATGCCTGGGCGCAGGCGGACGAATCCAGTGATGTGAAATCGCTGGTTAACCCGGCCAAAAAATTCACTTACCAGGCTCCTGCTGATGGGCTGGATGATACTTACGTGGTTTTTGTTATCGGCGAAACGACGCGCTGGGATCATATGGGCATTCTCGGTTATGACCGCGATACCACCCCAAAACTGGCGCAGGAAAAGAATCTGGTGGCTTACCGCGGCTACTCCTGTGATACCGCTACGAAGCTGTCCTTGCGCTGTATGTTTGTGCGTGAAGGTGGTGCGAGCGATAACCCTCAGCGTACCCTCAAAGAGCAAAACGTGTTTGCTGTGCTGAAGCAGCTTGGCTTTAGCTCCGATCTGTTCGCCATGCAAAGCGAGATGTGGTTCTATACCAACACGTTGGCGGATAACATCGCGTATCGCGAGCAGATTGGCGCCGAGCCACGTAACCGTGGAAAGAGTGTCGATGATATGTTGCTGCTCCAGGAAATGTCACAGTCTCTAAAAAATCATCCAAAGGGAAAACATCTCATCATTCTGCATACTAAAGGATCACATTACAGCTATTACCAGCGTTACACGCGAGATTTCGCGAAGTGGCAACCGGAGTGTGTCAGCATTAATGCGAGCTGTAGCAAGGAAGAGTTAGTAAATGCTTTCGATAATACTGTTCTGTATGTGGATACGTTCCTGAGCCGTGTGATTGATGAGTTGCGTGATAAGAAAGCGATTGTCATCTATGCGGCAGACCACGGTGAATCCATTAACGAAAAGGAACATTTGCACGGTACGCCGCGTAAGCTGGCGCCGCCGGAGCAATTCCGTGTACCGATGATTATGTGGATGTCAGATAAGTACCTGGAGAACCCTGACAAAGCCAAAATGTTTGCTCATCTGAAACAGCAGGCAGAAATTAAGGTACCGCGCCGTCACGTTGAGTTGTACGACACCATCATGGGGTGCCTGGGTTATACCTCTCCGGACGGGGGGATTAACGAAAATAACAACTGGTGCAAACTGCCTGAAAGCAGCCAGAAAGCCGCGCAGTAGCTTGCCTGGCGAGTTTATCGCCAGTTGGATGGCTTTTTTAAATTAAGGGATTGACGGGGGCGCACCTCAGCAGTAAGATGCGCTCCGCATTCGGCGAGTAGCGCAGCTTGGTAGCGCAACTGGTTTGGGACCAGTGGGTCGGAGGTTCGAATCCTCTCTCGCCGACCACATTCAAAAAAGGGCTAACCGCAAGGTTAGCCCTTTTTGCATTAACGCTTTATTCGTCCAGATTAGCCAAAACACCTCTTAGTCCTGCTTCTTCCTGCCTGTTCGTGATTTTGTGACATAATCCATTGTATTTTTTTATATATAGATTGATCTTTTTTCGCGTTGCTTATGGATAACCTCAGCATTTTTCGCTGTGCGTTTTAACGTTCGCGGTATTTAGTGCTCAGATAATCACCGTTCTGCAAGAAAATTTACCCATTCTGAATAAAAGTTAATCACTGATTGTTGCGAAATATGAAGATATTTGTGCTGCAACATGACGAGTAGCATAAATTTCCCTGCTGAAAACTGGCGTACATAGTTTTTTTAATCTTTGTTTGCGGTTTCTCACACTCAGCGTAAATCCCCGTCACCTGTATTGACGTTTTCACATTCTGTTGACAGATTGTAGGGCACGAGGGGCATTTCAGGGACGATCTGCGCTGCAACTCCAACGCTCTTCTGAAAGGATTCTCCATCCCTTTAACGCCTTCGGGCATCACCGACCGGACCGGGTAAAAAATAAATAAAGGTCAGGCGGCGTAACACAACAAAGCAAAACATCACATTGGAGCAGAATAATGAGTATTTCCTTGAAGAAGTCAGGGATGCTGAAGCTTGGTCTGAGCCTGGTGGCTATGACCGTGGCAGCAAGCGTACAGGCAAAAACCCTGGTTTACTGTTCTGAAGGCTCGCCGGAAGGCTTTAACCCACAGCTCTTTACCTCTGGTACGACTTACGACGCAAGCTCTGTGCCGATCTATAACCGTCTGGTTGAATTCAAAACCGGCACCACGGAAGTGATTCCTGGCCTGGCGGAGAAGTGGGACGTCAGCGAAGACGGTAAAACCTATACCTTCCACCTGCGCCAGGGCGTGAAGTGGCAGGACAGCAAAGAATTCAAACCAACGCGCGACTTCAACGCCGATGACGTTGTGTTCTCCTTCGATCGTCAGAAAAACGCTCAGAACCCGTACCACAAAGTGTCCGGCGGCAGCTATGAGTACTTCGAAGGGATGGGTCTGCCAGACCTGATCGCTGAAGTGAAAAAAGTGGACGATAAAACCGTTCAGTTCGTGCTGACTCGCCCGGAAGCGCCATTCCTGGCGGACCTGGCCATGGACTTCGCCTCTATCCTCTCTAAAGAGTACGCAGACAACATGCTGAAAGCCGGCACGCCGGAAAAAGTGGACCTGAACCCAATCGGTACCGGTCCGTTCCAGCTGCTGCAGTACCAGAAAGACTCCCGTATTCTGTACAAAGCGTTCCCGGGCTTCTGGGGTACCAAACCACAGATCGACCGTCTGGTCTTCTCCATCACGCCTGACGCGTCTGTGCGTTACGCAAAACTGCAGAAAAACGAATGCCAGGTTATGCCATACCCGAACCCGGCTGATATCGCCCGCATGAAGCAGGACAAGAATATCAACCTGATGGAGCAGGCTGGCCTGAACGTGGGCTATCTCTCATTCAACACCGAGAAGAAACCGTTTGATGACGTGAAAGTGCGTCAGGCGCTGACTTATGCGGTGAACAAAGAAGCGATCATCAAGGCCGTTTACCAGGGCGCCGGCGTTGCGGCTAAAAACCTGATCCCGCCAACCATGTGGGGCTATAACGATGACGTTAAAGACTACACCTACGATCCAGAGAAAGCGAAAGCGCTGCTGAAGGAAGCAGGGCAGGATAAAGGCTTTACCGTTGAACTGTGGGCGATGCCGGTACAGCGTCCGTACAACCCGAACGCACGCCGTATGGCTGAAATGGTTCAGGCTGACTGGGCGAAAATCGGCGTTCAGGCCAAGATTGTCACCTACGAGTGGGGCGAGTATCTGAAGCGCGCCAAAGCGGGTGAGCATCAGGCAGTGATGATGGGCTGGACCGGTGACAACGGGGATCCGGACAACTTCTTCGCCACCCTCTTCAGCTGCGCGGCGGCAAAAGACGGCTCTAACTACTCTCGCTGGTGTTATAAGCCGTTTGAAGACCTGATCCAGCCGGCACGTGCCACCGACGATCACAACAAACGTATTGAACTCTACAAGCAGGCACAGGTTGTTATGCACGATCAGGCTCCGGCTCTGATTGTTGCTCACTCCACTGTGTACGAGCCAGTGCGCAAAGAAGTGAAAGGCTACGTGGTTGATCCGCTGGGCAAACACCACTTCGAAAACGTATCTGTCGAATAATCAGTAGGGCGTTCTCCCTCTCCCTGTGGGAGAGGGCAGGGGTGAGGGGCGTGCCATGCTAGCCCTCACCCTAACCCTCTCCTGCGGGAGAGGGAATTTACATTTGTGAGCAATACAGACGCCACGCCACTGGTCGTGCGTCTTCAGAGAGAATCCGGGTTATGTTGCAGTTCATCCTCCGACGTCTGGGACTTGTCATCCCCACGTTTATCGGTATCACCCTTCTCACTTTTGCCTTCGTCCATATGATCCCCGGCGACCCGGTAATGATTATGGCGGGCGAGCGTGGTATTTCCCCTGAACGTCATGCGCAGCTGCTGGCTGAACTCGGCCTCGATAAGCCGATGTGGCAGCAGTACCTCCACTATATCTGGGGCGTTATGCATGGTGACTTAGGGATTTCACTGAAAAGCCGTCTTCCGGTGTGGGACGAGTTCGTGCCGCGTTTTAAAGCGACACTGGAGCTTGGCATCTGCGCCATGATTTTTGCCACTGCGGTGGGTATCCCTGTCGGGGTGCTGGCTGCCGTTAAACGTGGCTCTATTTTTGACCATACCGCTGTGGGCCTGGCGCTGACCGGCTACTCCATGCCGATCTTCTGGTGGGGCATGATGTTGATTATGCTGGTCTCGGTGCAGCTTAACCTGACGCCGGTCTCCGGACGCGTCAGCGATATGGTCTTCCTCGATGATTCCAACCCGTTGACCGGCTTTATGCTGATTGATACGGCGATCTGGGGCGAAGAGGGCAACTTTATTGATGCGGTCGCGCATATGATCCTGCCGGCAATGGTGCTTGGCACGATCCCTCTGGCGGTAATCGTGCGTATGACCCGTTCGTCAATGCTGGAAGTGCTGGGCGAGGATTATATTCGTACCGCGCGTGCCAAGGGCCTGACGCGTATGCGAGTCATCATCGTTCATGCGCTGCGTAACGCCATGCTGCCGGTGGTGACCGTTATCGGTCTGCAGGTGGGTACGCTGCTGGCAGGGGCGATCCTGACCGAAACCATCTTCTCCTGGCCGGGACTTGGCCGCTGGCTGATTGACGCGCTGCAACGCCGTGACTATCCGGTCGTGCAGGGCGGTGTATTGCTGGTCGCGACGATGATTATTCTCGTCAACCTGCTGGTCGATTTGCTGTACGGCGTGGTGAACCCGCGTATTCGTCATAAGAAGTAAGGGGCCATCATGTCACACGTTTCTGAAAATAAAGTGGTTGCTGCACCGGTTCCAATGACGCCGCTGCAGGAATTCTGGCACTACTTCAAGCGTAATAAAGGCGCGGTAGTGGGGCTGGTCTATGTCTCTGTCATGATCCTGATTGCCGTGTTTGCAAACGTGCTTGCACCGTATAACCCGGCGGATCAGTTCCGTGACGCGCTGCTGGCCCCCCCTGCATGGCAGGACGGCGGGAGCCTGGCTCACCTGTTGGGTACCGATGATGTAGGTCGCGACGTGTTGTCGCGTCTGATGTACGGCGCGCGTCTGTCGCTGCTGGTGGGCTGCCTGGTGGTGGTGCTGTCCCTGATCATGGGGATCATCCTCGGCCTGGTTGCGGGTTATTTTGGCGGCATTGTTGATAACATCATCATGCGTATCGTCGACATCATGCTGGCGCTGCCAAGCCTGCTGCTGGCCCTGGTGCTGGTAGCGATATTTGGCCCGTCGATCGGTAACGCCGCGCTTGCGCTGACCTTCGTGGCACTCCCTCACTACGTGCGTTTAACCCGTGCGGCAGTGCTGGTGGAAGTGAACCGCGACTACGTCACCGCGTCCCGCGTGGCCGGTGCCGGTGCGATGCGCCAGATGTTCGTCAATATCTTCCCGAACTGCCTTGCGCCGCTGATTGTTCAGGCGTCGCTCGGCTTCTCTAACGCCATTCTTGATATGGCCGCTCTTGGCTTCCTGGGCATGGGTGCGCAGCCGCCAACACCGGAGTGGGGCACGATGCTCTCCGACGTGTTGCAGTTCGCACAAAGCGCCTGGTGGGTTGTCACCTTCCCGGGTCTGGCAATTCTGCTGACGGTGCTGGCATTTAACCTGATGGGTGATGGTCTGCGCGATGCACTTGATCCCAAACTGAAGCAGTAAGAGGCACGAGATGGCGTTATTAAATGTAGATAAATTATCGGTGCACTTCGGCGATGAAGGCACCCCGTTTCGCGCCGTGGACCGCATCAGCTACAGCGTAAATCAGGGCGAAGTGGTTGGCATTGTTGGGGAATCCGGTTCCGGTAAGTCCGTAAGCTCACTGGCGATTATGGGGCTGATCGATTATCCGGGCCGCGTGATGGCGGAAAACCTGCAGTTCAATGGTCAGGATCTGAAGCGCATTTCCGAGAAACAGCGCCGCCAGCTGGTGGGCGCGGAAGTGGCGATGATCTTCCAGGACCCGATGACCAGCCTGAACCCCTGCTACACCGTGGGCTTCCAGATTATGGAGGCGATCAAGGTCCATCAGGGCGGTAACAAGAAAACCCGTCGTCAGCGGGCGATCGACCTGCTGAACCAGGTGGGGATCCCTGACCCGGCATCGCGCCTTGATGTCTACCCGCATCAGCTTTCTGGCGGGATGAGTCAGCGTGTGATGATCGCGATGGCAATTGCCTGTCGGCCAAAACTGCTGATTGCCGATGAGCCGACCACAGCGCTGGACGTGACCATCCAGGCGCAAATCATCGAGCTGCTGCTGGAACTGCAGCAGAAAGAGAACATGGCGCTGGTGCTGATTACGCACGACCTGGCGCTGGTGGCTGAAGCAGCACACAAAATCATCGTGATGTATGCAGGACAGGTGGTGGAGACCGGAAGTTCGCACGATATCTTCCGCGCACCGCGTCATCCGTATACCCAGGCGCTTTTACGTGCGCTGCCGGAGTTTGCCCAGGATAAAGCGCGTCTGGCGTCGCTGCCGGGTGTGGTACCGGGTAAATATGACCGTCCGCAGGGCTGCCTGCTGAATCCGCGTTGCCCGTATGCGACGGATAAATGCCGTGCAGAAGAGCCTGAGCTGAACCAGCTGGCTGACGGTCGTCAGTCGAAATGCCACTACCCACTCGATGATGCCGGGAGGCCAACACTATGAATACGCAACAGGCCACCACGCAACAACCGCTGTTGCAGGCTATCGACCTGAAAAAACACTACCCGGTGAAGAAGGGGATTTTTGCCCCTGAGCGCCTGGTGAAAGCGCTGGACGGCGTCTCCTTTACCCTCGAACGCGGTAAAACGCTGGCGGTGGTCGGGGAGTCGGGCTGCGGCAAATCAACCTTAGGCCGTCTGCTGACGATGATTGAAACGCCTACCGGCGGCGAGCTCTATTATCAGGGACAGGATCTGCTCAAGCACGATCCGCAGGCGCAGAAGCTGCGTCGCCAGAAAATCCAGATTGTGTTCCAGAACCCGTACGGTTCATTGAACCCGCGCAAGAAAGTGGGGCAGATACTGGAAGAGCCGCTGCTGATTAACAGTAATCTCAGCAAAGAGCAGCGTCGTGAAAAAGCGCTGGCGATGATGGCGAAAGTCGGCCTGAAAACCGAGCATTACGATCGCTACCCGCATATGTTCTCTGGCGGTCAGCGCCAGCGTATCGCCATCGCCCGTGGCCTGATGCTCGATCCGGATGTCGTGATTGCCGATGAACCGGTCTCAGCGCTCGACGTTTCCGTACGCGCACAGGTGCTGAATCTGATGATGGATCTGCAGCAGGAGCTGGGGCTGTCTTACGTATTTATCTCCCACGACCTGTCGGTGGTAGAGCATATCGCTGATGAAGTAATGGTAATGTATCTGGGGCGCTGCGTGGAGAAGGGGACGAAAGATCAGATCTTTAATAACCCTCGCCACCCGTACACCCAGGCGCTGCTCTCTGCGACACCTCGCCTGAACCCGGACGATCGTCGTGAGCGTATTAAGCTGACCGGTGAATTGCCAAGTCCGCTGAATCCACCTCCGGGATGTGCGTTCAACGCCCGTTGCAGTCGCCGCTTTGGCCCTTGCACCCAGCTACAGCCGCAGCTGAAAGATTATCGCGGTCAGCTGGTCGCCTGCTTTGCGGTCGATCAGGATGAAAACGGCGAAAAGCCGCAGGCGTAAACAAAAAAACCGGCGTTAAGCCGGTTTTTTTATGTCTGCTAACCTATTTCCGCAAACGAATCTGGTCGACAGCGTGTTTCTCGCTCTTGGTGAGGATCAGGCTCGCCCGCTCGCGGGTAGGGAGAATGTTCTCTTTCAGGTTTACGTAGTTGATCTCGTTCCACAGGCCTGTCGCCACCTTCACCGCCTCTTCTTCAGAAAGCTGGGCGTAGTGATGGAAATAGGAGTCCGGGTCGGTGAACGCCCCTTCGCGGAACTTCAGGAAGCGGTTGATATACCAGCTTTGCAGCAAATCTTCCGGTGCATCGACATAAATAGAGAAATCGACGAAGTCAGAGACAAACACGTGATGCGGATCGTGAGGATAATCCATCCCACTTTGCAGCACATTTAACCCTTCCAGAATCAGAATGTCTGGCTGCACCACCGTTTTGTCTCCGCCCGGAATGCGATCGTAGATCAGGTGCGAATAGACCGGCGCCGTGACGTTAGGCACGCCGGATTTCAGGTCTGAGACAAATTTCACCAGACGGTGCATGTCATAAGAGAGCGGGAAGCCCTTCTTCTTCATCAGCCCACGTTCTTTTAACACCTCATTGGGGTGCAGAAAGCCGTCGGTGGTGATCAGCTCCACGCTGCGGTGTTCTGGCCAGCGGCTCAGGAGAGCCTGCAAGACACGCGCGGTTGTGCTTTTACCTACCGCCACGCTGCCAGCAATACTGATGATATAAGGAATGCGTTGACCATTGGTTCCAAGGAACTGCTCCAGCACCGCCTGACGGCGCAGGTTGGAACTGATATAGAAGTTAAGCAAGCGTGAGAGGGGGAGATAAATTTCTGCCACTTCTTCCAGGGACAGATCTTCGTTTATCCCTTTTAACCGTGCGATTTCACCTTCCGTCAGCGTCATAGGGACGGAATCACGCAGGGCAGCCCACTGGCTGCGGTTAAAGTGAAGATAAGGCGTCATTAACGTTTGCTCTTTTTTGCTCATAAGCATGCTTCAGTGAGCCAGCATCATATTGCCGGATCGTGGCTCATCACACAGTTAATTTTGGACAATGGGCAGGAGGTTAACACCAGATGACAGGAATAATAAGAAAAAAGATGGAAAGCGCTGCGTTACGCGGAAGCCGTCACGCTACGGTGTATGCGATGCAATTCGCTCATATATGTTGAATATTTGACCGCGAATGACTACTTTTACAGCGCTTGATGCGTGGTTAGCATAAAATGTGAGCGAAAGAACGTTTTATGCAAATTTTTAGTTGCATGACCGCGCAGGTATCCATAGAATGCGCGCTACTTGATGCCGACTTAGCTCAGTAGGTAGAGCAACTGACTTGTAATCAGTAGGTCACCAGTTCGATTCCGGTAGTCGGCACCATCAAGTCCGGTGGGGTTCCCGAGCGGCCAAAGGGAGCAGACTGTAAATCTGCCGTCACAGACTTCGAAGGTTCGAATCCTTCCCCCACCACCACTTTCTGGCAGCGTAAATGCCGCCGGAGCTGGTTTAAAAGCTGAATCAGCTCGAACTTAAAAAGAGAGAAATCTCTTTTTTTGTTACAGAAAGAACTGGGTAGCCGAGTTTCAGGATGCGGGCATCGTATAATGGCTATTACCTCAGCCTTCCAAGCTGATGATGCGGGTTCGATTCCCGCTGCCCGCTCCAATACGTGCTGATATGGCTCAGTTGGTAGAGCGCACCCTTGGTAAGGGTGAGGTCCCCAGTTCGACTCTGGGTATCAGCACCACTTCACTTCTCCTTCCCGTTTCTCTCTGTTTCAATTTTACTTGATTCAACAGTTCAGGCATTTCGCCTGGTTGATGTGGTGATATCACCGATTTATCCGTGTCTTAGAGGGACAATCGATGTCTAAAGAAAAGTTTGAACGTACAAAACCGCACGTTAACGTCGGTACTATCGGCCACGTTGACCATGG
The DNA here is from genome assembly GCF_047530935.1 of Enterobacter sp. 03-F-07-AD-ECC. Lineage (NCBI taxonomy): Bacteria > Pseudomonadati > Pseudomonadota > Gammaproteobacteria > Enterobacterales > Enterobacteriaceae > Enterobacter > Enterobacter sp. 03-F-07-AD-ECC. The sequence goes on along the minus strand of NZ_JBLKBZ010000010.1, from coordinate 652 downwards.
TAAAACAACGCTGACCGCTGCAATCACTACCGTTCTGGCAAAAACCTACGGTGGTTCTGCTCGTGCATTCGACCAGATCGATAACGCACCAGAAGAAAAAGCTCGTGGTATCACCATCAACACCTCTCACGTTGAGTATGACACCCCGACTCGCCACTACGCACACGTAGACTGCCCAGGCCACGCCGACTATGTTAAAAACATGATCACCGGTGCTGCGCAGATGGACGGCGCGATCCTGGTAGTAGCTGCGACTGACGGCCCAATGCCTCAGACTCGTGAGCACATCCTGCTGGGTCGTCAGGTAGGCGTTCCTTACATCATCGTGTTCCTGAACAAATGCGACATGGTTGATGACGAAGAGCTGCTGGAACTGGTAGAGATGGAAGTTCGTGAACTGCTGTCTCAGTACGATTTCCCAGGCGACGATACCCCAATCGTTCGTGGTTCCGCGCTGAAAGCGCTGGAAGGCGACGCAGAGTGGGAAGCGAAAATCATCGAACTGGCTGGCTACCTGGATTCTTACATCCCAGAACCAGAGCGTGCGATTGATAAGCCATTCCTGCTGCCAATCGAAGACGTATTCTCCATCTCCGGTCGTGGTACCGTTGTTACCGGTCGTGTAGAGCGCGGTATCATCAAAGTGGGTGAA